>CAMDLX010000034.1 GCA_945901935.1 Bifidobacterium breve | reverse complement strand
GCCTTCGAGGAGTTGTATGAGCGAATCAATCGGGGCGAGGCCATGGAACTGCTGCTCCGAATCGCTCGAGATGGACGTTCCCTTGGTCTGCACGTTCTGCTTGCGGCCAACCGTCGAGCCGATGTGCCACCCAGGCTTGCGGCCCTGCTCGGCTGTCAGATATTCCTGCGGAGTCCAACAGAAGATGATGCCCTTATGTTGGGCCTTGAACCCGAGTCTGCAGCCAAGGAGACTCCACCGGGCCGTGGCTGGCTGCAAGGCCACCAAGTTCAAGTGGCTCAACCTGATGACCTGAGTCAGCAAGCTGTGCTCAGGCAACTCGGTACTGCGCAAGAAATCGCCGCGCTACCTCGGCAGCTGAGTTTTTCAGAACTGCCATCTCTACGAGGCACCCAGGTAACCGCAGGCCAAGTCGGTCAGGGAGGCCACGGAGATCAGCTAGATCAAGGATCAGCGGGCGTCAGCGCCTCGCCCCCATGGACCTTGCTTGCATGCGGACTCGAGGCGGAACAGATGGATCTAGCAATTCTTGACCTCACCCATCATCACGCTCTCGTTGCGGGTCCACCCCGAAGCGGCAAATCCTCGGCCCTCAACACCTTGGCTCTGGCACTGCATTCCAATCCAGCGAGCCCAGCAAGCCCAGCAAGCCCAGCAAGCCCAGCCAGCCCAGCCAGTTTCTTGCTGGCTGCACACGGCAGTAACGCAGATGACTCCACACAATGGTCCGCTGCTCTCATTGAACCGCAGTGCGCAGCGGATGCCAGCAGCTTTCTTCGGGCAACTGCAAGCTCAATCCAGTCTGGAACTCCGACTCTGATTGCAGTAGATGACGTGTGCACTTTGTTGGAATTGCCAGATGGAGATCAGATCGAAGCCGCGTTGGCCGAGCTAGTGAAGCTGGGCCGAACCCATCCGATCAGGCTGGTGCTCAGTGGAGATGTCGATAGCTTGTTGCGGTCCTACAGCGATCTCATCGCTCAGCTTCGCTCCTCAAGGACCGGCATTTTGTTGGGAGTCGATCCAGATCATCACGGGGCGCTGCTGCATTGCTCTCTAGAAGTTCGATCGGAACTTCTGCCCTGCACTGGTCGAGGATGGCTGGTCTCGCCAACTGCAGCCACAGCAGTTCAAATTGCCCACCCGTGAGCTAGGCAGCAGGGTGCTGCCGATCGATTAAGTGCAAGTCGTTCACGCTGACGAGTTCAACCTGAAGAGCGTGGTCCATCAGGTGCACACGCCGGTCCATCGCGTTGGCACCGAGTCCGCCATGCACGTTAGGTATGCCTGCCCGATGCAATTTCTCGCATAGGTGATCGAGTTTTCGATTGAATTTGGTGAGTGACCAGCCAAGTCGCGCAGCACCCTGACGGTTTGATGGAGGCTGAGTCTGCTCCGTTTGAGGATTGAGCAATCGCTGTTCGCACATGGCGAGCAACAACAAGCGCTGGTCCTCGTTCAAGTCAACGCGACCCCAATCCATTGTTTGAGTACCAAGTGCTCCAGCCTGGCCGAGCAGGTCGGTATCCCACTCGAACCCCTCAAGCGCTCCAGAGAGTTCATAGCGGGTTGGGCCGGATACGAACCCGCAGGTGAACTCACCTTGCAGAAGTGCCGCAGTTGACTGGGGGCCAACGAGCGCCGAACTCAGGCCAGCCAATTCTCTGATGGTAAAGGTGATGCTGCGGCTGTGATTCTCAATACACCAGTGATTGCCGCGCTGCACAAAGCGACCTACTACTCGGTGCATGTAGGGGTTCTCGTCAATGACTAGGTCTGCCGCTCGACCAAAACTGAGCGATTCGCCGGGACTCAGTGTGTGGTCCTCCCCACAAAATTCTAGATACAACTTGCCTGCCGCATATGGGTCTGCTGCTTGCGGGGCTGCAGGGTTCAGGGCTGCTGGGTTCTGGGCTGACTGCTTACGGGACTGTCTTGTCATTCCGAGCAGTATAGATACTTTCAGTACATCTCATTACATTTTAGATACTTCAAGAACCCGGAACTTGGGCCAGACCGAAACTCTAGAGAGCTACGCGAGTGCCTACGCCTGCCGAGCGTCCATGCACGCTGCCAATGTGGTCCAAGACTGAGGTACCGCTCCCCCGGGTGTAGCAGTATCGGCATCCCAATATTCAGCCCACCCCGATCGCAGCGCACCAGTTCGGCTGCGCTCCGCTAGCAGCGATGCCTCGGCGAACTTCCCGACACGCTGCAAACCCAGCCACAACAAGTAGTTCAACTGTGGCCAACTGGGCCCACGCCAATAGGTGGTGGGTAGGTACGTCGGTTCATCAACATGAACCTGCCGGGCACCATATGGTCCGGCGAAAGCCTGCTCATCCATAAGTTCTTCGGCGGCCAAATCAGCCACTCCGCCAGCGGCCACATCAGCCACTCCAGCAGAGTTGCCCCTTTGGATCGGCAGAGTCAGCAGCGGAAGCAGCGCTTCAACAGTGCGCACTCGACCAGAACCATTCGCCGTTGGGCCGTCATCAACCCAGGTGCGAAGTCCTGGTTCCCAACGCAACGCCAATGCATCCGCAACATCGGCAGCGTGGTCGAGGAGCGACTGGTCCCCAGTCACACCCGAAAGCTCATGTGCGCAAAACGCTGTTATCGCACTGAACGCGACCGACCCCACAGCAAACTGATCGTTCCAAATTGGCGCTCCCCCAGCCTTGCGCTCAATCCCCTGCAGCAATTCCCCTTTTCGGCGAAACCAGACTTCCTCATCAAATTCACTCTGGCCCAGAACCAGGTCATCCCACCGAGGGCTGTGATCACATCCCGATTCCCAAGGGTGAACAATTTCAATCAGACCAGCAGGAGTTCTCCGGCGCGATTCGAATAAAAAGTTGAGCCCAGCCGTGGCTCGATCAACAAGATCGGCCGGCAGAGAAATTCCAAGGCGAACGAGTTCGGCAATGGCTAGGCCATAGATGGGCGGTTGTGTAATCGATGATGTGTCCGGGCGACCCCAGAACGCTTCATGATCTTGCGAACCATCTAGGTACAGAACATGTGGAACGAACCCGTCCGTGTCCTGAGCGGATAGCGCTGTGGTGAGTTCCGTGACTGCGCGCTCTGCGTCACCAAGGTGAGCCCAAGCAATGGCATGAAAACTCGAGTCCCAAAGCCAGAGCCACGGATAGGTCTTGCTGTTCGGGCAGGTAAAGCCGGGCTCGCGCCACTGAGCGGCGAGCACCTCGTATGCCTGTTCCGAAATCATCCGCGAATCCCTAACTGCATCTCTGTGACCCTAACCTGTTGCGCTCATGGCAAAACGTGCAGCGTTCCTGTCGTTTCGATTCGGCCTGACCGACGGAGTCTCGGTAGTTGCGCGCACTTGGATGGAGGCATTCGAGGAGTTTGGCTATGAGGTCATTACAGTCGCCGGCGATGCCAACGCAGACAGAACAGTGTCCGGACTCGAGCTTTCGGACGCAGCTGAGAAGGCTCCCGAGACCGTTCCAGACGAGTCCCCTATCAGCGTTGATGAGACTGCGCTCACCGAGAGGCTGACCGCCGCGCTTTCCGATGCCGACCTAGTGGTAGTCGAGAATCTGCTGACGATTCCCATGAATCTGACGGCCTCTCGCGCCGCTGCACGAGTCCTTGCCGGCCGACCAGCACTGCTGCACCACCACGACCCCCCTTGGCATCGCGAGCGATTTGCACACGTCACCGAATTGCCAGCAACCGATCCCTCTTGGCGTCATGTTGCAATCAATCGAATCCTGCGAGACGAGCTTGCGGATCGCGGAATTGCAGCAGCAATTATCTATAACGGGTTTCCTACACCTGTCCGTCGGAGTCGCAGGGAGACCGAGCAATTGCGACGCGATGTGCGGCGATCGGTCGGGATTGGATCAGAGGAACTGGTCGTTGCTCATCCAGTGCGGGCCATTCAGCGCAAAAACATTCCTGCAGCGATCCGCCTAGCAGAAGCAGTTGGAGCCACCTATTGGCTGCTGGGTCCTGCCGAAGAAGGCTACGGCGAGGAGCTGCAACGGCTCTTCAGCGAAGCAGCCTGCAAGGTGGTTCATCACGAATGGACTGACGTTGAAGGTATCTACGCCGCAGCCGACCACATTGCCTTTCCGTCTACTTGGGAAGGGTTTGGAAATCCACCTATCGAGGCCGCTCTCTACCGGAAAACGGTGAGCGTGGGTGACTACCCCGTCGGCAAGGAACTTCGAGCCTTTGGTTTTGATTGGTTCGACCCAACCGACAGCCACGGCATCGCAGCAGCGCTCGCAGAACCTGACTCACCTAGCGTTTCTGCACTGCTCGACAATAACGAGCGTGTTGCTAGCGAAAACTTCTCCCTGGGGAGAATGCGCAATTCGCTCCACCAACTCCTCGATAATGCAGGTTGGCTTCCATGAGCGACCCGGTACTCGAGCGACGCGACCGTATCCGTAAGCTCTGCGAACTCGGATCCAAGGTCGGGTACTCGTGCTTTGGTGTAGCGATGCTGCTCTTTGTAGTCGCCTTTATTGCCGACTTCCCATCGTGGATCGTGACGGTCATCATCGCCGCAATGGTTCTGGGATCAGTCACTTTGCTGCCAGCGATTGTGTTCGGATACGGGGTTAAGGCTGCAGACGCAGAGGATCGCGGCGAGAAGTTCGGTTACTGAACACCCGCACTAGACCTGCCTAACCGAGGCCACCTTCCAGACTGCTTCGACTTCGTATTCGCAGCTCTCAATGACCCCACATGTGATCTGTGGAATATGCCGCTCCACTTGTACCACTACCTGCAATGACAGCGCTGGGCCATCCGCTGGAGTTCCAGTGATCACCAAGGTTGTTGCCAGAGAGTGACGATCAAACGCAACCACTTCTACTGTTCGAGATGTTTCGGCCCAAGCCCAACCGGCATGCAGAAGCGCAGTGCGATCAGCAACCTGCGCTGGGCCAGCAGAGAGCGATGCCACACCGCGGCAGTGCTCGCCCACGGTGGTCAGATCTTGTGGCGAACCTGGGGATGTTCGAGCGGAGCGGTTCAAGATCTGGGCAGTAGTGCTGTCGTCCAAATAGGCCCACGCGTATCCGTCCGGGAACGTCAGCGCTGTGGGTGCAAAGCGGTGTCCTCCGGTATGCGAGGCCCGCCACACTCTGACCTTTCCCAGCGGATCGCCAAGCTGGGAGGAGATGGTGGAATACAGAGCCATGCCCGCCTGACCACAGCAGACATCACGTTTGCCGTGTGTGCAGATCAGCAGGTCAATCACATCTGCCTCAACCATCACCTGGTACTGCGCAAACGCTGCAATTGCAGGTTCGTCTGCATTCAGCAATGCCCTAGCTAACGGCAAAACCTGTGCTGGTTCGATCAGCCATTCACGCCGATCAAAGGGGACCGCTGTTTCGACCTGAAAAACCTGAGATGCTGACCCGGCGACGGAGGGGTCAGAGGAGATCGACTGCTTCTCAAAGGCCAAGACGCGCACAGCCTTTGGATCAGCACCATTTGAACCAGCACCGTTTGGATCAGCACCGGCCAAGCCGACTGAGGCTGCTACGAGTCCTTGTGGGCGCCATCTGCGACCATCAGGGCCTGTCAGGCTGGCAAAGGGTTTCCTATTGGCACGTTGCTCAGCAGTCTGCAAGCTTTCAGCAGCGTCATGCTCGCTGAGCGAGAAGAACGTGTCGTGTAGCGAGATATCTCGCTCCCATGGCAGCGGAACCTCGATGCAGAGAAAAGCATCGTAGGCACCAGCAGAGCCGATCGGGTCTGCAAGAAAACTTTGGCGAAACGGGGAGCAACGCTCAGAGGTAATCGCTAACTCGACCAAAGGCTGCATGACACTGCACTCTAGGTCTGACTCAGAGCCTCTGACCGCTCGCGCAACAGAAGCCCAAGCGTCCACGCGCGAGTAACCTTGTGCAACTTGCTATGAGACTTCCTGCTGCCGAACGCCGAGAACAACTTCTCCACACTGCAGTGTCGGTGTTTGCCGAACATGGGTATCACGCCACATCCATGAACGAGGTGGCAGAGGCCGCTGGAGTTACCAAGCCAGTTCTCTACCAGCACTTTGCATCTAAGCGCGAGTTGTTTATTGAGTTGCTGACTGAGATCGGCGCGGAGTTGCAAGAGACCATCTCGAAAGCGACTGCCGAGGCCGCCGGGCCGCGACAGCAGATTGAGAATGGGTTCAGGGCCTATTTTGGATATGCAAGCGAGCACACCGATTCGTTCAAGGTGCTCTTTGGTGCAGGGGCCCGAAGGGACCCCGAGTTTGCCTCGTTCGCGCTAGGGGTAGAAACCTCCATTGCCGAAAGCATCGCCGATTTAATCATGGTCGAGGGTGAGCCTGTGACGCATCGCTACTTACTAGCTCACAGCATCGTGGGTATGACCGAAGCCGCTACTCGCTACTGGCTATCGCATCAGCGCGAACCCGGGGTAGACCTACTAGCCGAGCAACTCTCTCAGCTGGCCTGGTCTGGCATGCGTGGCATTCGCAGCCCTTCTTGAACCCGACCCAGCCAGAACCACAGATAGCCACAACAACAGATAGGCAATACGAACATGACCAAAGAATCCCCCCAAGGCCAACGAGAGGGAGACGGCTCAGACTGGTACGAGGTTGTTGTTGAGATCCCGAAAGGGTCGCGCAACAAGTACGAGATCGACCACGACCATGGAGAGGCTTGGCTAGATCGCCACCTCTTCTCAACCACTGTGTACCCCACTGAGTATGGGTTCTTCCCAAACACCTTGGCCGAGGATGGCGACCCGCTAGATGCGCTCGTACTGCTCGAAGAGGCAACCTTTCCCGGATGCCATATTCGCGCCCGGCCTATTGCGGTGCTCGAGATGACCGACGAGGCCGGCCGAGATCTAAAGGTGCTCTGCGTTCCTTCCGGTGACCCAAGGTGGGATTATTTGCAGGACGTAGGCGACATTCCTAAGCATCAGCTCGCAGAGATTCAGCAGTTCTTTAAGGTCTACAAAGACCTCGAACCGGGCAAGGCAAGTGTTGTTGGCGAATGGAGTAATCGTGCCGCAGCAATTTCTGCGATTGCTGCAGACCGGGCCAGATTCGTGTAGGTCATTCTTGCAAATTGAAACTATCCCAAGAATTCTCTCAGGTTTCGGCTAGATTTTGTTTGTTAACACGACTGAAAGGGAACCCATTATGTTGTCTCTGCTAGCTCAGGAATCAAGCTCAGGTGGCGCCGCAGGCGGTCTCGTGGGTCTTGTCTTGTCCATTGGCTTCACCGTCTTGATCTTGGCCTCCATGTGGAAGATCTTTGCCAAGATGACCCAGCCCGGATGGTACGGACTCATTCCCATCTTTAACTACTGCGTGATTGCTAAGCAGTCAGGCAAGGACTGGTGGTGGGGACTTCTGCCATTGCTTCCCTGCATCGGGATCATCTTCCTGATTATTCTCTTGAACGAGCTTTCGAAGTTGTTCGGTAAGGGAGTTGGTTACACCATCGGCCTCATTTTCTTGCCATTCATCTTCTTGCCAGTCCTCGCCTTTGGTTCGGCCGAGTATCAAGGACCACAGGGCAAAGCCTTCTGATAGGCAACGCGTTCCGAGCGGAACAGCATTTTGAACAGCACAGCTTTCTGAATGAAATGAACTGAGTTACTCAGGGTTACGCGGTACCTCGATATTTATCTGGGTACCGCGAACCCTGACCTCTCGATGAGACAGTGCTTCAAAGGCAGCTTGATCCTGATCGGTGAGGTCTCTCCCAGACAAGCTTCGAGGCCAGCGCTTGTCATAGAGAACTGCTGCGAGTTCAACGCTGTACAAGTACAGCGTGCCCAGCAGATAGCTCCAGGACAACAACCCGAGCACTAGCACGAACACCCCATAGGTGTCGCTTGACTGGGTCACGATTCGAGTCACGTAGTAGCCGCCCAGTGACTGCAAGGCCCACCAGCCCAGTCCTGCAGCTAGAGCTCCAGGGAGTTGGTTACGAAGAGGGATTTTTCTAGCGCATAACACCGCATGAAGGCCCAGGTAGCCAACGGCTCCTGCTAGCACAGCCAAGGCAGCGGAGAGCACCCAGCGCAGCGCAGGCGAGGCTTCGCCAGCGAGCAACCAGCGTCCAGCACCAGTGAGTACTGCGCATACAAGAATCAGCAGCGCACCTGGTAGGTCCCGCAACCTGCGCAGCAACCACGGCGGGCGATCAAATTGGGGTACTTCCCACATAGTGTTGAGCGACTCCTGCAACATGTCGAGGAGACCAAGGCCCGCCCATATCGAGACCAGAATCGATGCAATCAACACAAAAGCGCTGCCGCCGATCGAACCAGTTTCTGTAGAAATCTCGGTACCAATCACCGGCACATTGCCGAGAACCGAATCAATCAACTTATTCTGCAGGTCCTCGTTGTTGCGCAGGATCAAGCCGAGCGCATTTACAAAAGCCAGCATCAGCGGAAACAGCGAGAAGAACCCCTTATACGCAAGCAGCATTGCTAACTGCCCGCCCTTATCGTCACCAAACTTCTTTGCCACGCCAAAGGTGACAGCAAGCGCCGGCACACCTCGATGCCAAGCATCAACGCGATCAATGGTTCGATCCAGCAGATTCTGTTCAGACTGTTCAGACTGTTCAGACTCCTGAGACTCCGGAGACTGCTCCCCAGTTGAGTCCTCACTGACCTGTTCCTGTTCCACCACGTTCACAGGGTAGGCGGCGGTGATGTTGATGCGCCCCAATCTGAGCTGCACCATAGTGATCACAAGTCAAAGCCGCCCGGCCGACTGACCCGAGCAGTAGCTTATGACGGTGGGAACCCTCCAGAAGCAGCGCGTGAAGACCAGCCTCACAACGACTCTGCTCTTAGGAACGATCGCTCTCTGTCTGCTTGGATTGCTCGTAGTGGGTGTCTTGTACGTAGTCAACCCGTTCGGCGCTGAAACGGTGGATCGTTCTGGCCCGACGGTGCTGGAACGAATCCGAAAGCTCGAGGAGTTCACCGCTGCCGAGGGCACGTTTACTCAAGATGTCGACCTTGAGACAGACGCAAAATACTTGCCGGGCTTTCTGAAGGGCGAACGAGTCACGGCCCTCGTGACCGGGACGGTACGGGCCACGGTCAATTTTGCCGAACTCGACGAGGGTGCAATTCAGGTAGACGAGTCCACCAATACCATCCGCCTGACCCTGCCCGAACCCGCGCTGAGCGATGCTGATATCGATGAATCCTCCGCTCGGATTGTGTCGAGAAACCGCGGCATTGTTGACCGCTTTGACGACTTTTTCTCTGCCAACCCCACTGATGATGCTCCCCTGTATCAGGCTGCCGAAAAGAAGGTAGAGGCGGCGGCGAAGACTTCCGACCTAGTGGAACAAGGCCGACAAAATACCGAGGACTGGCTCACCACGTTCCTACAAGCTGCGGGATTTGAAAACGTAGAAATCACTTGGAAGAAATCCCCCGCCTAGTCTGGCGAGGCTACAAAGTCCTGCAACGCAGGCACCAATATCGGAGGGCAAGTGAGCAACGCAGTGCAAACAAGCTGGGCGGCACAGGTTCACGGCGCGGCCAAGATCTATGGCAGCGGCGAGAACGAGGTGCGTGCGTTAGATCACGTGACGGTTGGATTCGAAAAAGGTGCGTTCACTGCAATCATGGGCCCCTCTGGTTCGGGCAAGTCAACCCTGATGCAGTGCGCCGCAGGGCTCGATCGACTGACCGCAGGAACTGCGTTCATCGGCGATGTTGACATCACCAAGTTGGGTGAGAAGGCGCTGACCTTGCTGCGTCGGGACAAAGTGGGGTTCATCTTTCAGCAGTTCAACTTGTTGCCCACCTTGACTGCTGAAGAGAACATCACCTTTCCGCTCGATCTTGCAGGCCGCAAGCCGGATTCAGCTTGGATGACCCATGTCGTCAACACCGTGGGCCTTTCTGATCGCCTGCATCACAAGCCCTCAGAACTTTCTGGAGGGCAGCAGCAGCGCGTTGCAGTGGCCCGAGCGCTTGTCGAGCGACCAGAAATTATCTTCGCCGATGAGCCCACAGGAAACCTGGACTCCACCTCCTCGTCCGAGATTCTCTCGTTTATGGAAGGTGCGGTGAAGGAGTTCGGCCAAACCGTGGTGATGGTGACTCATGACCCGGTGGCCGCATCTCATGCAAGTCGGGTGTTGTTCCTAGCCGACGGACGCATCGTTGATGAGCTCATGGCCCCCACAAGGGATTCTGTGCTTGACCGTATGCGCAATCTGGGCGACTGAGCGGACTGACCCATGTTTAGCTACGCACTCAAGAGCCTTCGGGCAAACATCACTCGGCTGGTCGCCACTGCCCTTGCAGTAATCCTTGGTATTGGATTCTTAGCCTCGGGATTGATGCTCACCGACGCCATGCGTGCAGGGCTGACTGGCGACGTTGAGGAGCAATACCAAAATGTTGACTTTGCCATTATTGCAACGGCGAGCAGCGAACAGAGCAGTGGGATGGACTTTCAGCTCACTGTTCCCGAATCGGTGCTCGCAACAGCACGAGATACCCCTGGTGTAGAGGCCGCTGCCGGAGAAATCCAAGCTGACGCCCGCGTGTTGCGCCCCGATGGCACAACGGCCAATCTGCGTTCTCAAGGCCGATCCTGGATTGCAGACTCGGAACTCAACCCGCTCAGTTTGGACGAAGGCTCTGCACCTAAAGGATCAGCCCAAGTAGTTCTTGACCGAAAGCTTGCCAGCGAGGCTGGTGCTTCCGTGGGCGACACAGTCTCGGTGCAAACCCCTGCAGGAACCAAGCAGTTCAAAGTTTCTGGGATCTCGTCGTTTGGCCGCCAAGACGCACTCGACGACGGAGGAACAATCTCGTTTTCTGAAGAGACTGCAGTGGAAGTGCTCAATGCCGGCACGCCTGGGTTTAGCGATGTCCTCTTGCGCACTTCCGGCGACCCAGCAACTGTTCAAGCCGCTCTAGAAGAGGCACTGCCGACCTTTGTGGCTGTCCAAACCGGAGAGCAGTTTGTATCCGATGCTGCCGAGTCCGCCTCGGCATTTATCAGCCTTCTTCGGCCAGTGCTGCAGGGGTTTGCGTATCTGTCGATGTTTGTCGCTGCCTTCGTCATCTTCAACACCTTCTCGGTAGTAGTTACCCAACGCTTTCGGGAACTCGCCCTGATTCGCGCAGTCGGCGGAACACCTGCTCAAGTGCGCCGATCGCTCATCTTTGAGGGGATGGCAATCGGCGTGGTCGCTAGCGCTCTCGGCATTGTGGTGGGAGCCGCTCTAGCTATTGGGCTGCAGGCTTTGTTGCGACAGTTCGATTTAGAAATCCCGGGTGCTGGCGTCAAAATCTCTACCTACACGGTGGTGCTGTGCATGCTGATTGGGGTTGTCGTCACGACCCTGTCTGTCATCGTCCCAGCGTTTCGAGCAGGACGAACCAAACCTGTAGAAGCCATGCGCTCCTCTGCTGTTGATACCTCTGGATCATCTGTAGTTCGGGCTGTGTTTGGAGCAATGTTTCTGCTCGGATCCATTGCTTTACTGCTAGCCAATCGCTTTGTCGGAGTGCAGTGGTTCTATCTGACCTTTGGAGCACTCTTTTTGTTTATTGGGCTGTTCATTGGCGGACCGCTGCTGGCTCGATTGTTTGCAATTCTTGTACGTCCGATCATGGCCCTGTTCGGCATGACTGGCCGTCTGGCTGCTGATAACGCCGTGCGAAACCCAAAGCGCACGGCCACCACTGCCAACGCATTAGTAATCGGGCTCTTTCTAGTTACGCTCGTCACAGTCTCTGGCGAAGCCATGAAGACATCTCTGGTTGATCAGCTGAGCAGCGCATCCTCACCGGACTTCATCGTGAGTTCACAAGGCGCAATAGACCCAAAGCTTGTGGCGAGCATCGACAAGACACCTGGGGTCACCAACACTGCTGCAATCAAAAGTTCGGTGGCAATTGAGTCATCCGGTCAAGCCACGTTCGTTTCTGCAGCGAACCTTGATCAGCTGACCAAATCTGCCGGCTTGAAGGTCACATCAGGCTCTTCCGAGGCTGTGACGAGTGGAGCCGGCATCGCCGTCCCTGACTTTTCGAACTTCGGTGGAGGGGCGCTCTCTAGCCCAGGAGCTACCGGAGCCGGCCTCGGGGATGTCGTCATTCTTCGAACGGTGGATGGCCAAGAACTCAGCCTGCCAATCGTTGCTGTCTACGAAGGCAGCTTGGAAAGTTTCGTCGGGAACATCATGAACGCAGAGACATTCAAATCTGTGGTCGGCGACAAGCCAGTGTCTCAGGTGTTTGTTCGAGTTGAGCCTGGTCAAGCAGATGACGTGGGCCAAGACTTAGAGAAGGTCCTGCAGGGTTACACCGGGGTCGAGGTGCAGCCCGGAAACTTTATTGGTCAGATTGTGGGCACCGTCTTTGATTTTCTGATCGCCGCAGTGAACGCCCTGCTTGCCATGAGCGTGATCGTCGCGCTGGTCGGGATTGTCAATACCATGACGTTGTCGATCTTTGAGCGCCGCCGTGAGCTTGGCATGGTGCGAGCACTCGGCATGACCCGCCAACAAGTCGGCCGTATGGTCCGCTTTGAAGCTGTGCTGATTGGTTTGCTCGGGACACTTGTAGGGATGGGCGCTGGCATTTTGTTGAGCTGGGTAGTGATTTCGAGCATTGCGGACGGAGCGATTGACCTGTCCTTCAACTGGGCACGCGTTGGCTTGATCTTCTTGGTGGGCATTCTTGTGGGCGTGGTTGCCTCCATCCTCCCTGCTCGCAGAGCCACTCGTTTGAACATGCTCGATGCAATGAGCGAAGCCTGACCCCTAGGGCTTCGGAGTTGTTCCGGCAATAACCCAGTTGCCGGCGCCGTCAAGTTCTAAGAGACCATCGTTTACTAACGAGTCTGCAACGGCTCGAGCGCGAGCTTGTGCATCAGCTTGACCCTCTAGTCCAGCAGCAGCACTCAGCCCCAAAGGCGCAACTGTCCCCTGTTGCACAGCGCGCAAAAGTCGGCCCCTTGCTTGGCGAGCCGAGCCTTCAAACTTGGCTTGCCTAGTCGAAACTGCGGCTGAGCCCGCAGCCGGGTCCGGTGCAGGCCAAGAAGCACGTGCCCAGGCGCATGTTCGCCTGACTGGGCATCCTGTGCAGACTGGAGCTTGTGGCCGGCAGCGCAACGCTCCGATGTCTAACAAGGCTTGGTTCCATGCCCAACTCTGCCCGCTAGGTAGCCAAGCATCGGCCTGAGCCTGTGCTTCTGCCCGGCCAAGTGGTCGGCCTGCACGGCGCGCCAGAATCCGACCCAGATTGGTGTCGACAATTGCGGCATCTTGTTCAAAGGCAAAGGCCAAAACTGCTCTTGCCGTATACGGTCCGACGCCCGGAAGTGTGAGCAGATCTTCGAGTCGATTCGGAATGACTCCGCCGTTTGACTCCACCTGAATCGCTGTCAACTGCAGGTTGCGCGCACGACGAGGGTAACCAAGACCAGCCCATTCTTCTAGCAACTCTGATAGCGGCGCTTCGGCGCATGCAGCAGTGGTTGGAAACCGCTTAAGAAATGCCACCCACCGGTGCTCGGCACGTGCAACCTGGGTCTGTTGCAACATGATTTCTGCCACGAGCACTGCCCAGGGGTCGCGAGTCTGTCGCCAAGGCAGGTCACGAAGACCTGACTCTGCGGAAAGCAACACTCGCCGCTGTTCGCCTGTCAGCCGGGTATCCGCGCTCAGATTGGCATCCATCCTCGGCATGACATCCACCCCTACACAGCTCGCCAATAGCGCAGCGCTGTGTCCTGCGGGCGCTCAATTGCACCGGAGGAATCAACCTGAGCAGTCAAGAGTTCTTGGGCTGCAGCTAGCACCGCACTTTGTAGCTCTGAGGCAATGGCTGCAGCATGCAGATCTGCACGCAGCCGATCCAGTTCATGGTTCACCGAACTAGGAACCGAGTTCGGAAAAAGCTCCACTGTGGGTTCGGCGAAATATGCGGACTCCCCCGGCGACTCAAGCCATTGCGAACTGCTGCTAGCGCTCGAGGTCAGCGCATCAAGGTTCTGCACCCAATCAACGCTGCCATCCATCAGGTTGATCACCTGAACCAAAGTTGCCCCATAGCGAAGCACCCGATGGATTTCCGTAAGAGCACTCTCGGTGAGAGCCTGCTCAAGTCCAGCACCGATACACAGCAGATCAATCCCACCGCTCCGTATGGGCAGCGCAGTCAAAGATGCAGAGGTCACTCGAACCTGGGGCAAAGAACGTTTCAGTTCCGCCGCAACTGCCTGTTGGCTGGCCAAAGCCCAACAGTTCAGCCCAGCGCGGGCCAGTTGCCCCACAAGAACTCCGGAGCCAGATTCAATAGACAGCACGCGAGTGGATGGTGCGCCCGAGCCCGAGGGAACAAGTTCCTTCAGCCGACCGATGGCAGCCCGAGCGAAAGCCGGTCGAAGGCGAGTCGAGGTTCCTGCTGCAGAGGAGAACCCGCCTTCAGCCGACCCGACTCCACTCACATTCAGTCCTCCCAGATACCGTCGCCATACGGGCGCTTGCGAACAGGCGCTGACTCGGCTTTCCAGACCATGACTTTACGACGGAAATAGCAAACCTCAACTCCGTGCTGATTAAAGCCCTTTGTCTCGACCGTGACAATGCCACGATCCCCCTTTGAGGATTCGCGAGTTTCGAGCACGTGTGTCTCGGCGTAGATCGTGTCTCCGTGAAAGGTGGGGTTCTTGTGCATCAGCGTCTCAACCTCGAGGTTCGCAATTGCAGCGCCCGAAACGTCGGGCACACTCATGCCCAGAATCAGCGAGTAGACCAGGTTTCCGACCACGACGTTCTTGCCATGCACCGTCTCGTTCTCGGCAAACCAAGCATTGGTATGCAGCGGGTGATGATTCATGGTGATCATGCAAAACAAGTGATCATCGGCCTCGGTGATGGTCTTGCCCGGCCAATGCCGATAGATGTCACCTGGCAAAAAATCCTCTAAGTATCTTCCGAAGGGGCGGTCGTAGATGGTCATCTGATCCTCCATGTGATCTTGTCTGCACTCTGTGTGCGCATCTTGGAAAGGTACTGCGAAGTGCCACAGCCTGCCGAATTACCATCCAAGGCGGGGATACAACCGCTGCAAGCTTGAAGACGCTCCAACTGGCCGCTACCGTGGGGAACAGGGCTACTTTGAATAGATTTCACGATCAACGTCAGGACTAGAGATGAACCTCAGTAGCTCTGAGATAGGTAGCGCCCCTCAGCTTGATGGAGCTGAGCTTCAGGATCTGGCATGGCGGGACCATCTGACAGGACTTCCAAACCGCGCGAAGTTCAACGAGCAGTTCGAAGCAGCTTGTGCACTCGCTGCACAGACACCAGACCCCGCCGGCGCCTTAATCCTCTTCGACCTCAACAAATTCAAAGAGGTCAACGACTCTCTGGGCCATGAGACTGGCGACCTCCTCCTTCAGGGCGTTGCACACAGACTGAGGACTGAGCTCGCGGATTGCGACCTGTTCGCACGATTTGGAGGCGATGAGTTTGCCGTTCTCATCACAGGTGAAAATGCTGCTGGACGTGCCGACCTGGTGGCAGAGAAGATCTTTGACCTGCTCACTCAGCCATTCGAGATCGAGAATTATCGGCTTGTCATTAACGTAAGTGTGGGAATCGCACTGTGCCCGCGTGATGCCACGGACGCTCGCGGCCTAAAGACTCATGCAGACGAGGCGATGTACGCCGCAAAGGCCCAAGGTGGAGGAATTGTGCGAGATTGCCCAGCGACCGGCTTGTCGCTGACAACAAAAGCGCAGCTCCTGAGCGAACTCCCATCGGCAGTTGTGACCGAATCACTGCTCGTGCACTACCAGCCCAAACTCGACTTAAGAACCTCGAGAATTACGGGAGTGGAGGCACTCGTTCGTTGGGATCATCCCGAGCTCGGCATGCTCCAACCAAAGGATTTCATACAACTTGCCGAGGTATGTGGCGTGCTCGATCAACTGACCAGAACCGTCACAGAACGGTCGCTGTTAGATGTCAGTGCTTTTGACTCCCGACCGGACCTCAGCGTGACGATCAACTTGTCGAACCGACTCATCCAGGACCGAGATTTTTCGGCTTGGGTGGCGAGGCTGCTTGCGGAGACGGGCTTCACCCCGCAGCTACTGAGGTTTGAACTAAACGAGCGCCACCTCACTCACAGCCCGGATCGAACTCAGAAGGTACTTCAGGAACTCCACGACCTAGGGATCGGAATCGGCGTTGACAATTTTGGCATTGGCTGCGCGTCGCTCGATTTTGTCTACCAGTTGCCGATCGACGAGCTCAGTATGCAGACTGAATTTGTTTCGGCGATCGACAACGGAGACGAGACTCTCGCGAAGGCGCTCATCGATCTGGGACACACCCTTGGGGTCAAGGTCTCTGCCAAGGGAGTCGAATCTGCAGAGACACTCGAGACCCTGCGCTCGCTGGGTTGCGATAGCGCTCAGGGTTTCTGCATCTCCCCTCCCCTGCCTATCGAGGGCCTTGCGCAGTACCTGCTTGGTTGAATTCATTACTGCTCGGTAACATGAACCCATGAACGAGACGATTGACCTGACCTCTGCTTCTGCGGTTCTAGATATTGCACAGAAAGTGCTTGATGCTGGCATCGGTAGACTTGCCGCAGACGGCATCGATGAGAACCAAGTCCTGGCCTATGACATTGCACATGCTGCAGCGGCTGTGATGTCTGCTCGCGGCCTGTTGTCATACGGTGCGCTTGGGGAGACTGAGGCCCGTGTCTGCTGCGCCTTTGCGGCCGACGTGCTTGCAGATCTTGCAGGCAAGGTATTCGGACGAGAGTCAGAATGGAATGTTGACGATGACGCCCTAGACGGTTGCCGGCACTTCGTTTCTGAGTATCGATCACCAGAGTTTCTGGCAGCGCTGGCCGACACCGATGGCCCACGGCACCTGACTGGCGACTTCGAGATGGTGCAAGACACCTTCCGTAGATACGCCGAAGAAAAACTGACACCGATCGCAGAGCACATCCACCGAGACAACTCCGATATCCCCGAAGAAATCATCAGCAGTCTGGCTGAGATGGGCGCTTTCGGGCTCTCGATCTCCCAAGAGTACGGCGGCTTTGCCTCTGGCGATGAGTCGGATTACATCGGCATGGTGGTTTCAACTGAGGAACTCTCTCGAGGCTCCCTCTGTGCGGGTGGTTCACTCGTTACTCGGCCCGAGATTCTGGCTCGCGCACTCGAGGCAGGCGGGACCGAGGCACAAAAGCAACACTGGCTCCCGCTGTTGGCTAACGCTGAGGTCATGAACGCAGTTGCAGTGACCGAGCCCGACTATGGGTCGGATGTGGCAGGGGTCAAGACCACCGCTACCAAGGTTGACGGCGGCTACCTGATCAATGGCGTCAAGACCTGGTGCACATTTGGTGCTCGCGCCGATGTGCTGATGGTGCTTGCTCGCACCGACCCCGACCGGTCCATTGGTCACCGTGGACTGTCCATGTTCATCCTGCCCAAAGAACGCGGCGACGCCCACGGATTTGAACTCACATCCGAAAGCGCCCATGGCACCGGAAAAATGGAAGGTCGCCCAATCGACACCATCGGTTACCGCGGCATGCACTCCTATGAGATTGCCATCGAGAACTGGTTTGTTCCCGAGGAGAACCTGATCGGCGAAGAGAGTGGCATCGGCAAGGGTTTCTATTACCAGATGGCAGGATTTGAGAACGGGCGGCTGCAGACTGCCGCACGGGCCCTCGGAGTGATGCAATCCGCACTCGAAGAGGCCCGGCAGTATTCGCTTGATCGTTCAGTGTTTGGTGAGCCAATTCACAATTACCAACTCATTCAAGCCAAGCTCGGCCGCATGGCCATCACCATTCAAGGTGCTCGACAGTTTGCCTACGAGGTTGCTCGCATGATGGCAAAGGGCGAGGGCGCACTCGAGGCTTCGATGATTAAGGCCTACGTGTGCAAGGCCGCTGAGTGGGTGACGCGAGAAGCAATGCAGATTCATGGCGGCATGGGTTACGCCGAGGAATACACAGTCAGCCGACTCTTTGTGGACGCCAGGGTGCTGTCAATCTTTGAAGGCGCAGACGAGACCCTGTGCCTCAAGGTCATCGCTAAGCAACTCGTTGCCCGTCACGCCGAGACTCACGCCAGCTAAGCCCGCCTTTGGGTGGGGTCTCCCCTGCACAGCCGCAAAGCCTGCGGCCCTTTCGTTCTAAAACTTGATCATCACGTGTTTGAGTTCGGTGTAGTGCTCAAGGGCATATACCGACATATCTTTTCCGTACCCTGACTGCTTAAAGCCGCCATGAGGCATTTCGGAAACGATCGGGATGTGATCGTTTACCCAGACAGTGCCGAATTGCAGTCGCTTGGACATCCGCATGGCCCGGCCAACATCGCTAGTCCACACAGATGCAGCCAGACCAAAGTCCACGTCATTCGCCCATGCCAAAGCCTGAGTTTCGTCGCTAAACCGCTGCAGGCTCACCACAGGACCAAAGACTTCTCGCTGCACAATCTCGGCATCTTGTGCTGGGTTCACGAGCACGGTTGGCTCGTAGAAAAACCCTGCACCTGCCCGGACAGATCCCCCGGTGGTGAGTTCGGCCCCAGCGGCCACTGCCCGGTCCACCATGCCCGCCACCCGTGACTGTTGCTCTGCAGAAATGACGGGCCCAACTGCAACATCCGGGTCGAACGGGTCGCCCACCTTGAGCTCGGCCACAGCAGCAGTCAGGCGTTCTGCTAGGTCATCAAACACTCCAGGGCCGGCAATCACTCGGCAAGGAGCAGTGCAATCTTGGCCAGAGTTGTAGTAACTGGCCTCGGCGAGAGTCGAAACCACTGCTTCGATATCTGCATCGTCAAAGACAATCACCGGAGCCTTACCGCCGAGCTCCAGATGTACTCGCTTGAGATTGTCAGATGCAGATTTTGCAATGAGTTTGCCAGTGCCGACATCTCCGGTAACCGAAACCATGGCCACATCTGGGTGCGCCACGAGCGCCGCCCCAGTGGTCTCACCTTGACCAAGAACCAGGTTGAACACACCAGGAGGAAAGATCTCGGCGGCGAGTTCGGCCAGACGAATAGCACTCAGAGGGGTGAGTTCCGAAGGCTTCAGCACCACCGTATTGCCAGTTGCGAGAGCAGGACCGATCTTCCAAGTTGCCATATTGAGCGGGTAGTTCCAGGGCGCAATCGAAGCGATAACTCCGAGTGGGTCGCGCCTCAAAAATGAGGTGTGATCGGCCATGTACTCCCCTGCCGCTCGACCATCAAGGAAACGTGCCGCAGCAGCGAAGAACCGAAAATTGTCTACCGTGAGGTCGAACTCAAAGTCGATAATCGACAGCGGCTTGCCAACATTGAGAGCCTCAATCTGCTTGAGCCTGTCGAGGTCACCTTCAATGGCGTCGGCAAGGGCCGAGAGCATCTCGAAGCGCTCTCGCGGCGTGGTCTCAGACCAAGTTGTGAATGCCTCGGTAGCTGCGATGACGGCATCATCAACGTCAGCAGTATCAGAACTAGCTACCTGAGCAATCACGCCACCCGTGGCCGGGTCGAGCACCTGATCTGTCAAGCCGGAACGAGCAGGCCTGAACTCACCATTGATGAAGTTCATACCATTACTTAAGTCAAGACTGTTGGGTGTATTCATGGGGAGGCTCCTTAGCTCAATCTGTAGATCTTTTCACGCTGTCGAGTCACCACCAACCGCGACGTTTCATGACATAGAGCGATCCGATCATTGTCATGAGGTTCAGGCCGATCCCAAGGATCAGGAATGCGATTGAGGAGTTGATGGTTTGCACCATGAACGAAAAGTTCATGCCAAAGAAGCCGGTAATGAACATGAGCGGCAAGAACACCGTGGACACGGTTGCCAGCTTTTTCATAATGTCGTTCTGGCGATAGTTCACTTGGTTCATGTAGATATCCATCACTGCAGAGAGACGATCACGTTCGCTCTCAACTTGATCACCCACATGCGCTAGGTCAACTGCAAGGTCTCGCAGATGGCGCCGTGCGTCCTCGGAGACATCCGCAAGCGCATCGATAATCACAAACCTTCCGGCTCCCACTAAGTCTCGAGCGGGGTCAACTGCTCGGCGGAACGTGTTCACCCTCTTGCGAAGGTCCAGCAGCTTTTCGATCTGGCTGGTACTTGGGTCGTCGTGAAGGATGCTTGTCTCTAGCTCGGTCAGTTCCTCATCAACGGTGTCCAGCGCATCGGCGAACGTACCTACCAAAACTGCGAGGATCCGAGACAGCACTGCTGGCACCGTGGTTGTGGGAGTCATCATTTTATCGGCCCTGTTGTGAAGCTCCTCCACCGGAGGACAAGGGCCATTACGGACAGTCACGACGCGGTTCTTCATCACATAGACGTGTACCTCCATCATGGTTCGGGCATCTGCCGCTACCCCATAGGCCACGAGCAGTACGTAGCTGTCGTACTCAGAGAGTCGAGTGCGCTGATTGAAATCCGCCGAATCAGAGAGCATCTCCTCATCAATCCCAAACAGTTTGACCATGCGCTGCAGGTCACCCTGGTCTGGTGCCGCGCAGTCCAACCACATGAGTTGGTCGGAATCCATTGCAGTTCTGATCTCGACCCAAGTCGGATGCTCCGTGTGGGTTCCATTCACAAGCAGGGAGGCACCCTCGAACACAAAGTCTTCGATGATCTCTGGAACCTTTTCGATGGTCACAGCATCACAGCCTAGGTTCTCTCCCCGCAGACATGCCTGCAATCTGCTGGGGCGAACTACTGCGGATCCAACGCCTGAATTGCAAAGTCAATAGCTAGTGCTCGGCGTGCATTATCAACATGAAGATTTTCGATCATCTTGCCATCCACGGTTACGACCCCAAGTCCCGCTGCGACTCCCGCCTCGAATGCCTCGATCACCCTGCGCGAGTACTCAATCTCTTCCTCGCTCGGAGCAAATGCTGCGTTCGCTGGCTCCACCTGAGTGGGGTGCACGAGCGTCTTGCCGTCAAAGCCCATCTGCGCGGCCTGCTCTGCCTCAAGGGCAAACCCCTCAGGGTTTCGAACCTCGTTGTACACCCCATCCAGTATCACTTTGTCGGCGAAACGAGCCGCATTGACCGCACGAGCTAGGCCCCAAAGTAGCGGCTGCCGCCCGGGTACCAAAGCGGCGCGTAGTTCCTTGGCAAGATCGTTCGTGCCCATGATGAGCACTGTCAGACGCTCCGAACAGGACGCAATCTCAACTGCGTTCTCGATCGCTGCTGGAGTCTCGAGCATGGCCCAGATGGTGGTGTGGCTGGGTGCGCCCGCTGCCTCCATCAAGGCCTCGACGGCAGCAACATCTGCTGCGCTATTGATCTTTGGTACCACGATGCCTGAGGGTGCAGCGGCACAGGCAGAGCGAACGTCAGCCTCGTGCCACTCGGTATCAATGGAGTTCACACGAATGGTCAATTCACGCTGGCCGTACTCTCCGCTCGTAACAGCGGCAGCTACCTTTTCTCTGGCAACGGCTTTCATATCAGGCGCTACTGAGTCCTCGGTATCAAAGATGATCGCGTCCGTGGGAAGGGTCTTGGCCTTCTCTAGGGCTTTGTCATTCGCACCTGGCATGTAGAGGACGCTTCGGCGTGGACGGAACTCACTCATG
>CAMDLX010000033.1 GCA_945901935.1 Bifidobacterium breve | reverse complement strand
ATTCCCTTCTTGAGGGCATGGTCTTTGGTCCGCGAGCTATTGAATCAATTGCCAGTGGAGCTTTTGGACCGTCGGCTACGGGAGCTATGCGATCAGTACTGGGTTTTGCCGAATCAGACGATCCCACCCTCAGTATCCTTGGAGTTGCGCTGCCGCTACCCCATACCGGCACTGCCGATGTGACTGGCGCTCATGTGACCAGCAGTTCTGTAGCTGGCAGTTCCGTCACTCCTCAAAGCCTCAAGCGGGGCTTACAACAGGCCATGAGTACTGATGCAGGGGTGCAACGAAGTGCCGAGACCCTACAGCGAGCAGCGCTAGTAATTGCTCAGGTAATGGCCGAGCTTGCTCCTATGGATCCACAAGAAGTTGCAGTGGCTGAGGTGCAGAACCTGGCGCAGATTGCGCAGACATTGGTTGCTGCGGCTCTGGCTCGAACAGAGAGTCGGGGCACCCATGCGCGCCTTGATTACCCCGGTCTCGACCCCGCTCAGGCCCATCGGCTAGTCGTGGGCGGCTACTACTGATCGGGCTATTTCAACCCCAGGTTCGGCGAATCTGCAAAGCTCATATGCCATGACCACTCCTGCAGCAGACTCCCAATGGCTGAACCCACCACTCTTCGAGGTACAGCAGGCAGTTGCCCGTGCTCTTGCCGAAGACCTTGCGCCATTGGGTGACCTCACCTCCTCACTTCTGCCCGCAAAGTTGGGCGAGGCCCGTCTCGTGGCGCGAGTTCCTGGCCGCCTGGCCGGCACGATGTGTGTCACAGAAACGTTTGCTCAACTCGACGCAGAGGTGCAGGTGGCCTGGGGGGTCAACGAAGGGGATCAGATTTCTGCCGGGCAGCAGCTTGCAATAGTCCGCGGCCCGTTCAGTTCGATTCTCACCGGGGAACGCACGGCGCTCAATTTTTTAGGTCACCTTTCTGGTATCGCCACGCTCACGGCGGCCTTTGTCTCCGCAGCCGCAGCAGGAGGGAGCGCCCAGGTGTGGGATACACGCAAGACCATTCCCGGCCTGCGGTCCTTGGCCAAAGCTGCCGTTCGAGCAGGGGGCGGTCGCAATCACCGCGGCAATCTGTCTGACTGGATGCTTATCAAGGACAACCATTTGGGCAGCGTTGGAATTGCAAGTGCGGTTGCCCTTGGAAAGGATCGTTGGCCGGCGCGCACCGTGCATGTGGAATGCGACCGCATGGAGCAATGCATCGAGGCCCTCGAGGCGGGGGCTGATGCCATCTTGTTAGACAATATGAGCCCAGAAGAAGTCATGGCCTGCGTAGCTGCCGCCGAGATTCGCCAAGGTGGCCAGCAGCGCCGCACGTTGCTCGAAGTCTCTGGTGGAATCACCTTGGAGAACATTGCTAGCTATTCGGGTACTGGCGTGGACATGATTTCGGTGGGAGCAATCACGAATTCGGCGCCGGTGATTGACCTCGGACTCGACCTGCTCTGAACAGTTCAGGCAGGTATCGGCTGACCCCAGCACAACTAGTTTTTTCATAAACGTGCAGATTTGGCTGTGGGAGACCATCATCTAGGGATCCTGAGTCGCAGGAAGGCTCCACCGTTTGGGGGGCTACTTCCTCTGACGTGTTGTTGCGGAGGCCAGCTTGCTGCTCGTGATTGATGTTGGAAACACCCAAACGGTGATTGGCCTGTATGACGCAGGCGAGCGAAGCCATGACCTAATCGATCACTGGAGACTCGCAACTCGCGCCGAGCGAACAAGTGACGAGTTAGCCCTCTTCATTCGACACCTACTCGCTACCAGAGACCTTGATCTCAAAGAAGACATCAAAGGCGTAGCTGTCTCGTCTGGTGTGCCAAGCATTACCTATGAGCTACGAAGGATGTGCGAGCGCTACTTGCAGATCGAGCCAGTGGTTCTAGGAACTGGTGTGAAGACGGGCATGCCCGTGTTGTATGACAACCCGCGAGAGGTTGGGGCAGACCGCATTGCGAACGCGGTTGGGGCATTCGATCTGTACGGTGGACCAACAATCGTCGTCGACTTTGGAACAGCCACAACTTTTGATGTGATCTCTGCCCAAGGCGAGTACCTCGGTGGCGCGATCTTCCCGGGAATCGAAATTTCAATGGACGCGCTCTTTGGCCGAGCAGCCGCCCTGAGACGGGTGGAACTCGTCGAGCCGCGCAGCGTTATTGGCAAGACCACAATGGAGTCCGTGCAGTCCGGGGCCGTATTTGGCTACTCCGCAATGGTGGACGGCATGTGTGATCGAATTGAAGAAGAACTTGGAGAATCCACCATCATTGCGACGGGTGGATTAGCAAGCTTGATTGCTCCGATTGCCGAATCGATTGAGCATGAAGAACCGTGGCTGACCTTGCATGGTCTGCGCTTAATCTGGGAGAAGAACCAGCCGTGACAGAACCCGATGTGCCTACACCCGAAGAGCCTGCGGCACAGCAGGGCTCGCCCGATGATGCTCGCGTCTACGGCTTTGAACAGCCATATACCTATGAGGTGACTGCTACTGCGGCCGAGCTTGCGGAGCGACATCAGGGCCTTGAGCCCGGATCGCTAACTGGTGAGCAAGTCAGCATTGCCGGTCGACTAATGCTCAGGCGCGTGCAGGGCAAGCTGGCCTTTGGGACCATGGCAGATTCATCGGGACGCGTGCAGGTCTTTGCGCCCGCTGCCTCGACTCCCGAGTTTGAGCACTTCTGTGAGCTCAACCTGGGTGACTGGATCGGGGTGGCCGGAGAGGTCATGACCACGCGCCGCGGAGAGCTTTCGGTGCGGGTGGACTCGTGGACTTTGCTTGCGCCTACTCGTCGGTCATTTCCCGATAAGTGGCACGGCATGACCGACACAGACACTCGGTACCGGCAGCGGTATGTCGATCTGTGGGTGACCCAAGAGGCGCGACTGGCGTTTCAGCTTCGCTCCGCAATGATGTCGATGACTCGCAGGTTTATGGAGGATCGCGGCTATCTCGAGGTCGAGACTCCAGTGCTGCATCCGATCCCGGGCGGTGCGTTAGCCAAGCCGTTCACGACGCATCACAACGCTTTAGACCAAGAGATGTTTTTGCGAATTGCTCCTGAGCTCTACCTAAAGAGACTTGTAGTTGGCGGATTCGAAAAGGTGTTTGAGATTGCTCGGGTGTTCCGCAACGAGGGCACCTCGACTCGCCATAACCCCGAGTTCACCATGCTCGAGGCCTATGAGGCGTACGGCGACTACCACGTGCATATGGACTTGGTGGAACAACTCGTGCAGCACCTAGCGCTCGAACTCTGCGGGTCAACGACTGTCACCTTTGACGGCCGAGAAGTAGACCTGTCCGCCCCATGGCGACGAGAGACCATGGCCGAACTGACTTCTGCCCAGATCGGCGAACCAGTCAGTATCCATACGCCGATTCAAGAGTTGCGCAAGCTATGCGATCAGCATTCCGTTCCATGGAAAGACTCGTACGGCACGGGCAAGCTGTTGTTGGAGCTGTACGAGAAGACCACCGAGCACCAGCTCTGGGACCCGACCTTTGTGATTGATTACCCGACCGAAGTTTCACCGCTATCTCGGGAGCATCGCTCTGAGCCAGGCCTAGTGGAACGCTTTGAGGGAATCGTGATTGGCCGTGAGTTGTGCAACGGATTTTCCGAACTCACCGACCCAGTCGAACAGCGAGTGCGCTTTCATGAGCAGGCTGCGCAGAACGCGGCCGGCGATGATGAAGCCATGTTGATGGATCACGATTATTTACGCTCCCTCGAATACGGACTTCCGCCAACGGTGGGCCTTGGTATCGGCATGGATCGCCTTGCCATGGTGCTGGCAGATGTGCAGACCATTCGTGACATCGTGCTCTTCCCAACGCTCCGGCCCGAGCAGGAACCCGGTGCCTAGTAGTCCGGTGCCTAGTAGTCCGGCAACGCCTACTAGCCCTGCAACCGCTGGCTCGCTACAGGTCTCTGGCGTCGGCAAATCATTTGACGGCGTGACGCCAGTCCTGAGTGGCATCGACCTGGTAGCCAATTCGGGTGAAACCGTTGCGCTATTGGGACCGAGCGGGTGCGGCAAAACCACGCTGCTGCGAATTATCGCTGGGCTCGAATCCGCCGACACGGGACAAGTCATTCTGGGCGATCGATGCGTCAGCGGACCGGGTGTGATGATCGCCCCCGAACAACGCCAGATCGGCATGGTGTTTCAGGATTGGGCGTTGTTTCCCCATCTTTCGGTGGCTCGCAATGTGGGCTTTGGTTTGCCTCGCGGCGAGCGAAAGGAGTCCTCAAGAATCGATGAGGCATTGGCGCTAGTCGGGCTCACCGGGTTTGGTGATCGCTCTCCCTCCACCTTGTCTGGCGGGCAGCAGCAGCGGGTTGCGCTAGCTCGGGCAATCGCCCCTCGGCCAGCGATCCTGCTTCTTGACGAGCCGTTTTCAAATCTTGATGCCTCGCTTCGCGTGCAAGTCCGAACCGAGATTCATCAACTGCTCCTTCGGCTTGGAATGACCACGGTATTTGTCACCCATGATCAGGACGAGGCTTTTGTGCTCGGAGACAAAGTGGCTGTCCTCTACGAAGGCAACCTGCTGCAAGTTGGACCACCCGCTGAGTTGTATCAGCGCCCGGCCACTCGCTGGCTCGCAGGATTTGTTGGTGATGCCAACTTCATTCCGGGGCACGCTCACCACAACAGCGTGCAGACCGCGTTCGGCGAGTTGGCGCTTCACCATCCAACAGAAGGGCCCGTCGAAGTATTAATTCGGCCCGAGGATTTAGAAATTGAGCTAGCCGATTCAGAAGCGACTACTGACGTGCTCGCAACAGTCGAACTCGTTGAATACCTTGGCCACGGCACGGCGTACCTAGTTCGCCAGACTCAAGCGGACCAGTCTCCTGCGGGCCAGTCTCCTGCGGGCCAGCTGCGCGTGCGGCGGCCATCCCTGCCAATTCTTGAGCGTTCCGAACTTGCCCGGTTGCGCTACATAGGTGGCCCGGTGGTGGCGTTTCCCCTCTGATCGGAGTGGGCCTGAAATTTTTGCCTGTCGACTGCAGATACAGTGAGCGACATGTTGATCATCTCTGGAATTATCACGTTCGATCCCACCAAGCAGGCTGAGTTCATTGCTCTGACCCTGCCACTAGTCGAGGCCACCTTGGCTGAGACTGGCAACATCACGTACGGCTTCTTCTTCGATGGGACTGACCCGGGCCGAGTCCGCGCCTACGAGGAGTGGGAGTCAGAAGACGCCATTGCCTCGCATATGGGTACGGCCCACATGGGAACGTTCCTCGAGGGCATGGCTAGCGTCGGAGTCACGGGAGCAGAATTGCATCAGCACGTGGTGGCCGAGTCAACCAGGATTATGTAACTGCCCTGCGCTGCGCTACTCATGTAACTGCCCTGCCCTGCTCAGGTGGCTGCACTGCGCCCTGCACTGCACACTGTTCAGGTAGCTGCAGCCTCAACGCTGTCGAGTAGGTAGTCCGCTGCAGCGCGTAATCCGGTTACTCCCGGACTGGCCGGTAGTGCCTCTAGTGCCGATCGCCCAGCGTCTGCGTAGCTACGTGCACGATCAATTGCTAGAGACACGCCTTGACCCTCTCGGATCAGGCTGGCAGCAGCGTCCCTAGTCGCCGGATCAATCGGCCCTCCGAGCATGCTGCGAAGCTCGCCGCCAGTTGGTCCTGCCAGAGTGAGCAACACCGGGAGGGTATAGACGCCCTCTTCCAGGTCATGGCCCGTGGGCTTGCCCATCTCGGCGTCATTCGAGACCAGATCAAGCACGTCGTCCACGATCTGAAATGCCATGCCATAGCTGAAACCAAACGTGGTCAGCGCATCGATCTGCGTGCGAGGCAACTCCGCAACGATCCCACCAATTCTGCAACTCGCTGCAAGAAGTGATGCAGTCTTGCCATTGATTGATCGCAGGTAGAGGTCTTCAGTTCGGTCCAGTGAAAATGAGTGCTCCAGCTCCAACAACTGGCCCTCGCAAAGTTGGCCAATGGTGTTCGCCAGCAAGGCTGCGACTTCGACTCCAAGCGATGCGGCAAGCTCCGAGGCTTTTGCCAGCAAGTAGTCGCCAGCCAGAATCGCTTTATGGTTGCCCCAGCGAGCATTCACGCTATCTACAGTGCGGCGAACTTCGGCCTCATCCATCACATCGTCGTGGTACAGAGACCCCAGATGAACGAGCTCAATTGCCATGCCGCCGGTGATTGCTTCATCCGATGCTGGAGCATCAACACTCAGCGCTGTAGCGGCTGCGGCAATGGTAAACCCTGGCCGTACCCGCTTACCCCCAGCTGCGATCAGGTGCGTGGCGATCTCTGTCAGGAATGGGTTTTCTGAGCAAACAGAAGCAATTAATTCGGTCTCGAGGCGTTCGAGATCTTCAGCCATGGATGGCATGACCTGAAGTGGGTTTGAGCCAGTCACGTTTCAGAACCTAGTTCCCCGACAGAGTCTGGCCCATGTCGCGTGGCTGAGTTCTTTGGTCACCCCAAGACTTGTACTTTGTTTCTCACTGACGTTTAGGTGGTTTTTCGTTATCTGGCATGGCCGAACGAGGTTCATTTCTTGGCAAGCTGTGAAGGAACTTGGGTAGCACAGCAGCTTCGCTGGAAACTCGGGAACTTGTTGCCCCTCTACGGCGTTACACTTATCCACATCAATCTTTCTTGGAGGCAGCACCGTGTTTGAACGCTTCACTGACCGAGCCCGACGGGTGGTCGTGCTGGCTCAAGAGGAGGCCCGACTCCTCAATCACAACTACATCGGAACCGAGCACATCCTTCTTGGCCTCATTCATGAGGGCGAGGGGGTTGCTGCAAAGGCTCTGGAGTCACTGGGCATTTCACTTGAGGCAGTACGGCAACAGGTAGAAGAGATCATTGGCCAAGGTGGGTCTTCCCCCTCGGGTCACATCCCCTTTACGCCTCGCGCCAAAAAAGTTCTCGAGCTTTCGCTGCGAGAGGCTCTTCAACTTGGCCATAACTACATCGGAACCGAGCACATCCTGCTTGGGCTCATCCGTGAGGGTGAAGGCGTAGCTGCGCAGGTCCTCGTCAAGCTCGGAGCAGACCTGTCCCGAGTCCGTCAGCAAGTCATCCAGCTGCTCTCTGGTTATCCAGGGTCCACTGCCCAGCCCGGCGGAGCAGAAAAGGCTGGTGCCAGCACTGGTTCCTCGGGAGAAACACCCTCGGGGTCGTTGGTGCTCGATCAGTTCGGTCGAAACTTCACCCAACTGGCTCGTGAGAACAAGCTCGATCCCGTCATCGGAAGAGACCGCGAAACCGAGCGCATGATGCAGGTGCTGTCTCGCCGCACCAAGAACAACCCCGTGCTCGTGGGTGAGCCTGGCGTTGGCAAGACTGCCATCGTCGAGGGACTCGCTCAGGCCATCGCATCCGACAACGTGCCAGAGACGCTGCAGGGAAAGCAGTTGTACACGCTCGATCTTGGTGCACTTGTTGCTGGCTCTCGTTATCGAGGAGATTTCGAGGAGCGCCTCAAGAAGGTGCTCAAAGAAATCAAGACTCGCGGAGACATCATCTTGTTCATCGATGAGATCCACACCCTTGTTGGTGCCGGAGCCGCAGAAGGCGCAATCGATGCAGCCTCCATCCTCAAGCCCATGCTTGCTCGTGGTGAACTGCAGACCATCGGTGCCACCACTTTGGATGAGTATCGCAAGCATCTAGAAAAGGACGCTGCACTTGAGCGTCGTTTCCAAAAGGTTGTTGTTGATGAGCCTTCGGTTGCTCACACCATTGAAATCCTCAAAGGTCTGCGTGAGCGTTACGAACAGCATCACCGGGTCACCATCACCGATCAGGCTCTCGTGGCCGCAGCCAACATGGCCGATCGTTACATCTCGGATCGCTTCTTGCCCGATAAGGCAATCGACCTGATTGACGAGGCCGGATCGCGGCTTCGCATTCGTCGCATGAAAACGCCGCCAGATTACCGAGAGATCGAGAATGAGCTCTCCGATGTAGTCCGTCAAAAGAAAGAGGCTGTTGAGTCTCAAGACTTTGAAGCGGCCGGACTTCTGCGTGACCGAGAGAAAGACCTCCTGGCCAACAAAGAAGCCAAAGATGTAGAGATGAAGGCAGCCGGAGTCGACTTGTTCGATGAGGTTGACGAAGAGGCAATCGCCGAGGTGCTGTCGCTGTGGACGGGAATCCCCGTTTATAAGCTCACCGAGGAAGAGACCGCCAAGCTTTTGCGCATGGAGGATGAACTGCACCGTCGAGTCATCGGCCAAGAGCAGGCCATCAAGGCTGTGTCTCAGGCAATTCGCCGCACACGTGCTGGGCTCAAAGACCCCAAGCGTCCATCGGGTTCGTTCATTTTCTTGGGCCCATCCGGCGTAGGCAAGACAGAGCTTGCAAAGACACTCGCCGAGTTCTTGTTCGGCGACGAAACTGCAATGATCAGCTTGGACATGTCTGAGTACATGGAGAAGCACACGGTCAGTCGTTTGGTGGGATCGCCCCCCGGCTATGTGGGCTACGAAGAGGGCGGACAACTCAACGAGGCCGTTCGGCGCAAGCCATTCTCTGTGGTGCTCTTCGACGAAATCGAAAAAGCCCACCCAGATGTGTTCAACACCCTTTTGCAGATCCTCGAAGAGGGACGCCTGACCGATGCTCAGGGTCGCTCAGTTGACTTCCGCAACACGGTGCTGATCATGACCTCAAACCTTGGAACTGCCGACCTTCGCAAGGCGAACATTGGCTTCTCCAAGCGTGACGAGGCCGTGACCTATGAGCGCATGAAGGAAAAGGTCAACGATGCACTCAAGGCTCATTTCCGGCCTGAGTTCCTCAACCGAATCGATGACGTCATTGTCTTCCACGAGCTGTCCAAGGCCGAGGTAACCACCATTGTTGATCTGATGATCAAGCGTGTTGGTATTCAGCTGATCGGACTAGGCATGGGCCTTGAAGTCTCACAAGAGGCCAAGTACCTGCTCGCCGACAGGGGCTACGACCCGACACTTGGCGCCCGCCCGCTTCGGCGAGCAATTCAGCGCCTAGTCGAGGACCCAGTCTCTGAACGCCTGCTCTACAAGGAGTTCATCGCCGGCCAGACCATCATGGTTGATGTTGCGCCAGACCCGGATGCCCCAGGCGAGCAAATCTTCACCTTCACCGGTGTCGAAGGGTTCACCCCACCGCCAATCGAGGAACTCGCAGTCACGACCGGCGAGTAACTAGTTACGGTGCCACTGGTTACGGTGCCAATAAGTACGGTGCGACTCATTTGATCTGTGGCACACGTGCTCTGCGAACCAGAGCACGTGTGCCCAAATCTCTTGAAGGGTCTCGCTTCGTTTGGTCAAGCGGTTGGCGTGGTGAGCGGGATCTGAGGGACGGTATGTTAGAAGCGTGAGGAGAATAAGTTCACGCAGCGACTCATTGAGATCCTTTGCTTTGCACGCCGGGGTGATCGCGGGAGCGGCGCTCGCAGTCAGCCTTGACAAGGCAGTCCAACGTCGCCGAAGTGTCAAGTCGCCCATCGTCGTTGGGCTCGTAGCGGCAGGTTGGTACGCACTGATTGCTCAGACCGAGCGCCGATACCCCTACCGCGAGGATTGGACCCACGAGCGTGATCGCGACGTTGCTGCCGACAGAGCCTTCGTTGCAACAACGTACGCAACGAGCCTATTGACCCAGCCCATAGGGGCAGCGATCGCCCGGCGAGTCGGCCTTGATGCCAAGTTCAGACGCCTCCCTACCGCTCTCGGTGTGGCGCTGGCCGTGTTGGCTTATGACCTCCCACACACCTTGCATCACAGACTGGCGCACGAGTGGGGACCAGCGTGGAAGCTCCACTCGGTGCATCACAGCCCATCTCGGCTGCATTGGCTCAATGCCAACAGATTTCATGTTGGCGAACTGCTTTTCGATGGACTCATCGACGCAACGCTCATCGCCGCGCTGGGCCTCAGCAGGGACCAACACATCGGATACCTAGCAATGCGGGCGCTGTACGGACAGGTCCAGCACTGCAACATCGAAGTGAGCAGCGGTCCCCTCAATCGCGTGTTCAGCACCCCCGACCTGCATCGCTGGCATCACTCCACCAACTACGACGAGGGTGATACCAACTTCGGGGCGATCACATCACTGTGGGACCAGTTACTTGGCACCTACTACCGCCCCGAACAACCGTTTGCGGGAACAGTGGGCGTTGGTCGGATGCCCGTATTCCCAATCGGATTCGGTGAACTCCAGAAGGTCCCGCTCGATTGGGAACAGATCAAAGACACCAACGCGGCTACCTGGTTCAGTGAGCCTGGTTCAGTGAGGCTGGTTCAGTGAGGCTGGTTGAGTGACTCGGGCCGAGGAAGGGCCTCCCTCACAGCACATTCGCCATATCCACTCTAAGCGACGGTAGAACCGGTAACTCTGCCTCTGGTTACCCTGCCTCTTGCTACCGTGCGACTCATTTGATCTGTGGCACATGTGCTCTGCGAACCAGAGCACATGTGCCCACATCTCTTGAACGTTGTCGCGCGCTAAACTCGCCGCAGTGCGAACCGTCCGGCTCATCATTCTTGGCGCACTTGTAGCCATGGTTCTGGCGGGTTGCCAGGTGGATTCGCAAGTGGCTATCAGAGTGAACGAGGGCGGGTCAGGCACGGTGACCGTGACGGTTCACCTAGATGCCGAGGCAGCCGAGCGACTCGGCGACCCAGCAACCTCTGTTCAGTTGAGCGATCTTGTTGCAGCAGGCTGGGTAGCAGATAGCCCCAAAACAGACACTTCTGGACCAACGAAGGGCGGCGTCACCCTTGTGGTGCGACGCAAGTTTGGATCTCCGGATGAGCTTGCGCAGGTGCTTAGCGAAATCGGCGGAACTCCGGGTGAGACCGGCAGCTCTGCAGTTTTTTCAGACGTGCAACTCAAGCTCACCGATGGATTTGCCTCTACCGACTACAGCTTCTCTAGCGCTCTCAGCCTGACTGGTTCGTTGGAGCAGTTCTCCGACCCGGAACTAACTGCAGCCTTGGGCGGCCTTCCCCTAGCTCGCACTCCAGAAGAGCTTCAAGCCGAAGGGTTAACCGCGGCGAGTGCTGCAACGCTGAAAGTCTCAGTTCAGTTGCCGGGAAACCTTGAGCAATCCACAGGCAAGATAAGCACAGGCAAGATAAGCACAGGCAGCGCACAGGGAGAGAGTGCGAGTTGGGAGTTCCCCCTAAGTGGCGGAACTGCATCCTCTGCCACCATGACGGCAGAGTCCTCCGACACTCAGGCGCTGCCTTTCCGTCTGCTAATTGCAGCGGCGGCTCTGCTAGTTCTTGCCGGAGTTTTCTTGACAGTGGGATTGCTGCGTCGCAGACGCTGATCGGGTCGCTGAGCCCGGGCAATTGAACCGGAACTGTCACTGCAGAGTTCTAGGGTGCATGCATGGCCAAAACCCGCACAGTCTTTCGATGCATGAGTTGCGGTGCAGAGGCACCAAAGTGGTCCGGAAAATGCGCAGGCTGTGGGGATTGGAACACTCTCACTGAAGAACTGGACCTGCCATCAAGCATCTCCAGTCTCTCTGATCCACCCGTGCCGCCAGTTCCAATTACGGCTGTTCGCTCTCAGGACGGCCAGCCTGTACCAACAGGAATCCCCGAGGTTGATCGAGTACTAGGCGGCGGGCTCGTGCCAGGAAGCGTCACCCTTGTTGGCGGCGAGCCTGGAGTTGGCAAGTCAACTCTTGTCCTGCAACTCATGGGCGCTCGAGCTGCGGCTGGGTCGACTGTTCTCTACATCACGGGTGAGGAGTCAGCCGATCAGGTGCGCCTTCGCGCAGATCGCCTCGGAGCCCTGCAGGACAATCTGTTACTCGCAGCAGAGACCTCCCTTCCCAACGTTATTCACCACATCAACGAGGTCCGTCCAGAGATTTGTGTGGTCGATTCCATTCAAACCCTGCATGACCCTGCATATACCTCGGCCCCTGGGTCAGTCACTCAGGTGCGCGAGTGCGCTCATCGATTAGTGCAGACAGCCAAGACCACCGGAACCACCGTGTTGCTCGTCGGCCACGTCACCAAAGATGGTCAGTTAGCTGGGCCTCGGGTTCTCGAGCATGTAGTAGATACGGTGCTCTCATTCGAGGGTGATCGCCACCATGCACTTCGTCTCCTCAGAGCACAAAAGCACCGGTTCGGTTCGACCGAAGAGCTCGGACTTTTTGCCATGGTGGCCTCTGGCCTTGAGCCAGTGCCAGATCCATCCGGTCTGTTCATTGGGGATCGTCGGCCGGGAATCCCGGGTTCGATTGTCACACCCGCACTAGAGGGTCACCGTCCGCTCCTAGTAGAGGTGCAAACGCTGGTGGCTTCCTCGCAACTCCCTCAGCCACGCCGGTCCTGCCAAGGCCTTGATAGCGGCAGGTTGGCGTTACTCCTCGCCGTGCTGGAGCGACGCGCTGGCATCCGCATCCAGCAACTCGATGTCTACGCAAACGCAGTCGGTGGGGTCAAGGTGGTCGAGCCAGGAGCCGATCTTGCCATTTGCCTGGCGCTTGCCTCGGCAGTGGCGGGCGTGCCCATCCCTCCATCGATGGTTGCCTGCGGAGAGGTCGGCCTTGGGGGAGAGATCCGCCAAGTTGGTCGAATCGAGCGTCGCGTGGCCGAGGCTGCTCGTTTGGGGTTCACCACTGCTGTGGTCCCGCGTTCAGCACCAGACACTGATGCGCCGATTGAGCTCCTCCGGGTGCCTTCGCTAGCAGCAGCAATAGAGCTACTCAGCCTGCAGAAACTGTAAGCGTCTTCTGCTCTACCAACCCAAGTGCATAAATCCGCTGCCGCAAACAGTGCACCCCACACTAGAATGCGCAATGTTGCACACTTTGCTCCTCGCTGGCTTGTCCGCCAGGTTGCTCAGAATGCGTGTGCCTGAGCAGCAAAGGGGTATCGAGTGACTCAACGTCAAGATCAACGTCATAGCGATGAACTCCAGACTGCCCTTGCCGCCGTTGCTCCTGGGCGTCCGCTGCGAGAAGGCCTCGACCGCATCCTGAAAGCCGGAATGGGCGCACTCATCGTTATTGGAGATGGTCCCGAGGTACTGAATATCTCATCTGGTGGATTCCTGATCAACGCCTCCTTCTCTCCTCAACGCTTGTCTGAGCTAGCCAAAACTGATGGGGCCATCGTCCTCACCCCAGATGCTGGCTACATCGCTCGGGCCAACGTGCACCTAGTGCCCAACCCGAACGTCCCCACAGAAGAAACCGGCACGCGCCATCGCACGGCCGAGCGAGTGGCTCGCTCCATTGGGGTTCCAGTGCTCTCTGTGTCAGAAGATATGGCCGTGGTCACGGTGTACACCAAGAATGACCGCTATCAGCTTGAGCCGATTCCATCAATCCTGAGCCGCTGCAATCAGGCGCTTCAAACTCTTGAGCGATATAAAGCCCGCCTTGACGAGGTGTCTTCAAATCTGACCTCACTCGAGGTTGAAGACATCGTTACGTTGCGAGATGTCGTCACGCTGTTGCAGCGTGCCGAGTTGGTGGCTCGAATCTCTCAAGAGATTGAGCAGTACCTGACCGAACTTGGTACCGATGGCCGACTGATTGGTCTACAACTCAGAGAGTTGATGGCCGGCATCGAAGATGAGCGTCGCCTGGTAGTCCGGGACTACTTCCAGTCCGATATGCAGTGGAACCTTGAGCAAGCCATAGAGACGCTTTCTGGTCTAGAAGTGGATGCCTTGCTCGATGCCGAAGAGGTAGTGCAGGCAACGCACTTGTCAGGACAGACGGACGACCTCGATGCATCGATCGAGCCTCGCGGTTACCGGATGTTGTCGCGTGTCCCACGCATTCCCGATGACATTGTCGATCTGTTAGTCGAGCACTTTGGTTCGCTAGATAAGCTCACTCGGGCCACAGTGAATGAGCTTGCTGAGGTAGATGGCGTTGACGAGCACTGGGCGAGAACCATTAAGACTGCGCTTGCCCGTATTGCCGAGTTGAGCATCCTCGATCGCTACGCTTGATTGCCAAATCGGCAGACTAAGTTCGCTGCGATGAACCTGATTTTGCCTTCCGGAACTCCGGCATATCTATCCCGACCGGACTCGGCAGACCGAGGGCTGGTCGTTATTCCCGATATCATCGGTCTTCGGCCCTTATTCGCCGACCTTTGCGATTCGCTGTCTGAGCGCACCGGGTGGGCTGTCACTTCCTTTGAGCCATTCCCAGGCCAAGATCTTCCCGGGCCAAGCGACCCTGAGTTCTTTGAAGCTCGCAGCGAAGCCATGTTTCAACTCGTTGACAGCCAACTCCTTGGCGATGCCGCTGCTGCTGCCGATGCCACGGGTTGCGCATCGGTGGGCTTGATTGGGTTCTGTATGGGTGGGATGTACGCGCTGAAAGCCTCGAACCATCCGCGGTTCAGCAAGGTCGTTTCTTTTTATGGAATGGTTCATGTGCCACCGGCCTGGGCGGGGCCCGGTCAGGGCGATCCACTCGCCGCGATTCAGTCTGCGCAGGCAGGTCGAGCGATGGCCGTAGTTGGATCAGAGGATGGCTACACCCCACCGGGTGATGTTCAAGAACTGATCGATGCCGGGGTCAGGGTCGAGATGTATGAAGGTGCCGACCACGGGTTTGTGCATGATCCCTCCCGGCCGGCACATCGAGCCGATGATGCTGCAGACGCGTGGAATAAGGCGCTTGAGTTTTTGGGAAGTTAGCGGGAGCGAATCTCGAGTTCGCGGCGCTTCAGGATTCGGTAGGAACGATCGTTCTGTTCAATCCATCCAAGCTTCAAGAAGCTAGCGATTGCCTTGTTCACACGCTCTCGAGAAGCGCCGACTAGTCCGGCTAGCTCTTCTTGAGTGATGGGGATTTCAAACTCATCACGATCCCCTGCCAATTCCAACAAGTGCTTCGCCGTTCGTCCAGTCACATCCAAGAAGAACGAGTCGGCAAGTGCCTCGTCGGTTGATCGGATCCGCTGGCTGAGTAGGCGCACCACTGACCACAGCAGCTCTGGCTTATTTTCCCAGATGCTTCGCAGTACGTCATAAGGAATTCGAATCACAGCAGAGGGTTCAAGCGAGCGCGCCTCGGCAGATCTGCCTAGGCCATCGAACAGGCCCATCTCGCCAAACAAGTCACCCCGCTCCATCATCGCAATCATGGATTCGCGGCCATCGAAGGACTTATTCGAAATGGCCACACGACCGCTAATCACCACGTAACAGGCATCAGCCTCGACACCTTCGACGAATACGACATCGCTGCGCGCAAGAACCAGTGTTTCAGCAGCATCAGCCAATTGGCGATGGTCGTCCTCGTCGAACTGGTCAAAAAGCTCAACACCAAGCAGCAGATCCATGTCAGTCACGATTGCCATCGTAGCGATAATGCGTGTGACTGCCGCCTCAGTGCCGAGTTGGGGTGCGTGGGCAGTAGCTTGAGGGCATGGCTCAGGCAGAAATCAACCAAGAGTTTGAGCGCGAAGGTGACCCCGTCCCGGCCCAGAAAAATGGCTCTGTCTGGTGTGTCTTGCTTGCAGGTGGTTCAGGTCAGCGGTTTGGGTCGCTGAAGCAGTTTGATTCACTGGCCGGGGTTCGGGTGATTGATCGTGCTGCTCGAACAGCTGCCGCTGCATGCGATGGAGTCGTAGCCGTGCTACCTGCCGACTCGCTCGCAACAGCAGATGGCCAGATTCCCGACGCAACTGTGGTGGTAGCGGGAGGGTCAACACGGTCAGAGTCGGTTCGGGCCGGTCTAGCTGCAATCCCCTCCGATGCGACGGTGATTTTGGTTCACGATGCAGCTCGGCCCTTGGCTACAGCCGACTTATTTGCTCAGGTGATTGCGCAGGTTCAATCGGGAGTAACCGCTGTCGTGCCAGCGGTTCAAGTAGTCGACACGATTCGAGTAGTCACCACAGACAGTGCTGTATCAGAGACCGCTGGATCAGACAGTGCTGGATCAGACAGCGCTGTGATCGATCGCGACCTGCTTCGAGCGGTGCAAACTCCACAGGGGTTTCAAGCTGCGTTGCTGCGCCGGGCCTATGACAGCGATTGTGAGGCAACAGACGATGCCGGACTAGTCCAGGCGCTTGGGGCCCGAATCACGCTGATTGCAGGGGAACGCTCAAACCTAAAGCTCACCGAGCGCGCCGACCGAATCATTGCGGCGGCGTTGCTTGAATCCGTTGACCCTGACCCACAACTGGACTGAGGTTGACGAGCACGCAGTTACTCGTGGTGCTTCTGGCCTCTGGCCTGGGAGCGGTCATCAAGAGCGTGACTGGCTTGGGGTATCCGCTTATCGCTGTTCCCTTGATTTCGTTGGTCCTCGGGATCGAGGACGCCGTGGTGATAATCGCCATTCCAAATCTGGCTGCGAATGCGTTTTTGTGCTGGGAGAGCCGTGACGCTCAAGCCCAAACAAGAGACCTAGGTCGCCTTTGTGGACTCGGTGTAGTGGGGGCCGTTATCGGCACCATTGCGTTGGTGAATCTACCCGAGCAACCTTTTCTGATTGTGTTAGCGCTGTCAATCCTGCTGTTTCTCTTTCAGTTCATTCGCAAACCCGAGTTTAGTTTTTCCCCGGCGTTCACTCGACGTTGGTCGCCAGCAGTAGGCCTGCTCGCTGGAGCGATGCAAGGTGCAATCGGAGTGTCGGGCCCGATCGTTGCTACCTGGTTTCACTCGTATCGACTCCCTGCGCGGGCATATATCCATTCGCTGACGTTCATGTTCGGCGTGACGGGAGCCGTGCAGCTAGTAATCCTGCTGGGTCAAGGGCAGATGACCCCGGACAGGCTTGTGGGTGCTCTGGTTGCATCTGTAGCCGTCGCAGTTGCGACGCCAATTGGTTTGCGACTGCGCAAGCGGCTCGCTGGTCCAAGCTTTGAGAAACTCGTGTTGCTCACGCTTGTGGTTTCGGCTGTTGCGCTTATCTTTGACGCCCTGTCCTAAGCCAGCGTTGCCCTAAGCCACCGCTGTTCTAAGTCAGCGCTGTCCTGAGCCAGCGCTGTCCCTTTTTTGGAGCCAACCCGGATGATTCTGGTCGATAGTCGACCAAAATCATCCGGGTTGATGCCCACAGGCGGCCAGATGCGCTGTCCTGGGACGGCTTGGCCTGAGCGGAGGGCTAGCACTCGCCTCGATCGGGTTCACTGGGGTGGCCTGTGTTGAGCGGAGGGCTAGCACTCGCCTTGATGGGGTTCAGTGGGGGAGACTGTCGAGCATGAGTCTGCGGATCGGCAATGGATTCGATGTCCACAAGTTTTCTGAGGACCCTGATCGGGTGCTCGTGCTCGGTGGCGTTCGCTTTGATGGTGAGCCTGGGTTACACGGGCATTCAGATGCTGATGTCATTACTCACGCCGTGGGTGAGGCTCTGCTGGGGGCTGCCGGCTTGGGCGATTTGGGCACTCATTTTCCTGATACTGATGAGCGCTGGCGCGGTGCAAACAGCTTGGAATTGCTTGATGAGATTGTTCGCATGCTGCTCGCTGAGAACTGGATTGTTGTGAACGTAGATTGTTCTGTCATTGCCGAGCGACCCAAGTTGGCCGCTCGTCGGGAGCAGATGCAGCAGATTCTGTCGGCACGAGTTGGCGCACCGGTAACCATTAAAGGCAGGCGCGCCGAGGGGATTGGTGGGCTTGGCCGGTCCGAGGGCATCGCATGTTTTGCTTCGGCCCTGATCGAGTCAGCCCTGATCGAGTCGGCTGGCTCCGCTGAACAGATCTCACCCGAGGTCGGCAAGTGAGTACCCAGCCAGCACTGACAAACAGCGCTCACCAAGAGCGTGCAGCAACAGCTTTGAAGATGACTAAAAACGCAAGAGGAGTAAGAGCATGAGTCCAGGTCGACCGAGCGGTGCTAAATCTGGCGGTGCTAAATCTGGCGGTGCTAAATCTGGAGCAGGTCGGGGCAGTGCAAAATCCGGTGGCCCTAAATCTGGTGGGCCTAAATCCGGTGGCCCTAAATCTGGTGGGCCTAAATCCGGCGGTACAAAAGCTGGGGCCAAGCGCCGTGGCGCAGCAGTGCCTGTCGTAGCCAAACCAACTTCTACTCGCGGGGCAGCCGGGGCTCGAAGCATTGGCGCTCGAAGTTCCGGCACTCGCACAGGTGGCCGCACAGGTGGTCGCGATGCAGCCCGGCCGGCCAATAAGGACCGTGGTCTTGGCGGCACCCAAGTCGAGGGTCGCCAAGCTGTTCGCGAGTTGTTGTTGGCTGGTGAGCGGCGCACATACGAGATTGTCATCTCGAATGAGATTGAACGCGTCGACATCATTGCGGACATATTGGATTTGGCCGATGAACTACGGGTTCCGGTCACTCATGTCAGTCGAACCAAGCTTGACTCGGTCAGTCATACTGATGCTCCTCAGGGGATCGTCGCTCGAGCGGGTGAAATCTCAGAGACGCCGCTAGAGAACTTGTTCGAGACGGTGGATGGCCAAGCCCCATTCTTGCTCGCTGTAGATGGGGTAACCGACCCTGGCAACCTTGGAGCGCTTCTGCGAATTGCCGAGTGCGCTGGAGTGACGGGGGTGATTTTGCCGAAGCACCGTGCAGTTCATGTCACGCCGACGGTTACAAAGACTGCTGCGGGTGCTATCGAGTACCTACCCATGGCCCTCGTCGGTGGCTTGCCTACTGCAATCGAAACAATGAAGGCCGCTGGAATCTGGACGGTGGGCCTAGACATGGCCGGAGATACTGCGATTCATAATCTTGAGGTTGCGCAGTCGGGGGTTTGCCTCGTGCTGGGTGCAGAGGGGAAAGGGTTGTCTCGCCTTGTTCGGCAGCGCTGCGACCTCACGGCCTCAATCCCTCTACACGGCCGACTCGCCTCGCTGAACGTAGCCTCGGCTGGGGCAGTTGCCTGTTACGAGATCGCTCGTCTCCGCGATAACTAGCTGAGCGGTAACTAGCTCAGCGCTAGCTAGCTCGGCAGTAACTAGCTCGGCGCAGCAACAAAGTTGAGTTGATCCATTTCCCAAAAGGCTCGCAGGGCAACAACCTTGCCCGCTTCGTTCACCTTATAGATGGCCACACCCGGTACTTCGGCTCGTGACCCATCCGGAAATTCCGTGGTAATCGTGATGACATTGGCAACCTCTTGCGCTCCAGCGTAAGACCCGTGAATGCGCATGCTGACGGGGTTGGGTGCAATCACGGTGTCCCAAAAAGCTGCAATTGCCTCGGTTCCGTGATGGCCCAGACCTGATTCGTCAAAAGCCGAGGGGCCAACTGGGTCTTGCACAACTGCGTCCTCGGTAAACAGGGCGAGCCATGCCGCACGGTCCTGGTCTTGTACCGCCGTTCGGGATCGCAGCGATGCTGCACGAGCGGAAAGGTCTCCATCTTCTGCAACCGCTGAATCAGAAATTTCAAACATGGGTCCCCTTCGTTCCTTGCTCTGGCTACTCCACGCAGCAAACTGCCACTGGACCAATGCCATGAAAAGCTACTCCTCCTGCCAAGAGCGTCCAAGGCTTGGAATTGCCTAAGCAAACAGGTGCTGCGGATGCAAAGATAAAGCCATGAATCCTGATGAACTTCTCGCAGAGGCTTGCCCACAGATCAGAGACCTTGGATGGGCGCACTATTTCGTTGCCGAGACCATGAATAGCGGAACCGAGATTGGCCTCGACGGCTTCAAGTTTTATTTTCTCGGGCGAGGTGGCGTGCTCGGTGATGTTGATGCCTCGATGGTGCAGGCTTCCTTCGGGTATTTCGAGCCAACAGTGCTTGCCGACAGTTGGAATGCAGGTTGCGAGATTGTCGCACCGACTGTGGCCGCGGCCGCTTTTTGGGAATGCGCTGCCGAGCTAGGTCGGCGCAAGCTGACAGGCGTTGAGGGTCTTGATGCCTTTGTCGCTGCGGCTGACACGGTCAACGATGCTGCTGACCCAACTGCGCTCACCCTCTATGCAGGGGCACGCCGTATGCCGTTGGCTGATGATGCGCCCGCTAGAGCAATGCAGTTGATCTCGTTGCTGCGAGAGTTTCGTGGCAGTGCACACCTGCTTGCTCTGCGAGCAGTGGGCCTTGACTCAGTAGTGGCGCATGCAATCTCACGACCTAATGACATGGGCATGTTTGGCTGGGCTGATGATGCTGTAGGAGAGATCTCGGATGGACAGCGTGAGCAGCGTGAAGAGGCCGAACTACTGACCGATGAAATCGTATTGCCGGCCTATCTAGCACTTGACGAAGATGGCCAAGAGGCACTCCTGAGCGGACTCAGCCATATCGGCCCGCTTCTTACAGCGCCATGACCGTATGAGGCGCTCCGCTGGTGGCCGCAAAGTTCTGGCTTGGGTCTTGCGAGTGGTGCTGCTGCTCGGGCTTCTAGCTGTGCTCTTCGCAAAACCGATTTCCTCCACGGGTGATCAGGTGAGAGACACGGCGACTATCACCAACTACGAAGCTTCTATGGTCCTATCCAAGAACGGGGATCTCCGTACCCAGGAAGTCATCACAACTGAGATGCCAGCAAACAAACATGGCATCTTTCGAATTTTTGATACTGCTGATCCACGCCGAGACAATGTCGAGCACCCAGTCACGATTGAGTCGATCTCTCGTGATGGCCAACAAGAGCCCTACACAATGATCGATGGTGCTGCTGGCACCGTGACTGCTCGGATTGGCGATCCAAACGTCACGTTGGTTCCAGGAGAGCACACGTATCAGATCGATTCGAGTACCACCGGAGCGCTCGAGCCCGGCAAGAAAGGCGAGACGCTGTGGTGGTGGGATGTTGTTGGCCAAGGCTGGCAGATGCCTATGCAGGCTGTGAGCATCTCTGCTGAGTTGCCTACAAAACCGGATAAGGCCGAGTGCGTTCAGGGTATCGATACGCCCTGCACCGCAAGCATCGAAGGAACGAGTTTGCGGATCCAAACGGGACCGATCGATGCGTTCACACCAGTCACGGTGCGCGTCTCATTCCCCAGCAATGCCCTGCCGCCGCCACCCGCCGGTAGCGATGATGCAGGTTCGGTGGTGCTCATCATTGTGCTCTCGCTGCTCACGGGGTTGCTTGCGGCCGGCTTGGGTTTCTATCTGATCTCCCGAACTCGTGAAACCGAACCCGGCTTCCCAGTTCTCTTTGAGCCACCTGAAGGGGTTTTCCCCGCCTTGGGCGTCAAAGTTCTTGACGAACAGGATTCATCAGAGGCGCTGCAAGCCACGCTGTTTGATCTTGCTGAGCGCGGCTTGTTGCAGCTCGCCGGAGACGATGACACTTGGACGGTCACTTTGATTGCGGACCCAGCCGTCACACCTCAGTGGCCAGCCGAAACCGCAATGCTGAGGGCGATTGGTCTGACAGCTCAGGGGCAGAGTTTCGAGGTGTCAAAGTCCAAGGGTTCAGGCGAACAGATTGCGGCGGCCAAGAAGGCACTTCATTCGGCTGTGGGTGAAGCCTCAAAGAAGTATCTGATCTCCTCTGGCCACGGAGTTGCCGTCGCCGCATTGGGTTGGGTGGCACTAATCGGAAGCTTCTTCCTGATTGGCCGGTACTTCTTTGGCAACAACGCATCTGCGCTGTGGCCGTTACTGAGCGGGCTCGGAGTGTTTGCGCTAGTTGCTCTGGGCTCGATGTTCGACCCTGGTGTGCTGACAAAACGAACCGAGGCCGGCCGAGAGGTCTGGTCAAGGACGGGCGGTTTTGCAAGGTTCCTCACCACAGATTCCTCGGAGTCTCGATTTGAAGCAGCCAAACACTTGGACTGGTACCCCAAGTACTTGCCTTGGGCGATCGCCCTTGGATCGGCCGAAATCTGGGCGCAGCGCTACGAGGCACAAGGCCTAGAAACCCCCGCAGTCCCATGGATTCTCTGGGCGGGAACGGGCCGGGGCTATTCAATGAACGACATGAATGCCTCGTTTAACTCGGCAATCGTTGGGGCTTCTGCTGCCTA
>CAMDLX010000032.1 GCA_945901935.1 Bifidobacterium breve | reverse complement strand
ACCACGATCCAAGCAGTGATCACCTTGTACTGCTTAGTCATGGCGATGTTCATGCTGACAGGCGGCAAAATCGGTGACATCATCGGCCGCCGCCGAGCATTTGTTGTTGGTCTTGCCATCTATGGCTGTGGTTCGGCGGTAACTGCGGTTGCCCCCACGGTGGCAATTCTCACGCTGGGTTGGTCTGTCATGGAGGGGATCGGTGCTGCACTAGTTCTGCCAGCTCTCGCGGCGCTGATCGCTGGCAACTATGAGGGCGCTGACCGCAAAGCTGCCTACGCCGTCATAGGCGGGGTAGCTGGTGCCGGAATTGCCTTGGGCCCCATCCTGGGTGGCTGGGCCACAACTGAACTTTCGTGGCGGGTGGTCTTTGTCGGTGAAGTGATTCTTGTGCTCGTCATTCTGGCCATGAGTCGCCTGATCACCGACACCCCCCGAACAGGCACAGTTCCGCGGCTCGACTTTTTGGGGAGCTTGTTGGCTGCGACCGGGCTTGGCCTAGTTGTTCTTGGAGTTCTGCAATCCAGTTCTTGGGGTTGGTTGCGACCCAAGGATTCGCCCGTTGAAATCTTCGGGTTCTCGCTCACCATTTTTGTGATCACTGCAGGTGGTGTCGCCTTGTGGGGGTTCTTGCGGTGGCAACGCCATCGCGAGGCCATCGGTACAGACCCGCTGGTACACCTTGACCTGTTGAAGATTCCGCCGTTGCGCTCGGGCTTGATTGGCCTGTTTAGCCAGAACCTGATCCTGATGGGCGTGTTCTTTGTGATTCCGTTGTACCTGCAGTTGGTGATCGGCTTGGACGCTCTTGAGACAGGCGTCAAGATGTTGCCCGTATCGGTCACCATGCTCGTTGCCTCTGCGGCAGGTTCTCGACTCTCGAGCAGGTTCTCGGTGAGGACAATTGTGCGTGCTGGGCTGATCACCACGATGATGGCTGCGATCTTGCTGCTCATCAGCATCAAACCGGACCTTGCCAATCTCGGGTTTGCCGGGTCGATGGCGATTCTCGGAATTGGCATGGGCCTGATGGTGTCGCAGCTGGGCAATGTGGTGCAGTCCTCGGTTGACGTATCTGGTCGGGGCGAGGCCGGCGGTTTGCAGTACACCGGTCAACAGCTTGGGTCTTCTCTGGGTGTGGCGCTCATCGGAGCGATCGTGCTTGCCGGGTTGACCGGAGTGTTCGTTACCAAGGTTGAACAAGACGACCGCATCAGCGCCGAAGTGTCAGCTCAGGTCAGTGTGGCCGTTGAGTCTGGGGTGGACTTTGTGGATTCCTCACAGATTGAGCAGGCAGTGCAAGAAGCTGGGTTAGACGAGGAAACAAGCACGGCGATTGTTGACAGCTACGAGTCCGCTCAGCTGCAGGCCCTCAAGACGGGTCTGCTTGCGGCTGCGCTGCTAGCTCTGCTCTCGCTTGCATTCACCAAAGACTTGCCGCATGAGGCCAAGTCCGAGGAGCAGCCTGACTCGGAGCGAGATTCGGCGAGCGCATCGGCTGCTGGCTAGCCCTAGTTGGCAAGGCTGGTCTAGGTGTTCCGGGCATTTGGCTATTGGGTTGCACATTGGTCGTATATCGACCCCCCTGCAACCCAATGGCCGAGAACTGCCTACTAGCCTGACTTCCCTAAGCGGACCGCACGGGTGAGCGCGAAAGAACAGAAGAATTGAGGCAATGATGTCGGAGTCAAACAACTCGGGGGCACAGTCGTTGAGTGAACAATTTGGTGACGGCACGGCGCTTGTTGCGCAGCTTGGTGAGATGATTCGAACCGATGGACTCTCCGACTTGTTGGCAGGATTTAACGATGCTGGCGACGAGGCAAAAGTCGAGAGTTGGGTGGGCTCGATCCCAAACGAACGCACCGATGAGGGTTCAGTCAAACGAGCGATTGGCCGGGGGCGAATCGCAGCTATGGCTGAGCACCTCGGGGCGACCCCTGATCAGGTGGCCGAAGGGCTTGCCCGGATCATTCCGACTGCAGTCGATGCGCTCACCCCAGGCGGCAATCGGCCTTCGGGTGCCAAGCTCAACCAACTTGATCTTGTGGCGCTGCTCTCGGATGTTGATCTGCCGGCACTGCTTGAGTGAAGGCGTTCGCAGTAGCATCTTCGTTCAGTGATGACTAACCATGCGGAGTCCGGCCCGCTATCCCTGCGATTGTCTCTCTCGCAACGAACGGGCCGAGTCTGGTCTGCGTCATGAATTTGAGCGATTTTGTCCAAGCAGTGGCAGCAGCCCTTGTGGTGGCGGCTGGGCTGTGGTTGGTTGGCTCGGTTCTCTTGAGCGCGTTGCGCACTGTGGTTGTGCCTCGAGGCGAACGGCCCAAGCTGACTGCATTGGTGTTTCTTTCTATCCGCCGCTCACTTGACCTTCCGCTGCGTCGCGCTAGCGCTCATCGCCGAGAGCAACTCCTGCAGCGTTATGCCCCAGTTGCTTTGGTACTGCTTGCCGCTACATGGGCGGTGTTAGTCATTATCGGGTTTACTCCGTTGCACTGGGCGCTTGGCGATATGGGTTGGCTCGAGGCGCTGCAAGTCTCGGGCTCCTCGCTCACCACGCTGGGATTTGCTAACGCAGATGCCTCACCGGCTCGATTGGTCGAAATACTTGAAGCGCTCATTGGACTCGGGTTAGTGGGGTTGCTCATCTCATTTCTGCCCACCATCTACAGCGCATATTCCCAGCGTGAGATTCTGGTAGCTCAGCTATCTAGCCGGGCCGGTCAGCCACCCTCGGCTGCCAATTTTGTTATTCGCCAACAGTCCATTCGTGGCCTTGAGAATCTTGAAGAAACCTGGGCTGAATGGGAAGACTGGTTCTCGTTTGTTGAGGAGTCGCATTCCTCATACCCGTCGCTGGTCTACTTTCGCTCGGGTGAAGGGCGGTCTTGGGTGACGGCCGCTGGAGCGTTGCTTGACTCGGCGGCACTGATCGACGCAGCAGTTGACCTCCCTCACGAGCCGTCCGCTGCGTTGTGTCTGCGCTCGGGCTTCTTGTGCCTACAAGAGGTTGCAGCGCAGTTCTCGATTCCGTTCGATCCCCTTCCTCAGCCAAACGACCCGATTCGAGTCACCCGCGAGGAATTCAACGAGTGTTGGAACTCCCTTGAAGCAGCGGGCGTGCCGCTTGTCGCGGACCAAGACCAGGCTTGGCGCGATTGGTCGGGCTGGCGAGTGAATTATGAGGACGCGCTGCTTGGGATCTGTGCGCTAGCGGAGCCGCCCTGGGCGCTGTGGTCATCTGACCGAGTGGAACCTGTCAAGCGACGCATATGGGCAACCATCTGGAGGCTCGTGCGCACGGAGAGTGTCTAGCGGCGAGAAGTTGGAGCGGGTAGCTAGGCGGTGCCGAAGTGCACCAAGTCAAGTAGTACCGAAGAGTTGACTCCTACGAATCTGACCTCGGCGCTTGCGGACCCGGTTGGTGCCATCACGTTGAGTGTGACGGGTCCAAGATCGCCAGCAGCGCTGCTTGCCGATCCTGAGGAGACTCCGACTGAGGCATCGGCAGAGTCGAAGAATTCGACTGCAAAACTGATATCTCCGGAGGAATAAAAGGTGAGGACGTACTCTCCCGGAGAGATGCCGGTGACCCGCTGCGCAAGGCTTGCTCCGTCGGTCAGATGGGCAAGATTGGATGCTCCTAGTGGCGGCGCTCCGGTGGTGTACACGAGGTCGTAGGTGACCACACCAGTTAGGTACGTCAGCTGAAGGGTCGCTTCTTTCGAGATCGTGTAGTCGGCCAGCGTGCGACCGTCTTCGAGTTTCTGCCCTGCAAAGATCAGCCTCAGCATGTCTGGGGCTAGACCCTCTTTGTCTTGGATCTTCTGTTTGACGTTTTCTATCGAGTCACTTGATTCGACATCAAGGGTGATTGTTTTGCCTGTCAGAGTCTTCACAAAGATCTGCATGCCGCTCATGGGGTCACCGTCCAGTTCGTGAAGGTTGATCCAAAAACGTCAGATTCGAAGGACGGGTTGGCTAACAGGTTCGGCCCTGGCGGCTGCGGGGTAGTTGTTGTTGTGGTGGTTGTTGGCGGAACGGGTGGCGCTACACATCCGCTGGCGAGGACCAGCATTCCTGCCGCGCCGATCCCGGATGCCAGCAGAAATTTTCTTCGCGTTGACGTGGCTACCACCGCATCGCTTGTCGCCATTGCACTACCTCGCCATGTTGAGACTAAAGATCTTTCAGTATCCCGGAGTTTGGTTGCCAATGCAAGGAGTTTGCTGGGCAAACGGCCACTTGTGCTTCTCGGCCCGAGCAGCCGGAGCGGCCGGAGCGCGGTATTCGAGGCATTGCACCGAGCACACCCATTACCGTTCGTAGAATGGATGATCCAAAGTTCCGCGTGCTGCTTGAACCCGAAGACGAATACCCCCATGAGCCCGAAGATGTGTCGAACTACAACGAGTCGATGTACCTGAACGTGTTCGATGCGGAGAACGAGATTGGCGGCTGGTTCCGGATTGGGAATCGGGTCAACGAGGGATACGCAGAGATGACGGTGTGTGTGTATCTGCCAGGCGGACGGATCGGCTTTATTTATGGCCGCCCGCGCATCAGTAGCAACGACGCGATGGATGCTGGCGGTCTGCGTATTGACGTGGTCACCCCGTTCGAGCAGCTGACGGTGACCTATGAGGGCAAGGTGTGTTTGCTCGATGACCCCCGACAGATGGCCGACCCACGCAAGGCGTTTGCAGAGAACCCAATGGTGGACTGCTCGGTGCACCTTGACGTGAGTGGCATCTCGCCGATGTATGGGGGCCGCCCTGTCAACGCCGACGGATCTGATCTTGAGGTGCAAGCAGAGAAGTCATTTGCCAAAGCGCATTACGAACAGCACACGGCGGTCACGGGCACGATCACAGTGGGTGATGAACTCATACAGATCGATGGTCTTGGACTGCGAGATAAGTCATGGGGGCCGCGGTATTGGCAGGCTGTGCACTGGTATCGCTGGTTGCCGTTCGTATTTGGGCCTGACTTTGCCATGATGCTCTCGATCATCGGCGGCGAAGACCCAACGGTGCCTCCGCGACAGAGTGGGATGGTGCTCGAGAACGGTAAGTACTCGCTGATTCGTGAATGCACCATCGAGTCCGACTGGGACGAGGACAACTACCAAACGGGCATGCGGTGTTGGGTGCGTACTGATGACAAGGAGTACGAGGTGACGGGCGAAGTGATCTCGCTCATCCCGTTGCGCAACCGCAGAACTACCGAAGACGGCGAGCAACTCGTGACCAGGATTACCGAGGCCATGACTCGCTATCGCTGCGGGGACCGAACGGGGATTGGTATGAGCGAGTACCTAGATCAGATTCGTGATGGTGTTCCCGTCGGACCCGATGTGAACTGAGGTTCTGATCGGCGGGTTCGTTGCGGCACAAGCTGGCGGTCGCTGTGCTCAGAGTTCGAGTTCTGCAGCGATGCTGGCAAGCCTGTTTGAGCGGATGCCGGCCTGCATCATGTCGGCCTCTGCAGCATTGGTCAGGAACGCAAACGAGATTCCCGTTGCGGGGTCAGCCCAAGCCACCTGCGCGTGTGCCCCGGCGTGACCAAAAGCTGCCGGTGAACAACCTCGTCCAAAAATTGCATAGCGAAGCTCATGCAGGCCGTCATCGCCCGCAACGACCAAACCAAGGGTGCGGTTTACAGGAACCCCCATAAGGGGATCCTCAAAGGTGCAGCGAATATTGGTTCTGGCATCGTTGAGCACTTCAGCGTTCCAGAGGCCACCGGGGTTATGCAGTACCCCTTGGTAGAACAGCGCAAGATTGGCAGCAGTCATGATGCCGCCCGCTCCCGGATTGCCTGCGACTCGCACCTGTGGATTGTTGAAGCGCAGCAGATTGTCTATCTGCGCCTCAGCGCTCATGGGCACCAACTCGCAGATGTCTTGCTGATTGCTCAGGGCGATGCCGAGCGATCGGTCAATGCCGAGAGGGGCGCAAACCTGCTGTGCAATAGCGTCGCGAAAGTCTTGGCTAGTGACGCGTTCTATCAGGTCGGCTAGCACCCAATGGGCACTATCGGAGTGGTACTCAAAGCGGGCTCCAGCGGGCCACTCCGGGCTCCAGGTTGCAAAGCGGGCTCGTCGAAACGCAGCTTGGCTGCCCTCTGCCTCGGGCATGCGTGCATTCGGAAAGCCCCCTGTGTGCAACATGACTTGCTCAACGGTGACCTGGCCTAGTCCAGCCGTTATCAGCTCGGGAATGTACTGCCCGATCTGGTCAGAAGCAGCGAGCTCGCCTCTGCCAATAAGCAGCCAGATCATCGAGGCGACAATTGGTTTGGTCGTCGAGAAAATGCTGAACCGACTGCTATTCGTGGCTTGACCGAAGCTACGAAAAGCAACGATGGCTCCGCCGTAGCCCACCGCTACCTGACATGCCGGGATGGGCGCTGAATCAACCTGTCGCTGGATCTCTTCGAACAGGTCGTCGACGCTCGTCATGTTGGTCCGATCCACTCAGTTCTGTCATGCGAGGGACCCCCTATGGAGGGTCCCTCGCATGACAAAGCGAGGGTTTTGGCTAGCTGAAAAACTAGCTAACGGAGCGTGCTCCGGTGAGCGAGTTGATCTGTACCCGAGCGTCGCCGGCTTGAATGTCATAAGCGCTCGAGAACTCACAGGACTCGCCCCAAGGGCTTGAGTGGCGAGGATGGTTGCGCATCGGTGTAGCCACATCGTTCACCTGGAACCCGGTTCGCGTGCCTAGGCGAAGATCGCCCTCGATCGGGGAGATGTAATGAACGTTAATGCCCTTGACTCGAGTTACCTCGACGGTGGCAGCAGTGATTGCTGCAACGAAGGAGTCAAAGTCTCCGTGGTCGGATGCTCCGCCTACCTCACAAATCCAGACGTTGCTGGGGCTACCAAGAGCGACCAGGTCATAGGGCTGAGTCATGCCTTGCGATGCGGAGTCGGCAGTGTTGATTGCTCTCCACTCGGTTGGCCGCTCAGACCAGAGCGCCACGTAGCCATCGCCTTTACGCCCAAGGGTCCAACCGTTGGCTTGGCGAACTTCGTCGAATCGGTCCTGAGGGAACCAGGCTCGGGTGAATTGCAGGTAGGAGAAAGCGGGGCCAAGGATCGGGTCGCTCGGGGAGGCGTACGAGGGCGAGTAAATATGGATGGCAGCCCGCTCTTTCTGGGCGGTCTTTGGCATCGATGCAGTTCCGACCCAGTAACTGTCGCTCGGAGCTTCCTTATTCGGGTGGATCGTAAATACGGTGGTTTCTGGTCCAAGGGTGGCCTGCCATGCGTGGACCTGATCACCAGCATCGCCGAAACGGTGATCGATAACACTGGCCAACATGGCCTCGGAGCTACGCCAAGAGTAGGTATGTGCCTCGCCAAGGCAACCGGCTGCGGCAAAGCCAGCGAGTTCTCGCACCGTGATCTGTGCCAGACCCGGGCTGATGTCGAGGAAGTCTTTTAGAACTGCCAGTTGCTGGAATAGCTCGGTGTCGAACAGCTTCCACTTCTTTGCGGCGGTGAGCAGTTGCGGCAGCATCTGCCAAGCAGTCAGAGCACCCGTGGACCACCAGAACGGCAGGTTCTTGACGTCGTTGTAGTCGTATCCGAAGGCAGCCTGTGGGTTGAGGCTGAAATTCTCGTGTGGATCGAGTTGCAACCCGTGGCGCTCTCGAACCACTGCAGTTTCTTGGCTGGCACCAGCGCGGCGGATGGCCTCGGGAACACGGTACGTGCTCTGGCCGATGATGTAGAGCGGGCCGATGTCGTTGGTGTAGAGGTAGTCGCGGTCAGTCGAGTCAAAGAGGAATTTGCAAGTATTGAACGAAGACTCGCCGCGGTATGAGAGCTTTCCGCCCTTGTAGCCGCGTCCGTGGCTAGCGCCAAAGACACCCTTGAACGTGTTGGTTGCCAAGTCCAGCATCGCAGTGTCTGCAACGCCAGCAGCGAGGGCCAGAATCTCTTCGTCCTGGGCAAACTCGAGCAAGGTGAAGACGGGTGCGTAGGTGTATTTCAGGTAAGTGTTGGAGTGCCACTCAAAGAAGCCAAATTTGGACCGTTCCTGCAGCCAGTCAATGACAACCTGTCGGGTTCGAGCAGCGTGCTGAGCTCCAGTCAGGCCAGTGAAGGCAAAGACACGGTCTGGGATTGCAAGGCCGCCGAGGTACTCATCACAGGCAAACATGCCTCGGTGGTTTTCGGACCAGAACCACTTGTTATCGATATCACCGGCGGGAATCGGGTCGTCGTAGCGGTAACGGGCGCCCGCGATCTTGTTTTCGATGGTGGTGATGATCTCGGCCGGCAGAATGCCGCGGCCCAAGTACAGCGCCCACTGGCAATGCATGAGTTCAAAGTCATCGGTATCTCGGAAGGGGTCGCCACCAACAACAGTGCTCGGGATTTGCGATGGGTCCCACGTGAACGTCGGGTCTTGCCGCGCCCGCAACAAGTGCGCAGTGACGCTGTTGATGTTACCTCCGTCGAGCGAAGCTGTACTCAGTGCGAGATACTCGGCGCTGCGGGTTTGGAACCAAGATTCGTCAACCAGACCAGCAGTTCCGGGAGCGGGTAGGGGTGTTCGGGTTCCACCAAGTGGCGGCAGGCAAACATTTCCGGTGCCTGGGCCAGTTGGGGTTGGTGCGCAGGCGGCCGCCGAGGCAGCAAGTGCGGCTACCGCTCCAGCGATCAGAAATTCTCTTCGTGTTGCGCCCATTGAAATGACCCCCCGGTGGTCTGAATACAGCTCAGCCTAGAGTTTGCCTGTAAGTGCAGGTCGGCACAAGTAGCAAGTTCACCCAGTAGCAACGGTTCCAGCGGCTGTGGCGGCCGCTGTCAGTTGATCAAGGAGCTTGTTGAGGGTGCGGTCAAAGCGGAGCCGCTCGGTTGCACTGATCGTGCCAAATAGCTCGCTTTCGGCTGCTGCGACGTCTTTGACGGCAAGGTTTGTGACCGTCTCCCCAGAGCGAGTTAGCGAGATCAAAGACCCGCGCCGATCTGCAGGATCCGCCCGTCGGGTGATAAATCCGGCCGCTACGAGGCGATCTAGCCGATTAGTCATGCCGCTCGGCGAGAGCATTGCCACCCGGGCCAAGGTGGTCGGGGTGAGTTCGGCGCCGCTGCCATTTCGGCGAAGTGCGGCGAGCACGTCAAACTCGCCCAGGGAGATCTGGTGGCTAGCCAGTATTGACTCGATTAATCGCGAACCAACGGTTACCAATGCATTGAGCCGGAGGACTGTCGCCATGGCATCCAAGTCAAGATCTGGACGTTCTCTTGTCCAGCTCGAGATTGTCTCATCAAGCATCTCGCGAAGTTCCACGTCTCTAGAGTAGTCCGATATCAAATAGTTTGATCTCAAAGTAAATTCCTCCTACTCTGCTGAGATGTCGGCTCCGATCATTCGTGTTCATGACGTTGCATTCCCTCGCTTCGCTGCACCGGACCTTGATGTCATGCAGGCGTTTCTTCTGACCTTTGGCATGCATACCGTGGCCAAGAGCGACGAGGCCCTCTACATGCGAGGAACGGATGCTCAACACCATGTGCATGTCACTCACCTTGGCGATCCCGCATTTCTCGGGCTGGCCTTTCAAGCAACTCGGGATGAACTTGCTGTCCTAGCCGAAGCCACCAATACGGTGGTTGAGTCGCTCGAGGAACCGGGGGGCGGATACGTAGTTCACCTGACTGACCCAGATGGCCGCATCGTTGACGTTGTCGCAGAGATTGAACCCATCGACGCACTCGACCTCTCCGTCCATGCTTCGCTGAACACTGGCACTGAGCGCGTCCGTGTTGATGAGTTACAGAGGGTGCCGCTTGGGGCGTCGCAGGTGAAGCGATTCGGGCATGCCGCAATCAAGACAACCTCGCTGACCAAACTGTCGCAGTGGTACGGCGAGACGTTAGGCCTGCTGATTTCTGACGATATGTATCTGAGCCGCCCTGAAGAACCCCTTGGCAGATTCATGCGCTGTGACCGTGGCGATCAGGCGGCCGATCATCACTCTCTCCTCATTTTGGAAACTGGCGAAGCGCGCCTTGGGCATTGCGCCTGGGAGGTTGCGGACATCGACGACCTGATGAGCGGTCACGATCACCTTCAATCAGCCGGAAACCGCCACTACTGGGGCATCGGCCGCCACGTACTAGGCGGCCAGATCTTCGACTACTGGAAGGATCCATTGGGCTTTACCGTGGAGCATTGGACGGACTCTGACCTGTTGACCGCGAGCGCACCTATCGGAACGCGCAGCCTGATTGAACCAATCAACCAGTGGGGTCCGGAACCACCTTCGGACCTGGACTTTTGATGGAGCGTGATTTCTGATGGATCTGGGCATAGCTAACCGACATGCAATTCTTGCGGCCTCAAGTAGTGGGCTCGGCCTTGCGTGCGCGCAATCCCTGGCCCGTGAGGGTGTCAACGTGGTCTTGAATGGCCGCGATGAGCAACGACTTGAAGCTGCTGCTGACGCGCTGCGAGCCGAAACCTCGGTGCTGGTCGCCACAGTCGCTGGCGACATTGGCAATCCTGCGACGCGTGCAGCGCTGGTAGCCGCATGCCCCGCACCCGACATTCTTGTCACGAACAACGCCGGCCCCCCGCCCGGTGTGTTCTCCCAGTGGGAACGAGACGACTGGATAGCAGCAGTCGATGCCAACATGTTGGCCCCGCTCCTACTCATCCGTGATGTGCTTGATGGAATGGTCGAGCGCGGCTTTGGGCGGATCATCAACATCACCTCGGCAATGGTGAAGACGCCGCACTCTGCAATGTCGCTCTCGCACGCAGCGCGAACCGGGCTGACATCAGTCTGTAAGGGCCTGTCTCGTGATGTGGCCTCGGCCAACGTGACGATCAACAACATTCTTCCCGAGCGCATCGACACTGGCCGGCAGCGGGAGATGGCCGAACTAGCAGTGGCCTTCAAGGGCATCACCTTGGACGAGGCATATGCGCAAATCGCTGCCACCATTGCCGCAGGACGCCTAGGAAGGCCCGAGGAAGTAGGTGATGCTTGTGCCTTCCTTTGTAGCGCTCAGGCAAGTTATATCTCTGGTCAAAATCTTCACCTAGACGGTGGCTCCTATCCTGGAGTCTGGTGATGGAGGTCCTTGAAACTGACGTCCTTATCGTTGGTGCTGGTCCGGTGGGATTAACCGCTGCGCTGCTTTTAGACAAGATGGGTTTCTCGGTTGTCATCGTTGAGCAGCGCGAGGGGCCGTTACGTTCGCCGGCGGCACACGTCATCAACGCCCGTACTTTCGAGATCTGGCGGCAGATCGGCCTTGATGTTGACGGCCTGCTTGAGCGCGCGCAGGATCCCGCAGATGCTGGCTCGGTGCATTGGGTGACGAAGCTGGGGGGTGAGGTGCTTGGGAGTCTTCCCTTTGAACAGCAGGGCGACGACATGCTTGCTATCACGCCGACCCCATTGCGCAACCTCTCGCAGCACCACCTCGAGCCACTACTTGGCGCTGAACTCTCACAAAGAGCCATGTCTGTGCGGTACTCCCATCAATGGAAATCCTGTGTTCAGACAGAGTCCGCCGTGTCATCGGTGATTGCTGCCCCCGGGGGAGACATGTCGGTAACGAGTCGATGGCTCTTGGCCTGCGACGGTGCCTCGAGCCCGGTGCGGCGTTCCTGCGGCATCGTCCCAGAGGGTCCTCACCACATCCAGAGCTTTATCACCATGCACATAACTGCCAACCTGCGCGGCCTGCTCGGCGAACACTTGGGAGTTCTGTTTTGGGTTTGTGATCCAAAAAGTGGCGGCAACTTTGTGTCCCATGGGATCGACAGCGAATGGGTCTACATGCGCAGTTTCGACCCAACCCTCGAGACCGTCGAAGACTATCCACCCAACCGCTGCGAGCAACTGATCCGCGAAGCGCTCGATGACCCAGAAATCGACTTCGGGTTAGAGAGCGTGTCCACCTGGACGATGACTGCACAGGTGGTTGATCGGTACCGTGACGGGCAAATCTTTCTAGTCGGCGATGCCGCTCACCGGTTTCCCCCGACGGGCGGACTCGGGCTGAATACCGGGGTTCAGGATGCTCACAACTTGGCATGGAAACTCAACGCTGTGCTGCAAGGAACTGAAACCGATTCCCTTCTCGATACCTACGAGTCAGAGCGACGACCCGTTGCCCTCCGCAATGCCAAGGTAAGTCTTAAAAACGCAGTGAAAATTATTGAGGTTCCGTTTGCTCTTGGTATGGATGACGACCCTGCTGTATTCGCTTTGAATATGGCTGGGGTTCTGGCCACCCAAGAGGGTCGCTCCGAAGTTGCTGCGGCCATCTTGAACCAAGCGACCCATTTCGACATGCTCGGACTGCAACTCGGATTCTCATATGGGCCCCCGGCACAGACTGAGGCAGAGCGTGACTCGGTGCGTCAGTATGAGCCGTCTAGCCAGCCGGGCGGTCGACTGCCACACGGGTGGATCAGACGTGGTGGCCAGACATGTTCCACTCTCGACCTCGTCCCCCTCCACGAGTATGTGCTGATAGCCGGTCGAACTTGGCAAGGCACAGAGATTTCACTTCGCGTCGGGGAGCACTTTGAAGACCCCGATGATTGGTGGGGCACCGTGCTGGAGTTACCCGATTCTGCAGCGTTGCTGGTGCGCCCTGATCAACACATCGACAGCCGCTGGCTTGAGTCCACAGACCAACTCCTCACCAACTAGAAATCCACTACCCCTTCTCAGGAGGCTTTCAAGATGTTTCGACTGATCAATGTTGCCGGACGCGCAGCACTCGAGTTCGACGATCTTTATTTTGATCTAGCTGCGCTCTCGGGCGACCCAACCTTGGCCGATCCGATGGTCGCAGTAGAGCGTCATGCCGAGTTGCATGAACTGTCTGCAGGGTGCGCGAGCGCTACCGCTAGCGGCCAACTAGCCGGAGTAACGCTGGGCGCTCCCGTGCCTGCGCCGAGGCAAGTCTTCGGAATCGGGTTGAACTACGCGGAGCATGCCGGTGAGTCTGGGCAGCCGCTCCCAAAGGTTCCACTCACCTTCACGAAGTTTCCGAGTTGTATCACCGGGCCGACAACTGACCTGCCGATTACTGGGCCCATGGTCGACTGGGAGGTTGAAATCGTTGCCGTAATCGGAACCGAGGTCTCTCACGTTGCCGTAGCTGAAGCTTGGGCCGCCGTGGCCGGACTCACGCTGGGTCAGGACATCTCCGATCGGGGAGTTCAATTTAGCGATAGCCCCCCGCAATTCTCACTCGGAAAGAGCTTTGCCGGGTTTGGTCCAACCGGCCCAGCCTTAGTGTCTGTGGATGTATTTGGCGACCCAGACGACATTGGGCTGTGGTGTGATGTGTCGGGTGAGCGCATGCAGGAGGGTCGAACATCGGACCTGATCTTTTCAGTGCCCACGCTCGTTGCCTACCTGTCATCCATTTGTACCTTGTACCCGGGGGATCTGATCTTTACGGGCACGCCCTCGGGAGTCGGCCTTGCCCGTGGCAGATTCTTGGCTCCGCAAGATGAACTCCACTCGGGTGCGGATGTAATTGGGGAGTTGCGCAATCAGTGCGTTGAAGGCGTGGGCCCACTCTCGGTATGAGGTGATTGCGGCCCCGGCGATGCCCGAATGCTTCTTCGGTCCTGTGTGTGGAATCCTGATCGAGTGATTCCGCTTCAGCTAGGTCTTTATGTTGCCCGGGCCCGTTCGCTTTTCGTAGACGTCTTGAGCTTTGAAGCGTTGCGTCCGCCTGAGATGGCCGCCCGATGAGTCGCCAAAGAGTGGTGGTAATCGGTTCGGGCATGGCAGGGCTGACGGCTGCGCACGGTCTCTCTTCCGTCTGCGAAGTCACTGTTGTCGATAAGGCTCGCGGAGTTGGTGGCCGGCTCGCTACCCGCCGAATCGGCGAGGCGACTCTTGACCATGGCGCGCAGTTCATCACCACCCACACCTCTGAGTTCGCCGAGATGCTTCAGCGATGGGTAGCTGACGGGGTGGTTACTGACTGGTTCCGCGGACGTATCGGTCCCGAGGGCGAGACGGATCCTGACGGTCACCTGCGCTTTCGTGGCCAGGTATCGATGAATGCCGTTGCCAAGAAACTCGCCGAGGGCCTGGATGTGCGTACGGCTAATCCCGTTTCTGCGCTCATCCCTGAGGGCGACCGCTGGGTTGTTTCGATGGCCGACGGGACGGAGCTTGCTGCTGAGGGCATTGTTGTGACTGCTCCAGTCCCGCAGACTCTTGCGCTGTTGAACAACGGTGGCGTTGCTCTATCTGCTGAAGATGTTGCTGCGCTTACCGCCATTGCCTACGAGCCATGTCTTGCGCTGATGGCTGTCCTTGACGGCCCGTCAGGGTTGCCGGCTCCTGGCGCTGTGGATCCGACCTACGGACCCATCGATTGGATGGCCGACAACCAACTCAAAGGCATCTCGGCCCTTCCAGCAGTAACCATTCATGCAACTGCAGAGTTCAGTCGCACCTACTGGGATGAAGCTGACAAGGAAATCGCAGACTTGCTGTTGGCTGCAGCCTCGCTCGACTCAGCAGTGGTGCCCGAGACACTGCAGATCCAACGTTGGCTCTATGCCCGGCCGAGCGTCGTTCACCCAGAAAAGTTCCTGCGCATAGGTGGCGTTGCACCACTTGTCTGCGCAGGCGACGCGTTCGGCGGTGCCAAGGTCGAGGGGGCGGCGTTATCGGGTGCTGCCGCTGCTCAGGAACTACTCGCTGCGCTTGGTAGTGATCTGTGATCGAACTGGACTACTTGCCGACTCGTAGTTGCTCGACTCCTCACTATGTGCTGACTTGCTGAGTGAATTGCCATCGTTAAGCTCATTTACGTGCAACCACTCGAGACCAAAGTTTGTGTCGTCTGTGGGCGCACTATGCAGTGGCGGAAAAAATGGGAACGGTCTTGGGATGAGGTGCGGCACTGTTCCGCAGCATGTCGAAAGCGGGGCATCACCAAGGTGGATACAGAACTCGAGTTGGCAATTTTGCGACTGCTCTCAACCCAATCAAGAGGCAGCACCATTTGCCCGAGTGAGGCAGCAAAAGATGTGGCGGGAGCAGACTGGCGCCCGCTCTTAGAACAAACTCGATGCGCAGCACGCCGCCTCACTTCCGAAGGCCGAGCCGTCATCAGTCAAGGTGGTCGAGTAGTCGATCCATCTACTGCCAAGGGTCCAATCCGAATTGGGCTGCTGTGACAGATTCGCTGCTGCCGAGTCCCAAGCCTACGGAAGAGTTGCAGTGGGTCGCGAAGCATCTGGCAGATCTGTGTAGTGACGAACCGCGACGGTCAGAGCGTTTTGTTGGCACCCAGGCCGCCGCTGATGCTGCGCTTGGCCTCTTTGACCTGACAGGCTACGCCCGCCGGCGTAACGAGGTGCTGCCGGTGGAGCGGCGCGGAGCCTCGGGACTGTCGCCGTGGATCCGCCACGGGTTGTTGACGTTGCCGAGGGTTTATTCCGCTCTTCATGGACCTGCGGCTGACCTTCAAAAGTTTCGTGATGAGCTTCGTTGGCAGGAATACAGCCGACACGTTTACGCGCGGTTGGGCCGTGGTACTGCTGAGCCATTGCGTCGGGCTCTTGCATCCGAGTCAAGCTCGGGGGTTGAGCCTTGGGACCGTTCAATGAACTGTATGGATGTGAACCTTGATGAGCTTGAGCGTGACGGATGGTTGGTGAACCAGACACGCATGTGGCTGGCTTCTCAGTGGTCGGTGCGTCATCTGGCTGACTGGCGAGATGGGGAGCGCTACTTCTTCACGCACCTGCTCGACGGATCACGCGCTGCGAACCGTCTTGGGTGGCAGTGGACAACGGGGTCGGGCACATCCAAAGCCTATGGATTTTCGCAGTGGCAGGTGCAAAAGCGTGCGCCAGGGCTATGCGACACATGCATGCATAAAGACGCATGTCCGATTCGAGACTGGCCTGAAGATCCTGACCTAATCGCCGTTGAAGCAGACCCGCGGCTCCGACGCGATCCAGATGTGAAGCGCACGGCCGGGCCAGAGCAGGTCGAGGTCCATTCGAGACCAGAAGCAGTCTGGCTAACCGCCGAGTCACTAGGAGATGAGGACCCGGCTTTGGCAGCGCATCCGGATCTGCCCGTGGTGTTTGTCTTTGACCTCCCATTGTTGACAACACTCCGTTTGTCTTCAAAGCGGCTGGTGTTTCTTGTGGACCGCTTGGCCGAACTTGGAGCAGAGCGCAAGCTCGAAGTGCATCTCGGTGACCCTGTTCAAGTACTTACAAATCGGCCGCTTGCCACCACATTCGCCCCAGTCCCTGGTTGGCGCCGACGATCGCAATCTGTGAACTTGGCAGAGGTGCACCCATGGCCGTGGTTGGAGCGCCCGAAGGCAGGATCTGTAGCCAGTTTTAGCGCGTGGTCCAGAGGGAAATAAGGGCGCTCGCAGCGCTAGGAGGGCTCACCGGGCACAACCGCTCCTGCATTGGCGCCGGTAAGCGACGGTATCCGTAGCTTACCGGCGCCAATGAGTCAGGTTGGGGGGCGAAGGACCGAACCCGGCATGGTTCGGTCCTTGCCGATGTCTCGCGACATCACACTGGTGCGCGAGGGGGGACTTGACCCCCACCCCACTCGGGTGGGACTCCAAGCCGAGCTGATCCTCCGCACTTCACGAGCGACACTGAGGTTCAGCACCTAACCGCTTCAGCAAGATCGAAGCGGGGCACGCTCCAACGGATACGAAGAGCCATTGGTTGATGCCAACGAATGCGGTGAGTAGCAGGAACCACGGGTTGATCAGCGCTGCGAGCAGCGCACTGATCAGCGTCATCGTGCCGGCCATGGCGAACAGAATTCGCTCGAGGGGCCAGTTGGACTTCGTCGTCTGTATCGGGCTGGTGGTCATGTGAGTCTCCTGTGTTGGGGTCAGTTGGGGGTCAATGGCTGAAGTTCACGTGGGGAAGGATCTTCGCCAACCACTTCGGCACGTACCAGTTCTTCTCTCCGAGCAGCGCCATCGTTGCGGGAACGAGCATCACCCGGACGATGGTTGCGTCGAGCAGTACGGCCATTGCGAGGGTGAGCCCTAGTTCTGTCGGCGGGATCGGGCCGGTGACGCCGAAGGCGATGAACACGATGATCATGATCGCTGCAGCATTCGTGATCGGCCGGCCGGTTCGGGCGATGCCTTCACCGATCGCCCTTCGGGTATCTCCGGTGGCCTGATGGCGTTCCTTGATGGCAGCGAGCAGGAACAGTTGGTAGTCCATCGAGAGTCCGAACAGCAGGGCAAAGAAGAACAGTGGAGCCCATGCATCGACGAACCCTTGGGGTTCGATGCCGATCAGGCTGGCGCCGACGCCGTGCTGGAACACGAGGGTGGCGAATCCGAATGCGGCGCCGACGGTCAGAAGATTCATCAGGATCGAGAAGAGCGCGATCACCAAGCTGCGGAACACGACTAGCAGGAGGAGGAATGCGATGATCAGGATGATGGCGATGGCATAAGGAGCTCGGCTCACGAGTACGCCGGTGAGGTCTCGATTCTGCGCAGCGGGACCTCCCACGTCGGCGTTCATCACCTGCTGGTCAAGTTCGTTGCGCAGTTCATCGACCATCGTCTGAGTCCTCAAATCGTCGATGGCGGTTCCAGGGGTGACGCGAACGACGACGCGTCCGGTCTGGGCTGCCGGAGTGACGACTTGAGCGTCGACGACGTTGGGTGTTGCGAGAGCGATAGAGACCACCCGTGTTGAGTCAGCGGCGTCGACAGTGACGTACGCAGGTGCAGCAGCGCCCGGCCCGAAGGCCCCGACGAGCGTGTCGTAGCCATCACGACTGGTGAGGCCCTTGTCGACGACCGTGGCACCGGGCATCCCGAGGTTCATACCGAATGCGGGCACGATGAGCGCTCCGAGGAGCACAAGGCCGATGGCGAGAACCATTCCAGGCCGCCGGAGCGCGATGCCTGTCCATCTCGCCCAACGACCTTCGGCAGTGATGTCAGGATCCTTCTTTCCTCGGGTGATGAGCACCCTGTCGCCCATGGCGACTAGGACGGCTGGGAGAAGCGTGAGGGCGGCGAAGGCCACGGCGATCACCGACAGGATCATGCCGAGCGCCATCGTCTGGAACACCATGACCGGCACTAGGAACACTGCCGAGAGCGAGAGCACGACGGTGAGCGCCGAGAGGAAGACTGCCTTGCCGGAGGTGGACATGGCATTCTCGATGGCCTTGATCGCGTCCTTTCCCTCAACCCGTTCTTCTCGATATCGGGAGACGATGAACAGGCTGTAGTCGATACCGACTGCAAGCCCGATCATCATCGAGAAGTTCATCGACCAGACCGACATAGGCGTCACCCATGAGAGGACGTGGAGCAGAGCGAAGCCCACTGCGATACCAGCGATGGCGAGGAGGAGTGGGATACCTGCGGCCAGAAGGGCACCGAAGGCGATGAACAGCATGATCAGGGTGGGTATGGCGCTCACGAGCTCGGCCTTGTGGAGGGCCTCTTCGTTCATTTTGTTGAAGTCGCTCCACATTGACCATTCACCGGCGACATCGGCTGTTGTCGCTGAGGGAAGGCTCACTGTGGACACGAACTCCCCGAGTTCTCCGGCGGCCTCTGGGCGTTCAGCGTCTGCAGAGATCGCCTGGCCCACCGGAATGAGTGCTGAGAGACCGTCGCGCGAGATCATCCCTGCCTCGGGTGGCAGTGAGAGCGGATCGACCACCGTTGTTACTCTCGGGCCATCCGCCAGAGCACCAACTAGGCCCTTTAGTGCGGCGGGGTCTGAGGTGATCGGTGTGTCCTGATGGAACACGACCACCGGGAACTCGGCGCCGAGTTCCGGGAAGTCCGTGCGCAACTCGGCCCGAACCTTCTCTGCCGGTGTTCCTTTTGCGTCCCAACCTGCGCCGGAGAGTGCACCGTTCAATGACAAGGCAAGGGGCGCCGCGGCGATGGTGACCACGAGCCAGATGGCGATGACGGCCCGACGATGCCGGGCCATGAATGCGGCGAGACGGGAGAACAGCGCCCGTTCGTCCGGATCTGCCGACGGTTCATGGCTGGTGGGAAGCGTTGCGATGGTGCTCATGGTTCTCCTGCTTTGCCGTAGTTGAATTATACCATACCCCCTAGGGTATCTAAATGGAAACACCAATCTCTCCCGTACTTGCGAACCGGTGGAAAAAGTTCATCGCGTCAAGACGCGTCTCGGTGGAGCTGTACGTCGTGCCTGCTTCGGAATTGGTACCCTGAGGGGTATCGGGGGCTGAAAAGCCTCCGTTCGATACCGACCAGATTGGTTCGACCCACATCCGCAGGAACTTCCTGGTGGATCGCAGGAAAGAGGAATGCATGAAGATCGATGAGGGAGTGAAGGCGGACCTCCAGCGACGTTTGCGTCGCATAGAGGGACAGGTGAGAGGTATTCAGGGCATGCTCGAGGAAGATCGCGAGTGTCGAGACATCGTCACCCAGATCGCCGCGGTGACCAAGGCGATGGAGCAGGTCGGGTTCAAGATGCTTGCTTCCGGGCTGGTCTCTTGTCTGCAGGATCCCGAGGGCTCGGCTGCGGAGGGTTATCCCCTCGAAGAGGTTGAGCGCCTCTTCCTCAAATTGACCTGATGGCAGCATCGCATGACCGGAGACTGGCCTGCGATGTTCGTCGGCAATTTCTGTTGTGCGCGAGGGGGGACTTGAACCCCCACGTCCTTACGGACACAGGAACCTGAATCCTGCGCGTCTGCCAATTCCGCCACTCGCGCGAGTGAAGAAGCCAAGAGAGTAGCGCAGCAGAGTTAGGGAGTCCCAACGAGGCGCTCAGGCCTCGCTACTCTTGTGCAATGGGTATCAACGGCTTCGAGGGCCGACTCGAGCGAGCAGTTGAGGGAACCTTCTCGCGCTTGTTCCGAACCGGGGTCAGCCCCGTTGAGTTTGGCCGCAAGCTTGTCCGTGAGATGGACGGCGGCCGAACCGTGGGGGTCGGTGGCCGAACCATCGTGCCCAACTGGTTTCGCTTTGGCCTGGCCGGGTCTGACTTTGAACAGTTGGCTGACCTGCTTGGCACCCTGCGTCGAGAGCTTGCCGATGCGGCTCGTGAGCATGCGCGTGACGAGGGGTATGGCTTTGTTGGCCCAATCGAGATTGTGATTGAACAAGACGACTCCGCCCGAAGCGGAGTGCTTGCTGTCGAGGCTCGCTTCGCCGAGGGTGAGGGTGGCCTTCCGCCCGGGTCGCTGCTGTTGCCCACGGGCGACCGCGTTCCTCTTGGCGAATATGTGGTTTCGGTAGGCCGACAAAACGATTGCACCATTGTTCTTGGCGACCCGAATGTCAGCCGTAATCACGCCGAGGTGCGCCCCTCTGGTGACGGATTTGTGGTGGCAGACCTTGGCTCGACCAACGGAACCAAAGTGAATGGAGTGCGAGTGGCCGAGCAGCAGTTGCGTGACGGTGATGAAGTCACCTTCGGCAACACGGTGATGCACTTCGAAGCGTCCTAGGCTCGCGGAACATGTCCGAGCAGTTGCTCACCGTCCTCAAACTGTGCCTGCTGGCGCTGCTGTACTTGTTCTTTCTTCGCGTATTGCGTGCCGTATGGACCGAGGTCAACCCTCCCCGGGTCGCAGCAACCCCTGCGCCGGTCGCTGCTGGAGCAGTCAGTACGAAGAAGGGCTTGGGCAAAAAGGGTGGGTCCTCTGCAAAGGCAAAAGCCAGCACTGCAAAAGCCAGCACCGCTAAAGCATCCAAGTCGGCTAAGTCCGCGATGAATCGACGTAAAGCTCCAGTTGTCCCGACCCGATTAGTGCTCGTTGAACCAGCGTCACGAGCCGGTGCCGAATATGCTCTCGGACCAGAACTGACGCTTGGTCGTGCAGCAGGGTGTTCGATTGTCCTTGATGAGCAGTACGTTTCACAGGTGCATTCCAGAATCTTTATTCGTGACGGGTCCGTCTTTGCCGAAGACCTGGGCTCTACGAATGGCACCTGGGTAAACGGAAGTCGCGCCGTGGGGCAGATGCCGGCTCGTTTAGGCGACCGCATCCAAGTGGGCAACGTAGTACTGGAAGTCCGATGAGCGCAGTCCGATGAGCGCAGTCCGATGAGCGCAGTTCGATGAGAGCCGTCCGATGAGCACTGACTCCACCCAGAGCGAGGGCCCCTCGCTTGTTCGTTTGCGCACTGGCTCGGCCACTTTGGTTGGTCAGGTACGAGCGGGCAATGAGGACAGCCTGTTCGTGTCGGCTGACTTGTTGGCCGTGGCCGATGGCATGGGCGGTCATCAGGCTGGAGAAGTTGCCTCGGCCGAAACGGTAGATGTCATCGGACAGATGGCTGGTCACAGGTCGCTGTTAGAACTTGTGGGCGCTGTGCATCAGGCAAACCGCCGCATCAGCAGTCGCGCCGCAGAGGATCCCAGCTTGCGGGGAATGGGTACCACTGTGTGTGTGGTCGGCCTGGTTGATGAAGATGGTGAGCATCTTGCCGTACTCAACGTGGGAGACAGTCGGGTTTATTTGTTTGCCGCTGGCGAACTACATCGTCTGACCGAGGATCACTCGCTGGTGGAGTCACTCGTTCGCGAGGGCCGGATCACACCCGAAGAGGCCGAGGTTCACCCGCAGCGAAACGTGCTGACCCGCGCTCTAGGGGTTGAGGCACTCGTAGTTGTTGATGCTTGGCTGCTCAGCCCGTGCGACGGTGACCGCTTCTTGTTATGCAGTGACGGTCTGTTCAACGAAATTTCTGAGGATCGCATCGCTGAAATTCTGAGTGAGCCTGATGAACCAGAGGTTCTTGCTCGCCGTCTAGCTGCAGAGGCTGATGCCTCGGGTGGCCGGGACAACATCACCGTGGTGGTAGCCGAGGTGACCGAGTCGGGCCACCTGCCAGCGCCATTGGCGGAGCGCTGCCGACGTATTGCCACACCGACAGTTGATCTGGAAGACGCGTTCCGCGACCCTCTGAGCGATACGGCCATCGTGCCGCTCGTCCCGATTTCGCCGGCTCGAGCGGCCAACGATGAGGCCGAGAATGAGGCCGAGGGCGTGGCTGATGATCAGGACGAGGATG
>CAMDLX010000031.1 GCA_945901935.1 Bifidobacterium breve | reverse complement strand
TGGAAGTGCATTCACATGGTGAGCCCTTCGAGCATCGAAGAGGCAATTGGTGTTGACCTTCCAGGAACTGACCCGACAGACAACGTGCTGTTCTTGATCGACGATGATGTCTGTACTCGCTGTGCGCTCTGTGTGGATCGTTGCCCCACAGGCGTCATTATTCTTGGCAAAATCGGCGATCCATCAGCCGCCGGAGACCCTCACCAACGAACAAATACTCACGGATACGGCTACGGGATGCGCTTGGCTTAGGCCAGAGGCATCAACACACCGATCGATTACGCAGGAGAAATGACACGCATGACGAATGAAGAGGCGAAGGAGCAGTAGTGGCCAAGACAATGCAGGGCTCCCGAGGCGAACGGGCCCAAGAAAAATTGAGCGAAGTCTGGGAGAAGACCCAAGAGTCACAAGCTTGGGGTTCAATTTTCCGGCCGGGTTCAATCTTCCGAAAGGGTTATTCCGATAGCCCCAGAAACCGTTCGTACGTGATTATGAACAGCGTCCTGTATCACTTGCATCCCGTAAAGGTGAAGCGACATGCAGTCAAGGTCAGCTACACGCTCTGCCTTGGTGGGCTGAGCTTCTTCTTGTTCATCATTCTCACGGTGACCGGCATCTTCTTGATGTTCTTCTACCGCCCTACTGCAGCCCAGGCTTGGGATGACATCTACGCCTTGCAGACCTCGGTGACCTTTGGGTTGCTCGTGCGAAATATGCATAGATGGGGCGCTCACCTGATGGTGATTGCTGTGTTCTTGCATATGGCTCGAGTCTTTTACCACGGCGCCTATAAAGCTCCTCGTGAGTTCAACTGGGTGATTGGGGTGATCCTGCTGACCCTCACCTTGCTGCTCTCCTTCACCGGTTATCTACTGCCTTGGGACCAACTAGCGCTCTGGGCAGTGACAGTAGGTACGAACATGATTGGCTATACGCCAGTCTTTGGCGATCAGGTGCGTTTCGTGCTTCTTGGTGGAGCCGAAATTGGGACCAACACGCTGCTGCGTTGGTACGTGCTACACGTTCTGTTCTTCCCGTTCATTACTGTGATCTTTATGGCTATCCATTTCTGGAGAGTCCGTAAAGATGGTGGTATTTCCGGGCCGCTCTAAGGGCTGACTTGCCCACATGATGTGTTTTTGCAATGACTGAGTTCCCCCACAGTGTCAACGTCCTATCGACCTTCTCCGGGATTCACGGAGTAGTAGTAAGTGAGCAAGCATGACTGAGGTACCAGAACACCTACTGAAGCGGGCGCAAGCCGCTAAAGACAAAGCCGCAGCGAAGGCAGCCGAGTCTGCCGCGCCAGCAGAGGCTGCCGCTCCAGCAGAGGCCGCCGCACCAGCAGAGGCTGCTGCCTCTGATAGTCGAATTCCGGCGCATTTGCTGGCCCGGTCTCAGGCTGCAAAGTCTAAGCAAGCCGTTACTGCCGAGGCAGACCCTTCTTCTGCTGCAGGCGGCACGGCAACGGCGGTAGTAACCGCTCCGGCCGGTGGAGCAGTTGTTGTAGCGGGCGGAGGTCCTCCGTTAGCGGCCGGACCTGGCGGTCACACGCAGCGTTTGCTGACTGTGGTCAAGTCGGGGTCGATTCAGGACGTTAAAGCGAAGCCGCAAGACAAGGTGCATGTGTGGCCGCATTTGCTCGTGGTTGAGTTTGTGGCCGCACTGGTCTGCACAGCCTTCTTGTTCATCTTCTCTTGGGTGGTCAACGCACCGCTGTTGGAGTTGGCCAACTTCAACCAGACGCCGAACCCCTCCAAGGCGCCCTGGTACTTCCTAGGTCTGCAGGAACTGCTGACGATGTTCCACCCCATGGTTGCTGGTGTGACCATCCCGGGAATGGGTATCTTCTTGCTGATCTTGGCGCCCTACATGGACAAGAACCCCTCAAAGCGCCCCGAGGATCGCAAGTTCGCCATTGCACTCATGACTGTTCACCTGATGTTCTGGGGTGTACTTGTCACGATCGGGTCGTTCTTCCGTGGTCCTGGATTCCTCTTTACGCTGCCGTGGACCGGCGGCGTCTTCTTCGAACTGTGAGGTCAATTACATCATGAATGCATTATTTATCATTGCCATCATTCTGGTTGTGCTTTTCGCTGCAATTGCACTTGTGGGTGCATCAAAGCGCCGCGATACCGGTGCTGCGGTCGGGAGTCTGGCCGGAGAGACCGTGAAGAAAGACCGGACTGCTCGCAAGGCCGCGCCCGTGGAGGATGTCGAGCCATCAGCAACAGGTAAGCAGGTTGAGCGTGCAGCAGTTCTTGCTCGAACGAGCACCGAGATTGCTCCGGTCTCTACCAAGGCTCCTGTTGCATGGACCCCGCCAGACCCCGAGGCCTACGGCGTGACACGCCGGCAGTTCCTCAACCGCTCCATTTTTGCTCTGTTTGGATTGAGCATCAGCGTATTTGGTGTCGCAATTGTTGGATTCCTGTGGCCTTCAGGTTCCAGCGGTTTCGGATCCAAAATCAGAGTCGGTAAGGTCAGCGACGTCATTGCCGATATCGAGCGCAACGACGGTTTCTTGTATAAGCCCGAGGGCCGCATGTGGGTGACTCAGTACCCTGCGGCTGCACTCGCAAAGGCTAAGACCGTGTACTCAGCCCCCGAACTTACGGGTATGGAGGCAGGCCTAGTTGCCCTCTATCAGAAGTGCCCGCATCTCGGGTGCCGCGTGCCGGACTGCAAGAGTTCACAATGGTTTGAGTGCCCCTGCCATGGTTCGCAGTACAACCAAGTAGGAGAAAAGAAGGGTGGCCCCGCTCCTCGAGGTATGGACCGCTTTGCAATGGAGGTCAACGGTGGGGTGTTTATCGTAAACACCGGCCAGGTGATTCAAGGCCCACCGATCGGAACCAACACCACAGGCCAAGAGGCAGAAGGACCCCACTGTGTGGGTGGAGCAAAAGCGCACTAAGCAGATTTTGTTGCGGTCTTGGCCGCAGATTTATTCAGTCCGTGTTGGGGTTCGCCCGAGCACCTGAGGAAACAAACGAGTACGTAGATGATCGTCGCAGCAACAACACAACGAGTGGTCGGGTTCGTCATCTTTGCCGTGGTAGTGGTGGGAGTGATTGCTTGGTTGATCGCAAATATGCGCGCCTCGCGAGCCGAGGTCGGCTCCGAAATTGAGCTCGCCGCCAACCGCAAGCCCTATTACGACGATGAGGAATTAGAAGGCAAGAAGTTGAATCTGGCCTTGTTTTCTGCGGCTGGACTCTTGGCTCTGATTGGTGTTGCACTCCCGCTCTACTGGCTTGCAGAGCCGGGTCGCCAAGAAGGCGCCGTGGAGGTCTTTCAAGAGACGTTCGTGGATCGCGGACGAGAACTGTACGAGGTTGGCGCTCAGTGTGTTGCTTGCCATGGCGGCGAGGGCAGCGGCGGAGTTGCGACGTACATCATCAACGACCAGAACGGCCAGTTCGTCGACCAGGTCTCATGGGCTGCGCCAGCACTCAATAATGTGCTGTATCGATACTCAGAAGAAGGTGTGCGTTACGTCTTAAATTATGGGCGTCCGGGATCGCCGATGGCTGCTTGGGGTGGCCCTGGCGGTGGCCCGCTGACCACTCAGCAGATTGACAACCTGATCGACTACCTCTGGTCAGTACAAAAAGACCCGGTAGCTGTCGCAGCCACTATTGATGACGCCGTCAAAGGCCTTGATGAAGGCTTGTATACCCGCATGATGGAGGTCCGTAAGTCCAACCGGGGTGACGGTGAGCCCGTAGACGCCAACCGTTTGTCACGGGCTGACGAACTCGCTCTCGGCGAGATCATCTTTAATAACCAAGAGATTGCTGCGGGTTCGTACTCCTGTGCACGTTGCCACGTGGCAGGCGCTAGCTACGGTCAAGCTTGGCAGCCATTTGCACGACTACAGAAGGGTGCACTCGGGCCAAACCTAGAGGGCATTCAGGACATCTCCACAGAGCAGCAGCACTTTGATCTGATTTGGAACGGTATGAAGCCCGGAGCAGGATATTTCTCACGCAAGCAGGGCAATCCGCAGATGCCAGCTTTCGGCGCAAACCCCAATACTGGTCAAGCAGAGCAAGGGATTCCCGATAAGGGTGAGTTCGGCATGCTCAAGGCAGAACAGGTCTGGGCAGTCATTACGTACGAACGAAACTTGTCCAACGACTCCGCCGTGAAGTCACCGGTAGCAGGCACTGAATCTTCCCCGACCTTCGTCGGTCAGCAGTAAGGACTCTGGAGCTAAATATGTCATCAAGTACGGGGTATCTACTTGCCGCTATTGCCTTTGATCCAGCCATCCGTGGCGTGCTCGTGGTCATGGTCTCTGTTGGCGTACTCGTTGGGTCGGTGTACCTCCTCAATGCTACGAACACGGGAATCCGAACAGGGTTCCTCATCACCATGGCCGGTCTCGCAGGCTGGTGTTTTTCTCTTGGTATCTTCTGGACGATCTACGGCATCGGAATGGTTGGCCTCTCGCCGACGTGGACTGCAAAAGAGATCAACTTCGACCGAAACGCTGCCACCGTCACCGAGAATGTCGACAGACTTCCCAATACGGATCCTTCGGCAGGGCAAGTGCAGTCTGCACAGGAACTGCTCACTACTTTTGAGTTAAATAATCCAGAGGTGAGAGCTCAGATTGAGTCAACCGAGGGTGAAGGCTTTACGCCTAGGTCTCTGACCCAAGTAGTTACATTGGTTCCAGAACTTAAGACTGAACTCGACACTCAACTTGGTGGTTGGCGGATTCTGGCAGAGTCGGACTCGCGTCGAGGTGAAGCCATTGCCTCATCTGATGCTGCGGTCGCTGCTGCGCAAGTATTCGGTACTGACACCTCGGCTTCGGATTACACCGTCAAAGACGTGTTTTTCTATGGCGGGAAAAATGCTGCCGAACCTGAAACTGTCAAGGGCGAACGCTCGCTCATTCAGCAGGTAGTTAACCGAGTAGAGACCACTCTGCAGATTAAGAACCCAACCTTGTATGCAGCAATCACGATTCAGAAGAATGGCGAGGTGGTAGTCGCTCCAGGTGAGGCGCCTCCGCCGGCCGAGATCGATACCACGGCCTCTACGATCACTGTGATTCTTGAGCGCAACCTTGGCAACAAGCGAGTCATTCCTGCACTCTTTGCCTTGTTCAGCGGAATCTTGTTCTTCGTGTTCTGTTGGATGCTGCACACCCGTGACAAGAAGTCCGCTGCCATGCGTGCTGCTTGGGACGGAAAGGCCAGCTGAGATGGCGCAATACCTGCCTTTGATTGCGCTGTTACTTCTGACTGCCGGTTTTGGTGCGATCAGTCTGTTGACATCAAAGATCCTGATGCCAGCGCGGCCCACGGCCGCGAAGGTGATGGCATATGAGTGCGGAATCGTAGATGTGGAAGAACCACCAGAGCGTTTCCCTGTCCGCTTCTACCTCATCGCCATGATCTTCATTGTCTTCGACATTGAGATCATCTTCTTCTACCCATTTACCATGGTGTACCAAGAATTGGGCGGGTACGGCCTGGTAGCAATTCTGATCTTCTCTGCGGCAGTGTTTGAGTCCTTCTTGTACCTGATCAGTAACGGGGCTTTGGATTGGGGACCAGTGCAACACCTGCGCCGCTCTAGCTTGCTGCTCGCTAGCGATCGAACAACAGAAACCACCATCCGCCGAGTTGGCTCAGTGGGTCGAGAAGCCGATCAGGTTCCTTCAGATGATGCAGTTCGAGAGGTGGCCTAATGGGAATCGTTGCCAATGTTCAAGCCGATGGATTGGCTGGCTTGGAGCACAACTTCCTGACAGGACGAGTTGAAGACCTGATTCGCTGGGCACGTTCACATAGTTCTTGGCCCGCCACATTTGGCCTCGCTTGTTGCGCAATAGAGATGATGGCAACTGGTGGTCCGCACTATGACCTTGCAAGGTTTGGCATGGAAGTGTTTCGTGCTTCGCCTCGTCAGGCAGACATCATGATTGTTGCCGGGCGTGTCTCTCAAAAGATGGCACCCGTACTTCGGCAGATTTATGACCAGATGATGGAACCTAAATGGGTGATCTCTATGGGTGTGTGCGCCTCATCGGGCGGCATGTTCAATAATTACGCTTTGGTTCAAGGAGTCGACACCATCGTTCCTGTTGATGTCTACGCACCTGGTTGCCCCCCAGGCCCAGAAACACTGCTGCAGGCGATTGTGACGCTGCACGAACTTATCGAGACCGGCGAAATTATGCGACGCCGAGAAGTGACTGGCGCAGGAGCAGGAGTGCATCTTGATGAACTGCAACTGCCGACCTCCTCGGCGTTGACTATCGGAACACGGTGATGTCAGATGCCGAGACTCCATCCATAGAGGACGCCGAGCTAGCCGAGGAGTCTGAAGAAGAGGTTCTCGAAGAAGAACTCCCACAGCCCGAGCTTCTGCATGGTGTACCCGTGAGCGAGTCACGAGGCCAAGTCGTGCTTCACCCCTCTAGAGAGGAGTACGTGGCACTAGTTAGTTCGCTGAGAGAGCTTGGCTATTGGATGTGCATAGACCTCTGTGGGGTCGACTATCTGGGCTACGGACCAAATCGAAATCTGCCTGAGGGAGTGGCCCCGGAACGCTTCGAGGTCGTGGTTGGCCTGATAAGTCACACCGATCGCAGTCGCATCAGGTTGCGTGTGCAGGTTCCAGAATCCGACCCTCAGCTGGCGACCTTGTTTCAGATCCACCCCTCTGTAGAGAATCCCGAGCGTGAGGTTTTTGACATGTTCGGTATTCGATTTGATGGCCACCCAGATATGACCCGCATTCTGATGCCCGATGAATGGGTTGGCCACCCCCTTCGTAAAGACTACGAACTTGGCCGAATCCCGGTTCAGTTCAAAGGTGCTTCAACAGCGCGATGACTAGTACTGATCTGACCACTCTCAATTCTGCGCGCGATCGCCTCACCTCTGATGGGTCAGTCCTGCGACTCTCCGAGACTGAGGCCGAGCAAAAATCCGGCTACCAGGCACCCACCGAAGAGGGCCTTGGCGAGCGAATGATCATGAACATGGGCCCGCAACATCCCTCGACACATGGTGTGCTGCGACTCGTACTTGAGATGGACGGCGAGACGATCACGCGTTCAAAGCCGGTCATTGGCTATTTGCATACCGGCATGGAAAAGACGGGTGAGGAACTCACCTATCTGCAGGGTGCCACCAACGTCACTCGGATGGATTACGCAGCACCGCTCTTTAACGAGTTGGTGTTTTCGCTTGCAGTAGAAGAACTGCTTGGAATCGAAGTGCCAGATCGTGGGCAATGGATTCGCATGCTGATGTCCGAGCTCAACCGAATGAGCTCGCACCTGCTGTTCATGGCCACCAACGGCATGGACCTTGGCGCCGTTGGCATGATGCTGTACGGGTGGCGCGAACGTGAAGAGGTGCTGCGCTTCTTCGAGGCCGTCACAGGTTTGCGCATGAATCACAACTACATCCGTCCTGGCGGAGTAGCAGCAGATCTCCCTGGCGGCTGGGACGAAGAACTCTCCGCGATTCTTGACATCATCCCGGATCGACTCGCTGAGTTTGATCTACTCATGACAGGGCAGCCGATCTGGCGCGACCGTCTGCAAGGTGTGGGCGTCATTACAGCCGAAGAGGCCCTCTCTCTTGGCGCAACTGGGCCGATTCTCCGCTCCACAGGCTACGCCTGGGACCTTCGCCGCGATCAGCCATATCTGAAATATGACCAGGTCGAGTTCGATGTCATTGCGGGCTCCTTTGGCGACTGTTTTGATCGATACTCAATCCGTCTGGCCGAGATTCGTGAGTCGATGCGCATCGTTCGCCAGATCATCGAAAAGATGCCAGAGGGTGACTATCGGGTTCAGGACAAAAAGGTCACCCCGCCACCTCGTGCTCGAATCGACGAGTCTATGGAAGCGCTCATTCATCACTTCAAGATCTTCACCGAGGGATTCAAAGTCCCCGAGGGAGAGGTGTATGTCGCCGTAGAGAGTCCTCGAGGGGAATTGGGTTGCTATATCGTCTCGGACGGTTCCTCGAAGCCATTCCGTATGCACATTCGTGGACCGAGTTTTGTAAACCTTCAGACTCTTCCCCACCTCATGAAAGACTCCTTCCTTGCCGATACGGTGGCCATTATCTCCTCGGTTGACCCCATCATGGGTGAGATAGATCGATGAGCCGCTTTTCGACTGCCAACCTGCGATTGGCCCAAGAAATCATCCGCCGCTATCCGGTTGCTAAGTCTGCAACCATCCCGCTCTGCCATCTTGCCCAAGAACAAGATGGCTACCTAGCCGATGACTCAATGGCGCAGATTGCAGAGTTAGTGGGCTGTTCCTCTGCGGAGGTGCTCGGCACAGCAAGCTTCTACGAGATGTTCAAGATGCACTCCGTTGGCAAGTTCTGTCTGGGCGTATGCACCAACATTTCTTGTCAGCTTCTAGGCGGCGAAGAACTCTTGGAGCATGCGGAACAGACTCTTGGTATTCGCCCCGGCGGCACGACTACCGATGGCTTATTCACTCTGGAAGACGTGGAATGTATTGCCGCTTGCACCGAAGCCCCTGCAGTTCAGGTCAACTACCGCTATTTCCATCGCCTCACCCCACAGGACCTCGACCAACTGATCGAGGAACTTCGAAGCGGGGCACTTGATGATGTTGTTCCAGCGCACGGAACGCTTGGCAAAGTTCGCCAAGATCTTGGCGAGGATCGAATTGCGAATATCACTCCGCCCGAGGATCAGACAGAGCCAGTCTGGTTGCGGCGTCATCGGGAACTTGCCGAAGCAGCCGCTGCGGCAGATGCAGCCACTCCGAGTACAGCAGGGAAAGAATCATGATCGGGACCGTGACACCTGCTAGCAAAATGGCCGAAGGAGTACCCGCAGTTGTCTCCTCGCGTTTCGGTGTTCCAGATGGCCATACTCTGGCCGGCTACACCTCTTCTGGTAGTTACAAAGGCTACGAGGCAATTCGCCAAGTCCTCGAGATGAGCCCTGCTCAGGTGGGTTCGGTGGTCAAAGACGCAACCGTGCTCGGCCGCGGCGGGGCTGGTTTCCCAGCTGGGGTTAAGTGGGGGTTTTGCCCGCCGGGAGTGTGGCCTCGCTACATCGTGGTAAACGGTGACGAGTCTGAGCCAGGCACCTACAAAGACCGCTTGCTCATGGAGCGCGATCCGCATCAGCTGATCGAGGGTTGCCTCATCGCTGCCTATGCCATCGGTGCCGCCCAAGTCTTTTTGTATGCCCGGGGGGAAATGCCCCATGCGCAAGAACGCTTAGCTGCGGCACTCAATGAGGCCTACGCAGCCGGCCTGATTGGCAAGAACATTCTTGGGACCGACTTCAGCGTCGATATCGTTCTGCACTGGGGTGCGGGCGCCTACATCGTGGGTGAAGAGACTGCGCTGATTGAGTCACTTGAAGGCAATCGCGGTATGCCGCGACTCAAGCCACCGTTCTTCCCAGCCGCCAAAGGCCTGTATATGGCCCCCACTATCGTCAACAACGTCGAGACGCTAGCCAACCTTCCTTGGCTGTTCAACCATGGGGTTGAGAAGTACCGCTCGGTTGGAACCGAGGCAAGTCCGGGAACCCGACTGATTGCCTTGTCGGGACATGTAAACAACCCTGGAATCTTCGAGATTCCCCAAGGAACAACTACCTTCCGAGAGTTGTTCGAAAGTGAGATCTACGGGAACGGTATCCGCACCGGCCATGAACTGAAGATGTTCATTCCTGGCGGCGCCTCTGCACCATGGTTCTTCCCTGAGCAGATTGACTTGCCACTCGAGGGCCGGCTCATCGGTGGCCAAGGTTCGATGTTGGGTTCCGGAGCAGTCGTTGTTATGGACGAGACAACCGACGCCGTGCGTGCTGCGCTGCGACTTGTCAGGTTCTTCGCTCGTGAGTCCTGCGGTAAGTGCACCCCGTGCCGCGAAGGCACCACTTGGGAAGAAAAGATTTTGCAGCGCATTCTTGATGGCCACGGCCGCCCGAGTGATATTGACCTTCTGCTAGATGTTGCAGACAACATCTCTCCCGGGCCTTACCCAGTGGCAGCCGATCCCGGCAATGACCTTGAAGCAATTCCATTCCCGCCAAGGCAGACCACGATCTGCCCGCTTGGCCCGTCTTCGGTTGCGCCGATCACCTCTGCCATCCGCAGGTTCCGTCATGAATTTGAGGCAAAGATTGTGCAGCGAGACCTAATCTCGGTCAGCTCAGAGCCATTCACAGACCTACCTGAGCAGTCGAGTTTGGCGCATGGAGCAGTTGGCCATGTCTGAAAAGCCCCGCAAAATTGAGATCACCGATCCCGTCACCATCACTGTTGACGGCCGGGAGGTCACTGCTCAGAACGGCGAACTCCTGATCGACGCCTGTGAGCGTAACGATGCCTACATTCCGAGGTTCTGTTATCACCCCCGCATGAACCCGGTGGGTATGTGCCGCATGTGCCTAGTAGAGGTTGATACTGGTCGCGGGCCTGCTCTGCAGCCCAGTTGCATGATTCCCGTTGCCGCCGAGATGGTGGTGGACACCAAGAATGAGCAGGTGTCCAAGGCCCAGGACGGAATCCTTGAGTTCTTGCTTGCCAATCACCCTCTTGATTGTCCTGTTTGCGATAAGGGCGGCGAGTGCCCGCTTCAGGACCAGACAATGGCCTATGGGCCAGGTGAGTCACGTTGGGTTGAAGAGAAACGCCATTACGAGAAGCCGATTGCTATCTCCGAAACGGTCTACCTTGACCGCGAGCGTTGCATTCTGTGTGACCGCTGCACTCGCTTTGCCAAGGATGTGGCTGGCGATCCACTCATCCACTTTATTGATCGCGGATCCAACACCGAGATTGCCACGTTCCCGGATGAGCCCTTTAGCTCGTACTTCTCGGGCAATACCGTGCAGATCTGCCCGGTGGGAGCCCTTACCGCAAAGCCATATCGCTTCCGCGCACGGCCTTGGGACTTAGAAGAGGTTGAGTCAACCTGCACCGGTTGCTCAGTGGGTTGCCGGATTACCGTGCAGTCGAGTCGCAATCAGGTGTTGCGCTTTCAGGGAGTCGATTCCGATCCCGTGAACTGGTCTTGGCTGTGCGATAAAGGTCGCTTTGGCTTTGAGGCGATCAATTCCGAAGAACGCCTCGCCGAGCCGCTCATGCTCAGTAGCGATGGGACGCTGAGTCCTGGTCGTTGGGCCGAGGCTCTCAACGCAGCTGCTGACGCCATTCGCGCTGCGGATCCAACCTCCGTCGCTGTGATTGGTGGCGCACAACTCACCAACGAGTCACAGTACGCATGGGCCAAGTTCGCCAAGGGAATCATCGGGACTGACCACGTTGATGCACAACTCGGCGACGGCCTTGCAGCCGAAGTTGTGTTGGGTCTGCCGGGCGCAACGATTGATCAGGTCTGCGCACCTGGATCCACAGTCTTGTACATGGGCCCCGATCCCAAAGAAGAACTCTCGGTTCTCTACATCCGCCTCAAGCACGCCGCTCAAGAAGACGGCGTTCAAATCATCGAACTGAGTCCCGCGGCTTCTGGACTCTCGCCTTATGCGTCATCCTCGCTTCACTACCGGCCGGCCGACCTACCCAAACTTGTTGAAGCGCTCCTTGCCGGCGAACTGCCAGATCAAGGCCTTCCAGGAATTGACGCTGCAGAGTTCACCAAGGCGTCCCAAGCACTGCTCGCAGCCGAGCAGAATCTGCATGTCGTGATTGGTCGGGCCAACTTGGCTGAATCTGCTGACTGCGTAGCCGTTGCGGCTTCGGCAGTACATCAGGCTATTCCCGGGGCAACATTCTTGTCGGCTCTGCGTCGAGCAAACCTGCGTGGTGCCCTTGAAGCCGGTCTGACTCCAGGGATGCTTCCGGGCAGAAGCAGCTTGGCCGAGCATGGTCAGGCATGGAAAGAACTCTGGGGTTCTGTTCCGTCAACTGCCGGCATGGACACAACGCAGATTCTACAAGCCGCAGCCGCAAGCAAGATTGACGTTCTTATTCTCTTGGGCGCAGATCCGCTTGCAGATTTCGCTGACCGCTCCTTGGCCCGACGTGGCGTAGCGGGCGCTCGAACCGTGATTTCGCTTGACCGTTTCTTGACAGCCTCAACTCGCCAAGCCGACATCGTCTTTCCTATAGCCGGTTTTTCCGAGTGCGAAGGAACCCACACCAACCTTGAAGGTCGCGTCACCAGGTTGAATCAGAAGGTGACTCCACCCGGCACAGCCCGAACCGACTGGATGATCGCTGCAGAGTTGGCTGCGCTGCTTGGCAAAGATTTGGGTGTCGAACGTGACGCTCACGAACTCTGGGATGAGTTCACAGCTCACTCGGCCGTGCACGCCGGTGTGAGCTCGGCAGCATTGGATCATCCGGACGCTGCCGATGGATTGCTGCTCGACCTCGGGCCGAGGCCATTCGTGACTCCCGTTGCGCCCCACGTTGCTCCGCAGAGTTCCTACTCGCTGCGACTCATTGTCAACCGCACTCTCTATGACCAAGGCACAGAGATTCACCACTGTGATTCTTCTTCTGGCCTTGCCCCCGCTGCTTCCGTGCGCCTCAGCCCAGCCGACGCGGCGCCGCTAGGCGCAGAGGACGGGACTCAGGTCACGGTGAGTTCCCCCCATGGATCGATCACTGCTGCATTAATCGTTGATTCCGGAGTGCCCAAGGGTTCCGCTGTCCTGCGTCACAATCTCGAAGGTGCAGACCCTGGCCTACTCATCGACTCCGCAGATGTGGTCTGCGAGATTCGGGTTGAGGTGAGCTGACATGACCTCAACACTTCAGTCGCACGTGATCGCAGGAATGCTTGCTAACGACCCGCTCCTGAGCGGAGAGGTTGGACTCACCACTCTGCTCGTCGTGCTCATCAAAGTAGTAGTGGCCTTTGTTGGCTTGCTGCTCTCAGTCATTTTGATGGTCTGGTTTGAGCGCAAAGTTATTGCAGATATGCAAAACAGGTTCGGTCCAAACCGAGCCGGACCGTTCGGCCTGTTCCAGACCATCGCCGATGGTATGAAGCTGATCTTCAAAGAGGACCTCATGCCTGAGCGTGCTGATCCCTTTGTGTTCAAGCTGGCACCCTTCTTGTCCTTGATCCCTGCCTTCTTGACCTTTGCGATAGTCCCGATTGCTGGCAGCTTTAACGACGGTCTTGATGGAGTCGTCACCATTCTGGGTCAGCAGACCTTTATGCAGGTTGCAGATCCACAGATCGGCATCTTGTTGTTTCTTGCCATGTCTTCCTTGGCGGTCTACGGCATCATGCTGGCTGGTTGGGCCTCTGGGTCCAAGTACCCCCTGTTGGGATCGGTTCGAGCCACAGCACAGATGGTCTCCTATGAAGCAGCATTGGGCTTAGCTCTGGCCTCGGTGTTGCTGATTGCTGGTTCGTTGTCCACCAACGCAATCGTCAACGGGCAGGCCGGCTTTCGTTGGAACGTTTGGATGACTGGCCTAGTGCCCTTTGTGATTTTCACGATTGCTGCAACAGCCGAACTCAATCGACCACCCTTCGACTTGGTTGAGGCCGAACAAGAACTCGTTGGTGGCTTCCACACTGAGTACTCCTCGTTCCGCTTTGCCATGTTCTTCTTGGCCGAGTTCCTCAATACCGTAACCATGTCGGCAATCATCGTGACGCTGTTCTTTGGCGGACCATCTGGGCCAACATTCGGCCTGACGAACTGGGTCGGTGTCTATATTCTTCCGTTCTTCTGGTTCTTCTTGAAACTGCTTGTGTTCTTGTGCATGTTCGTGCTGTTCCGTGCGACCTTGCCTCGGTTCCGATACGACCAAGTCATGGATCTAGGTTGGAAACTGCTCATTCCTGCCTCGCTCGGATGGTTCTTGTTGCTTGTTGCAGTCAGAGTCGGCAGTGACCAAGGTTGGAACTTGGTAGCTACTGGGCTTGCTGCAGTTGCAGGTCTTTTGGCTGGAGCGTTCTTGTTGATACTGTCCATTCGAGCTTCGGCGGCAAAACGTGCGGCAGTTTCGCTGCCAGGAGAAGGAACCTGATGGGCTACCTGAACGGCTTCGGCGTAGTCATAAAGAAGTGGATTGGCGTTAAGTCAGACACGGGCGCCCGTATCACGACGCAGTATCCCGAAGAGACTCGTCCCAAGCCAGAGCGGTTCCATGGCAGACATGTGCTGAACCGTTATGAAGACGGCATGGAGAAGTGCATCGGGTGCGAACTCTGCGCCGGTGTGTGCCCCGCAAAGTGCATCTACGTGCGTGGTCAAGATAACGATCCAGAAAACCCGACCTCTCCCGGTGAGCGATTCGGGTTTGTTTACGAGATCAATTACTTGCGCTGCATTCATTGCGACCTGTGTGTCGAGGCCTGCCCAACCGAGGCAATTACTGAGACCAAACTCTTTGAGTTTGCGTTCACGAATCGCGCCGACGCCATCTACACAAAGGACGAACTCCTAGTCGACGATTCTGGCCACCCGCAGCAACTCCCATGGGAGAACTGGTCCGGCGGTTTTGACCCAGCTCAAGACAGTTCGGGTTGGATGAGGGCAACTGCGCCGAGTGGAGATGCCGATTTTGTTGGCATCGTTGCTTGGGCTGGTGAGCTTGGCTACGGGGTCCGTGACCCGCAGAGGGCCAGCATTGAAGATGAGTCTGGTCCTGTTCCTGCTGGTGCCCATCATGATCACGCCGCTCATGATGACTCAGCGCATGATCACGCAGCGCAGGATCACGGCGAGCACGGAGATGCCGATCACGCAGATCCAACTGAACCAGAATCAACTGAGCCAGAATCAACTCTTGCTACCAAGACCCCTGGCCACTTTGATTCCTCGGCCGATCTCCCCGAAAAGAAGAGGAGGTTCGGTAAGTGAGAGTTGAGATGTTTACTTTTCTGCTCACGGCCGCGATCTGCTTGGCTGGGTCTGCTGGCGTGGTCCTTCTTCGCAATCCGGTTCATAATGCCCTCAGCTTGGTCGCAACTCTGTTTGGTGTCGCAGTGCTGTTCATCCAGCAGGGCGCCTACTTCTTGGCAGCTATTCAGGTGATTGTCTATGCAGGTGCAATCGTCATTCTGTTCTTGTTTGTGATTATGTTGCTCGGGGTTGATAAGGCCGAAGGCATAGATCGTGATCCGATTCTTGGCCAGCGGACGGCGGCGATCGCTGCGGGGGTAGCAATTCTTGGTTTGAGTCTTACTGCGCTGTTATCCGTTGGTTCACGAGTCACCGGTCAAGCTTCTACTCTTGCTGCGATTGACGGATCCGAGCCAAATATCAATGCGCTCGCAAAGGTTTTGTTTACTGATTACGTATTCGCTTTTGAGATCACCTCGGTGTTGTTGACGGTTGCAGTAGTCGGCGCAGTGGTTCTGTCCCGAAAAGCAGGCTCAGCCATTGATGTAGCTGAATTCCCAGAAGGAACTACTGCCGATTTGCTGCAGGCCAAACACGATGCTGCGGCAGTGGAGCAAGAGGTTCTAGAAGAGGTCGCAACAGAAGATGAAACTCCAGAGGGTGAAGCTGAGACCACAGAGGAGGCTCTCCGCTGATGCTGGCATTGAATGAAACTTGGTATCTGGTGCTTGCGGCCATGATCTTTACGATCGGCTCGGTAGGCCTGCTCACTCGCAAGAACCCGCTGGTGATGTTTATGTGTGTGGAACTCATGCTCAATGCCGTCAACCTGACGTTCGTGACCTTCTCGAAGGCACTTGATGACATTGCCGGTCAAGCAATCGTGTTTTTTGTGATGGTGGTAGCTGCGGCCGAAGTAGTGGTTGGGCTCGGGATCATTGTGGCAATCATGCGTCGCCGACAGGGCGCTAACGCCGATGACATTTCGTTGATGAGGGGTTGATCTGATGAATCTGATCTGGCTCATCCCTTGTCTTCCCCTGTTTGGGTTTTTAGTCCTGTTAGTCGCTGGCCGAAAGCTTGGTGACCCTGGTGCTGGTTGGTGGGGGACTGGCGTAGTAGCGGCAAGTTTCCTGGTGGTAGTGAAGGTCTTCTTTGACCTTCTCGCATTGCCCGAGGAAGAGCGTTCCCTGACGCAGACGTTGTTTACGTGGATCCCGTCGGGAAGCTTCGAGGTCAGCATCGGATTTTTGGCTGACCCGCTCAGCATTTTGATGTGCCTTTTCATTACGGGTATTGGCGCACTCATTCACCTGTATTCCATTGGCTACATGAAGGGGGACGAAAAGTTCTCAAAGTTCTTCCTGTACCTGAATCTGTTCCTCGCCTCGATGCTGCTGCTCGTACTCGGCGACAACTTGCTCTTGACCTTCTTGGGTTGGGAAGGGGTTGGCACCTGTTCCTATCTGCTCATCTCCTTCTGGCATACCGACCCCGCCAATGCTTCGGCCGGAAAGAAGGCCTTTGTTACGAACCGAATCGGTGACTTTGGGTTCATGTTGGGCACCTTCTTGGTGTGGATCACCGTGGGGTCAATCAACTACGCCGATATCGGACCTGCTGCTCCGATGATTGCAGGGGGAACTGCGACTGCGATTGCCCTGTTGTTCTTTCTTGGAGCAGTTGGCAAGTCGGCGCAGTTGCCGCTGTCAGTCTGGCTGCCAGATGCCATGGCGGGGCCAACTCCTGTCTCGGCACTCATCCACGCGGCCACCATGGTTACTGCTGGCGTGTACCTGATTACTCGCCTGAATCCCATCATGGCTCAGGCCGGATGGGCCAATGACGTGATTGCTTGGACGGGTGCCATTACGGCCCTAGTCGCAGCATCGATTGCAATTGCACAGACCGATATCAAAAAGGTTCTGGCTTACTCAACAGTTTCCCAGCTTGGTTACATGTTCTTAGCCGTTGGAACGCAGACGTATGTGGCCGGCATCTTCCATATGGTGACCCACGCATTCTTCAAGGCGCTGCTGTTCCTAGGTGCAGGCTCGGTGATCATGGCAATGTCGCACGAACAGGACATGCGCAAGTTTGGAAACTTGCGCAAGTACTTGCCGGTCACTTTTGCGACCTTCATGATCGGATGGCTGGCAATTTCGGGAATCCCGCCGCTAGCGGGATTTTGGTCAAAGGACGAGGTGCTCGCCGGAGCATTCAATGCCGGCCCCGCTGGCCCCGTGCTTTGGTTCATTGGACTACTCGTCGCATTGATGACGGCTTTCTATATGACTCGCGTCGTCATCATGACCTTCTACGGAAGTGAAAAATGGCGGCTCACCGACGACCCGCACGAAGCAGCCGAGTCTGCAGATCTCGAGTCTGAAGAGGTTGAGTCTGAAGAGCTTGTTACTGCCTCGGTTGCTGCAGCGGCACATGGGGATGGTCATGATGATCACCATGGTCTGAGTCCAGATCACACCCCTCAAGAATCTCATTGGACAATGACTGCACCACTAGTCATTCTTGCAGGGCTGTCCATCCTTGGTGGGGCGATCAACTTGCCGTTTGGCTCTGATTTCAAGCGCCTCGAACACTGGCTTGAACCCACTCTGGCATACGAACATGAGCTTCCGCCCGTGCCAGTCTTAGTGCTCTTGGCCTGTGCCGCGATTGCAGTTGCGAGTCTGGGAATCTTCTTGGCCTACTTGGTCTACAGCAAGCAAAAGATTGCTGTAGAGAAGATTGAACGGCCAGTGTTGGCCCACGCTTGGTATATCGATGAGACCTACGCCAAGGTGGCTGGCGGACCAGGCGAGGCAGGGTTCCAAGGACTCGCCGACTTTGACGGCACGGTCGTTGACGGTGCAGTGAATGGGGTCGGCGCAGGTGTGCTCGGCATCGGAAACAAACTTCGGCCCATACAGTCCGGATTCGTGCGTAGTTATGCGCTCGGCATCAGCATTGGCGGAGCACTTCTGCTCGCCTTCATCGTCACGAGGATGAACCTGTGATTGGAACTCTCCTCAACTCCTCCACTCAGATCCTTGCTTCCAAGGTTGCTGAGGAAGCTACAAGCGTGTCGGACTTTCCGATGATTCCGGCGCTCATTGTTACGCCGCTCATTGGCGCAATCATCATTGCGTTGATCCCTCGGTCTCGGTCCGATCTGTATAAGCAGATCGCAGTAATTACTAGTGTGATTACTGGCGCATTCTCGATTGCCATGCTCGTGGCGTTCAATACTGAGGATTCGGGCTACCAGTTCGTTATCGATCAGCCATGGATTAGCGATCTTGGAATCTCGCTGCACTTTGGCTTGGATGGCATTTCACTGTTCTTGGTAGTTCTGACGGGAGTGATCTTCCCGATTGCGCTACTCGGGGCAAAAGTAGATCACGACCCAAAGCCCTATTACGGGTGGCTCATGGTCTTGATGGCTGCCTCTATGGGTGTATTCAGCTCGCTTGACCTGGTGCTGTTCTTTGCCTTCTTCGAACTAGTCCTTGTTCCGATGTACTTCCTGATCGGCCTGTGGGGCCACAGCAACCGCGTCTACGCAGCCACAAAGTTCTTCTTGTACACCATGCTTGGTTCGGCCTTCATGTTGGTGGGTCTGGTGTCTCTAGCAGTCTTGAACGCCCGAGCGATGGGTGGGCCGATCACCTTCGACCTAGTAGAGATTGCAAAGAATCAAGCCATCTCAGTCACTGCTGGCCGCTGGATCTTTTGCGCTTTCGCAGTTGCGTTTGCAGTCAAAGTTCCGCTGTTCCCACTTCATACTTGGTTGCCCGATGCCCATACTGAGGCACCCACTGCAGGTTCGGTGATCCTCGCTGCAGTGATGCTTAAGCTCGGAACCTACGGATTTATTCGCTTCGGACTCGACCTGTTCCCCGAGGCTTCACATTGGGCAGCGCCAGTGATGATGACGCTCGGTGTGATCGGCATCATCTACGGAGCGATCTGCGCAACGATGCAGAAAGACCTGAAGCGACTGGTTGCGTATTCATCGATTGCGCATCTTGGATTTATCGTGCTCGGAGTGTTTGCATTCTCGGTGCAGGGCCTCGAGGGCAGCATCTTGATCATGGTGAACCACGGCATCTCAACAGGAGCGTTGTTCCTGCTCGTGGGTTGGATTTACGAGCGCAGACATACTCGCCAGATTGCAGAACTGTCTGGGCTTCAGAAGGTGGCACCCATCTTTGCTGGTGTGTTCACGCTGGTCATGCTGTCGAGTATCGGGGTTCCCGGTTTGAACGGATTCCCCGGCGAGTTCTTGGTCTTGCTTGGTTCCTTTGCGAGCGCTCGCTGGTGGGGAGTTGTCGCAGTCAGCGGAGTCATTCTGGCTGCGCTGTACCTACTGTGGGCGTATCAGCGTGTATTCCACGGCCCCGTCACGGAGCCCAATAAGGGATTCCGCGAGCTCAGACTTACCGAGGGGTTGGTGATCGCACCGCTACTCTTTCTGATCGTCTTCCTTGGGTTGTACCCCAAACCAATGCTTGACCGAATCGAGCCGTCAGTGGAGCGGTTGCTCGCCCACGTTGACGCTGAAGTGGACGGGTTTGAGCTCCGAGAAGTCAAGTTTGTCGCTCCGCTTCCTGGTGAAGTAGATGCTGGTCACAGTGAGGCTGGCAAAACTGAGGCTGGTCACACTGAGTCTGGCAAAACTGAGGCCGGTCACACAGAGGGGAAGCCCTGATGATTGCTCGCATTGTTCAGGATTCACCTGTGCAGACCCTTGCCACTGAGGCCGCGTCGGGAACCCCCGAAATTATCTGGTCGGCGATTGCGCCGAATCTGATTCTGATGCTTGGCGGGGTGTTGCTACTCACCGTTGTCTCGCTATTGCGTGGGAAGTCTCCTTCTTGGTTCCCTGCAGTCTGGACTGTGGTGACTGCGTCGCTTGCTCTGATTGCACTCTTTCCCCTTTGGGCTCGAGTGCAAGACGAGGGTGCTCAAACAGTCATGGCCGGAGCAGTTGGCCTTGATGGATTCTCTCTATTTGTGACCGGCATTATTTGCTTGTCGGTGATTATGGGTGCGTTGCTCTTAGAGGGATACGTGCGCCGAGAGGGCCTTGAGGGCGCCGAGTGGTACGTGCTCTTGCTGCTGTCTGCCTCTGGTGGTGTCACGATGGCCTCGGCAAATGATCTGATCGTGATGTTCATCGGCCTAGAGATCTTGTCGGTTGCGGCCTACGTGCTCACTGCCATGCACTCCAAGCGCATCTCCTCTCAAGAAGCTGGGCTGAAGTACTTCGTTCTCGGAGCCTTTGCATCTGCATTCCTGCTCTACGGAATTGCGTTGACATACGGGGCTACCGGGTCGACCAATTTGGTTCGGATTCAGCGCTTCTTGTCAGACACGGTCATTACTCAGAACGGTTTGCTGTTAGCTGGCTTTGCGTTCATGCTCGTGGGATTCGGGTTCAAGATTGGCGCTGCGCCGTTCCATACCTGGGCACCTGATGTCTATCAAGGTGCGCCATCTCCAGTGACGGCCTATATGGCATCGGGCATCAAGGCAGCGGGTTTTGCAGGGCTTCTTCGAGTCTTTGTGGTTACCTTCGGGCCAACCTACGGAGCCGATTGGCGGCCGATGGTCTACGCGCTTGCAGTGTTGAGCCTGTTGATTGGCTCGTTTATGGCCATTGTGCAGACCAACGTCAAGCGCATGCTCGCCTACTCATCCATTAGCCACGCTGGCTTCATTCTTGTAGCCGTAGAGGCCTCATCTACTCAGGGAACCTCCGCTGCTCTGTTCTACTTGCTTGCCTACACCTTTATGGTCACTGGCAGCTTTGCAATCGTTACCATCATGGGCCGCACCGGTGATGGCACGCACGCTCTTGACGACTACCGGGGCCTTGGGCGTGCTCGGCCAGGTTTGGCCCTGATCTTTACGGTGTTCCTGCTAGCTCAGGCCGGTGTTCCCTTTACTGCAGGGTTCCTATCCAAGTTCTACGTCATCAACTCTGTGGTGGCCGAGGGGCAGTATGCCTTGGCCGTAATAGCCATGGTCTCGGCAGTAGTAGCAGCCTTCTTGTACCTACGAGTTGTTGTCGCCATGTACTTCTCAGAGGATCCTGCAGCAGAACTCATGGAATCCAGAATCAAGGTTCCTGTTGGAGCTTCGATTGCTCTGGTGATTGCAGTAGTTGGAACCCTGTGGCTAGGAATTGTCCCTGGCGCAGTTACAAATGTCGCGAACGATGCAGTAGCTCAACTCGTGGCCTTCAAGAGCTAGCAAGCAACCGCAACGCTGCAGGTAGCGAGTGGCAGGCTTCAAGAGATATCACTTGCATCCTTCTCGGCCGGACCATCACTAGGGGCGCCGGCTCAGGACGAGGCGAGTTTCTTGGTGTGCTTGCAGCACAGAATTGGGCTTTGGCGAGCGGTGTAGCGTTGTTGCTGTTCTTGGAGGACAGGTCTCGTGAGTGACATGCCAAATAATGATCAAACCTCGCAAGGCCCGAAACGCCGCCGCTTTTCCTTTTCGCGCAGGATTGGCGGGTTTCCGCCTGCTGATCCCAGCGCCAGTCACTTTGGCCTAGCTGAAGAGGACCCGAATTGGGATGCCGAATGGGAAGGGTATGCGGCGGGCAACGAGCCCCAGGCGCAGAGCGGTCTGGGCCAGTTGCAGGGGATTGTGCAGCTTCCGACGGGCCAGGTTGAACTGCGTGGGGAGTTCCCACAAGACGTCCTAGATACTCTGCGCGATCTACTGACAGTTGAGTCTGAACTGAACGCCGCCCAGAAGGAGTCGCCTCGCTTCGACACGGAGGAGCAAGGGGTGCTTCCTCGATTGAGTTTTTGGTTTACAGCCGAAGGCGATCACGGCGCTGAGACAGATGGGGCCTGGCGGTTAGAAAAAAACGATGCCGGAGTGGTCGCTGCCGGCCAAGAAACCTCGGAATTGTTTCCCGCACTGTGGAAGCAACTGCTCATCATTTCTGCGGAACTCAACCCCTCGGTGCTGCACCTTTGTGTTCCCTGTCTGGAACTAAACGGCTACGGCTTAGTTATCGCTGGAGGTCCGAGCTCAATACGGGATCAGCTGATCGAGGAACTGATTCGCTCAGGTGCTGCGTACCTGACTGCGGACGATCTTGTCCTGCACCAAGGGACTCGTACTGTCTTCGGCAGTCCAAGCCCGCGTGTCGCCACAAACGCTCTGGGAATGCAACAGTTCGAGGCTGCGAGCGCTGGAACTCAGATTGTTCGCCAGTGCGCAGTTGGGCTGATTCTGGTTCTGGGCGAAGAAGAGGCAGAGGTGGCTAGCTCGCTGAGCGATCTTGAGCCCGTGAGCGAACTTGAGCCAGTCAGCAAGCTCGCGCCACTGAGCATGGCTCAGACCACCAACGTGCTTCTGGGTTCTCGTTCTTTATCTGCATCCCAGCAGGGTCCTAGCAATGGGATTGCCTTAGAGATGACCGCTCTGCTGGTAGCAGGCTCCTCATGCGTGAATGCCTCCGCTCCGACCAAACAAGAGGAACTTGATCGCTTGGTGCAGGAACTGCAGGCACTTCTGCC
>CAMDLX010000030.1 GCA_945901935.1 Bifidobacterium breve | reverse complement strand
GGAAGAGCCGGAACTCCCCAACCCATATGCACCTGCCAGTACATGAACGCCGCCATCATCGAAAACGCCCCGTGAGCGAAATTGAAGATGCCTGAGGTTGTATACGTGACAACGAGTCCCGAGGCCGCGATCGCATAGATGGCTGCTGTTGAGAGCCCTGCGATTGTGAAGATTAAAAACTTGTCCACGGCTACTCGGCAGTCTGATAGTGGCTAGATCAACAAGTGGTGCGCCCTCAAGACCTCAGATGAAATATCAACGTAGAGGTCGAGGGATAACCAAGATCTCTGGGGCCGACTACGTCAGCCCCAGAGACTCAAGGTCAAGACCTCAGAGTGGTGGGCGGGAAGGATCGACATTTCCCTTACCGGGCACAGAAGCCGGAGGAACGGTCACGATGCTGTCCTCTGGGCAATGGAACCCGTTGACGTCATCGTCCTCGCCGTCGATCTTCGGGTACAGGCGCTCAAACTCGCCGTCCTTCACTATGAGCAACATGCCACAGCTGACAGGTACCTCTGTTCCAGGATCAGAAGGTGCATGCATGCCCCCAGCAGTCCACTCCTCGATAGCATTTGCCTCGGAGAGCACGCATTCGCGGTCGATAACTCCCTTGTTTTTCTCGGCACAGGTATTTGCTGCTACTGAGAACAAGAGCCAAGAAGAGGTGCCCTGCAGGCCCAAGAAAGCAGCCTTGCCACCGGGCACATATTTTTGCAGGTTGTCAAGGTACTGCTGAACTGCAGGCCACTTATCGGCCTCTTCGAATGGGTGCGTTGCAGTGCGCACAATCGCTCCTTCAGTTATCGCACCGCCTGTTTCGATGAACAGGTTGTCGTACAGGTTGGCCTCGTTCAAGAAGGTGCCTTTCCAGCCCTTCTCGCGCAGAACCTTGAGCAGGTTGGCGGCATTGGCTGGCTCGCCGATCCAGTACATAGAGGTAGCGCCGCTCTCGATGACCTTCTCTGCATACGGGCCCCAGTCAGTGACGACGAGTGGGTACGAGATTGCGGGAAGGTTCTTAATGTCAGGGTCCTCTGCAACTACGGCATCGAACTGAACCTTGACTGACTCAAGAGATGGAAGATCCTTGCTGTACACCACAACGATCTTCTCTGAGTCCTCGGGGTAGAGCTTCTTAAAGTCAGTGATCCACTGTGAAGACTTTGCATTTGCCGGGTTCGGCAATGGTTGAACTTGTCCGTTCGAGAGACTCTTGTCCACCGAGACCGTGAATCCTGGAATGTCGATGAGCCCGCATTTGTGGAAGTCGGATCCCTCTTTGCCAGAGAACTCGAGGTTATCCATTGCGAACCCGCCGCCTACCAAGGCAAACACGGAGTTACATGCCGTGGTCATTCCTGCCTCAACGTTGGTCACACCGCCATCGATATCTACTGGAGAGAGCGGCACGCCCTGGATTCCGCCTTGTGCGTTACACCATTCGGTAAAGGCCACTGCAGCATCCCAAAACTCGGCGTTGAGACCGGGCCGGATTTGCGAGTTGCGATCGTTCGCTACACCCAAGAACAAGGTGTCCGTCGAAGGGCCTTCACCCGGGGCAACAGATGCGCTGCCCTTGCCACATGGCGACTCGAGATCTCCCCACATCGCAGCGTCAGTTCCACTCGCTGCAGTGGTCTCCGTAGACCCACCCTCGTTCTCTGAGGATGCGTCAGTGGAACTGCCCTTCGCTCCGCAGGACGCTGCAAAGAGCGCCAAGGCACAGACCAAAATGATGAGTGATCGCTTCACGTTGAATTTCCCCCTAAAGGACTGTGCAGTTGACACAGTGGTTGGTTCTTAAGATTTCCACTTCGCTAAACATGCCGTAGTTCTCTGTTTACCACGACAACACACGGGTGACGCAAGACACGTTGTAGCTCGTGTGTTCAAGATAGAGCATCTGCTGCTAGGCAAGTGTCCAAGCTGTTGAAATTCTGACAGAGTGTTAAGGGTTTAAAGCATCGGCACAGACCGACTCAATCAGGGCGAAACAACGACTCCCCAAATCTCGCCACATCACGACAAGGGAAACACCATGGACCTACTCATTCAGAACGCAACAATCGTTGATGGCACTGGTGGCCCCGCCCGCCTTGGCGATGTCTCAGTGAGCGGCGGCCGCATTCTGGAAATGGGTGAAGCCTTCAGTCTCCCCACCGAAAAATGCGAGCAGATCCTTGATGCCACAGGACTCGTACTCACTCCAGGATTTGTGGATCCACATACCCATTACGACGCGCAACTCTTCTGGGACCCGACCGGCTCCCCCTCGAATCTGCATGGAGTCACCACCATCATCGGTGGGAACTGCGGGTTCACCTTGGCGCCTCTCGCTCCTGAAGATGCCGATTACACCCGGCAGATGATGGCCAAGGTAGAGGGAATGCCGCTCGCCGCCCTCGAAACAGGCATCACCTGGGACTGGCAGACCTTTGGTGAGTACCTCTCGCGGCTCGAAGGAAACCTAGGGATGAATGCCGGATTCTTGGTGGGGCACTGCGCACTGCGGAGAAATGTCATGGGTGACCAAGCAGTGCAAGGGCCAGCCTCTGCGAAACAACTTGAGGAAATGCGCACGCTCTTGGCCGAGTCCATTCAGGCGGGAGGACTTGGATTTTCTACCACGCTCGCTCGCACCCACTCCGATGGCGATGGCCTTGCAGTGGCCTCCCGGTGGGCCACCGAGGAAGAGCTCCTTTCGCTGGCCTCGGTGGTTTCTGAGCACGAGGGAACCACGCTGGAATTCGCTTCGGACGGCTGCCTCGATGGCTTCTCAGAGGATGAGGTGGCCTTCATGATCAAGTTCTCTCAGGCCGGCAACCGGCCATTGAACTGGAACGTATTGACCATTGATTCTCATGCGCCGGACCGCTACCAGAATCAGCTAGCAGCCATGGATGCTTGCGCTGAGGCTGGAGCAAAGGTAGTTGCCCTCACGATGCCAGTAATCGTTGGCATGAACATGAGCTTCTCTACCTACTGTGCACTCAACATGATGCCGGACTGGGGCCCAATACTTGGGTTGCCGATGCCCGAGCGCATCGAGAAATTGAAAGACCCAGAGACTCGTTCCTTTATGGAATCGCGAGCGGCCTCGCCTGATGCCGGGGTGTTTGGCCGACTCACTGGGTGGGACACCTACGTCATCGGCGATACCTTCGCTGCGGAAAATGAAGGGCTCTCGGGTCGACGCGTGGGAGAGATAGCGGCTGAGCGCGGAGTGACTGCATTCAACGCACTCTTGGATATCGTGATCGCAGACGGGCTCCAGACCATTCTCTGGCCCGGGGCCACCGACAATGATGCTGCTTCTTGGGAACTGCGGCGCAAAGCCTGGGACCATCCCAGCGTGATGCTCGGAGGATCCGACGCAGGAGCTCACCTTGATCGCATGCAGGGAGCGAACTACCCCACCAGATTCTTGGCAGACTGCATTCGCGGCCGAAAGCTCACCACTCTGGAACACGGCGTACACCTGTTGACCCAGGTACCAGCTGAGCTCTTCGGCTTGAGAGATCGCGGCATACTCGCCGAGGGTACTCACGCCGACATGGTGCTGTTCGATCCGCTGCTGATCGAATCCGAGATGCTGACAATGGTCGAGGATCTTCCGGGCGGGACGAGTCGCCTGTACGCCGGATCAGTCGGTGTGAACCACGTGTTTGTGAGTGGCGTGGAAGTCGTTCGCAATAGCGAAGCAACAGGAAAGTTGCCCGGTTCGATCATTCGATCTGGCGTCGACACCGACACTGTGGCACTGAACTAACAAGTTCTGATCCGTACCCAACACTACGGAACTTGAACCCCGCTCGCTCAGGAACTGAGCTTCGGCAATTCTGGCTCTGACTCAGAGCCAGACTCTGCCACTTGCGAGGGCCCTCCCTGAGCTGGATCTTCCGGTGGTTCAGCTGTGTCGGAGTTGCCGGCTATGTCGGAGTTATTAGCTATGTCGGAGTTGTCAGCTGTGTCGGAGTTGTCGCCAAGGTCGGAGTATCTGCCGAACCGTGGGGCGAAGAGAGTAAAGAGCAACAGTGCTAGGGCCAGCAAGCCAATGGGCACGATGCCGTTACCACGACTCGTTAACGCTGGGATGAGCACAAAGCAAGACAGCACCGCTGTCCAACCCCACAGAATGACAACAGTGCGACGTTGCCCGTGACCAAGGTCCATCAACCGGTGATGCAGGTGCTGTTTATCTGCAGTCGCTACGCCTGTCCGATTCCTCGCTCGACGCACTACAGCGAAGACCAAGTCGAACAGCGGCACCCCGAGGATCACGAGCGGAATCACGAGCGGCGCAAAGAAGAACCAAGATTGTCCCGAGAATGGATCATCCGACTGTCCACCAACGGCAATCGTTGATGCAGCTAGAAGCAGCCCGAGCAGCAGTGCCCCCGAGTCACCCATGAAGATGCTTGCCGGGTTGAAGTTGAAGGGCAAGAAGCCCAGGCAGACTCCGGCAGTAATGATCGCAATCAGCGGCCCCAGATTGCCGGGGTCGATGACACCAACCTCGAGGAGCCGCCATCCGTACAAGAAGAACGACCCGGCACCGATCGCAACGATTCCTGCTGCTAGGCCGTCGAGTCCATCAATCAGATTTACTGCGTTGGCCATGCCAACAACCCAGAGCACAGTAATCAGCGCCGACATGTCTGGCGGTAGCAACGTGAAACCCAAGAACGGCACTCTGAAATAGATGATGGTCAGGCCAACTAGGGTCAAAATCGATCCTGCAAGAACCATGCCTGCCACCTTGGCTGGGGCAGAGACATCTCGCAGGTCGTCAATCAGGCCGGTCAGCCAGATCACCGTGGCTGCAGCAATCACACCTAGAACGTTTCCGGGGGCGTCGAATACTGCTCCGAAGTCCGGCAATCGCCAAGCCGCAGCGAGCGCTACGAGCAGACCAATGAACAAGGCGGTCCCACCGAGTATTGGGGTGGGCTTTGCGTGCACGGTTCGGTCACCTGGCTGGGCCATGGCACCGATTTTTCTAGACAGAATCCGCAAGGGCGGAACCGAGATTGCCGTGGCAATAACGGCTACTGCCATCACAAACAAATACGGCAAGGGACCCACAGACGACAGGTTAGTAGGCCGCGTTCAGACAGCATGCGGCCACGTAGCAAAGGATGACGCCTCGCATGAGCGGTCTCAGAGCGGGTACGGGGTGAACTTGGAGCAGAGCAATTCAACATCGCCTCGCACTTCAGCGATCACTGACTCATCGCTCGGCGCTGCCAGGACGCGTGTGATCAGTTCAGCAATCTGAGTCATCTCGGGTTCGGCCATTCCTTGAGTTGTCACCGAGGGCGTTCCAATTCGGAGCCCAGATGTAACAAAGGGTGAACGCTGGTCATCAGGAACCGTGTTCTTGTTGAGCGTTATCCCTGCAAGGTCAAGAGCAATCTGAGCTTCCTTACCAGTAAGTTCTGAGTCGAAGGAGCGAAGGTCAATCAGGAGCAGGTGATTATCAGAACCGCCCGAAACCAAGCGGAACCCCTGAGAAATCAGCGACTCTGCGAGTGCTTGTGAATTCTTAACAATCTGCTGCGCGTACCCTGCAAAGCTCGGATCTGCGGCCTCGCGAAATGCAACTGCCTTGCCGGCAATCACATGTTCCAAGGGTCCACCCTGAAGCCCGGGGAAGATCGCCTTGTTGATGCGAGCGCCAAATTCTTCTTTGGACAGAATGCATCCGCCTCGAGGCCCGCGCAGGGTCTTGTGTGTGGTGAACGTGACCACGTCTGCGAACGGGGTTGGGTTGGGGTGCGCCCCACCGGCAATTAAGCCGGCGATATGCGCTGCGTCGAACATAAAGAGAGCGCCGACTTCATCGCAGATCTCACGAACGATTTCGGGGTCAATAATTCTGGGGTACGCCGTGGCTCCCGCCACAATCATTTTTGGTCGATGCTCCAAAGCAAGTGAGCGCATTTGATCGTAATCAATTCGCTCATCTTCGGGGCGTACTCCGTAGGAGATGAAGTTGTAGAACCGCCCCGAAATGTTTACGGGAGACCCGTGGGTCAGGTGACCACCGTGGTCCAAACTCAGGCCAAGCACTGTGTCTCCACCCTCAAGCAGAGCCAAGTACACGCCGAGGTTTGCATTCGCTCCGGAGTGCGGCTGCACATTCGCGGCCTCGGCTCCGAACAGAGACTTGACCCGCTCAATGGCCATCTGTTCAATCTCGTCGACGACCTCGTTTCCGCCGTAGTAACGCTTACCCGGGTAACCCTCAGAATATTTGTTCGTCAGAGCCGAGCCCACTGCCTCCATCACGGCAGGCGAGGTGAAATTCTCGGATGCGATGAGTTGGATGCCGGTGTTTTGTCGGTCAACCTCTCGGTCGATGGCTGCAAATACTTCGTTGTCACGATCAGTCGGCCATGGCATGGCAGATACTTCCTTCGGTAGGCACTCAGAACCGAGTGCGTTGGTTACATCTGTTGGGTAATGAGTGCGTCAAGGCTGTGGACGCGCTTTGCGTGGCGGCCACCCTCAAACTGTGTGGCGAGAAAAACATCGAGAGCTTCTTTGGCTACCTCTCGACCAATAAGGCGTTCACCTAGGCAGATAACGTTTGCGTCATTGTGCTCTCGGCTCAACCGAGCCGAGGTGACATCGTGAATCGTGACCGCACGAACTCCGTCGATCTTGTTGGCTGCGATGCAGATACCAAGGCCCGACCCGCACACAGCAACGCCAAAATCGGCATCGCCCGCTGCTACGGCTCTTCCGACGGCTGCCCCAAACTCCGGGTAGTCGACCGAGTCTGAAGTATGTGTCCCAAGGTCGGTTACCAATATGGCTTGACTGCTCAGATACTGTGCCAACTCATTTTTTAGACTGAGGCCACCATGGTCTGATCCAAGGACAACTCTGATAGGAGGTTCGCTCACGTCCTGAACGGAAGGGTCATTCACCCCCCTCACTCTAGTGAACTCACCGCACATGTAACACTGCAGACCTCGCACCGGCCACGTGAGTGCGGCTACTGAAGGCTCACCAAGCAGGAGTAACCGCTGCTAGGAGTTCGATCATCAGCCCCCGCGCCCGTAGTCTGCAGACATGTCTGCAGCGAGCTCCTCTCTTGACCCACGAACGCCAGTGATTATCGGTGTTGGTCAAATCCTTAATCGCGTAGACCAAGGCGCCAATCTGTATGAGCCCGCAGCACTTATGACCCAGGCTTTGCTTGCGGCCCAGGCAGATTCCGGGGCCGAAGCGGCTTTGGCTTCTGCGCAGGTTGTAGCGGCAGTCCCCACCATCTCTTGGCGCTACTCGAACCCGGGAGCTCTGGTTCGTGAAGAGCTCGGATGCGTAGACGCCAAAACCTGGTACGCCACCGTTGGTGGGAACACTCCACAGTCCATGGTGAACCGCCTAGCGGCTGCAATCAGCGCAGGCGAATTCGACCTAGCGCTCCTCTGCGGCGGCGAGTCAGGCAAATCACGTTCTGCTGCAAAGAAGTTGGGGCTTGAACTCGACTGGACCAGTCAAGCATCTGATGAAACTCCCGATTGGATGGATGAGTCCCCCTTCTTTATGGGTCACCCGTCCGAGGCCGCACGCGGAATCCTGATGCCGCTTCAGGTATATCCGCTTTTCGAAAATGCGCTCTGGCAGGACTCGACTCGGACCATGGCCGAACATCTGGATTACGTCGGCAAGATTTGGTCCGGGTTCTCTCGAGTCGCCGAGCAGAACCCATACGCATGGAACCGCACCTCGTTCACCGCAGAAGAGATCACAACCCCAACCTCACAGAATCGGATGATCGGGTACCCCTATACCAAGCGAATGGTAGCCAACCCAGATGTGGACATGGCCTCTGGAATCATCCTGTGCTCCGTGGAGCGGGCCCGCGCACTTGGGGTACCAGCAGACCGTTGGGTCTTTGTGCATGCTGGCACCGATGCGAAGGACTGGAGCCTGTCCGAGCGACTCGATTTTCACTCCTCTGCCGCGATGCGAATTGCAGGGAACCGGGCTTTAGAACTGGCTCAGGTAGATATTGATCAGGTCGAACATGTCGATTTGTACTCCTGTTACCCCTCGGCTGTTCAACTAGCGCTGCGTGAACTTTCAATTTCAGCTGACCGCCAACTAACCGTCTATGGAGGCTTGTCATTTGCTGGTGGTCCTTGGAACAATCCGGTTGGCCACGCATTGTGTTCGATGGTGCAGGTGCTCCGCGAAGACGCTGGTTCGATGGGCCTAGTTACGGCAAATGGCGGACACGTGGACAAACATGCTTTCGGTCTGTTCTCAACCAATCCGCCCAAAGCTGGCTACCGCTGGGAACGTCCCCAAGTAGAGGTGAACGAGCTTGCCGGAAGAGAAGCAGCGGGCGACTATCTCGGCGAGGCTGAAATCGAAACTTGGACCGTGATGCACGATCGCGAGGGTCTTGCGGTTCGAGGACATGCGGCATGTTTGACTCCCCAAGGCGAGCGCGCATGGGCGGTGACCTCGCAGCCTGAACTCATGACGCTGATGACAAGCGAGGCGCTATTGGGCAGGGCAGTCGAGATTGGTGCCGAGGGCGAACTTCAGTTTTTGTGACCGCTCGGCAAGCAGTCCGACTAGACGGTGCCGAGTCGATTGAGCCGTGCCTGCAGGACAGTCATAATGCGCTCGGATGCCTTCGGCATTTCCTTGAGCAACTTACGAAACGCTTCAGAATTAAAGCGCAGCATGTCTAGGTCAGTATCTGCGACAACGGTTGCTGTTCGGGGTCGATGATCAACGAGCGCCATCTCGCCAACCATGGAACCGGGTCCCGAGGAAGCGACATGGTCTCCTCGCACGTAGACACTCGCAGTGCCATCGAGAATGACGTAGCAGTCCGTGCCAGGGTCACCCTGATCCACGACAACGCTTCCGGCCGGGATGAGAACCTCATCAGTGAGTTCCACCACTCGCAGAATCTCATCCGCGCCAAAACCGTCGAAGAAAGGTACCTCGGTCAACATCTCAGCACGCTCAGCGGGTTTACGGCACAAACTCATAGGATTCCCCGATCTGCAATGCCGCCGGGTCAGACAGCAACTGCCTTCTGCTCAACTAACGCAACACCACAAAGAGTAACCTCAAAGAGGGTCTTGGACCCACCGCTCACGGGATTACGTTGGGGGAACAGATGAAGGCAGCAGTCATGCGGGGTGGGCAGCTGCTCGTTGATGACGTAGCAGAGCTCTCCCCACAACCAGGGCAAGTCATAGCTGAGGTCATCGCCTGTGGCATCTGTGGCTCGGACCTCCATGCGCTTCACCATGCAGATCAACTAGTAGAGATGGCCGAGGTGATGTCTGCAGAGGCAGGACCATTTGCTCCCGCACCGATGGATGCGTCACGAGATGTTGTCATGGGTCACGAGTTCTCTGCTCGGGTGCTCGAGGTAGGCCCGAATGTAAACAACCTCGCTGTGGGCGATCTTGTGGTCTCGCTGCCGATCGTTATGGATTCAGGTGGACTTCACGCTTTGGGTTATGACAACACCTATCCGGGAGGCTTTGCGCAGCAGATTGCGCTCTCAGAGGTTCTGTGCAGCAAAGTCCCCAATGGCCTCGACCCTCACCTCGCAGCGCTCACCGAACCGATGTCGGTGGGAGCGCATGCAGTGAACAAGAGCGTCATCACACCGAAACACGCTGCGGTAGTGCTGGGCTGTGGGCCGGTTGGGCTTGCAGTGGTCGCCGCGCTCCGCACTGCAGGAGTCGAGACGATCCTCGCTTCGGATTATTCAGCTAGCCGCCGAGCCTTGGCAAGCGTATTTGGTGCGAGTGAAGTGACTGACCCCGCTGTGGAGTCACCGATTGCAATCTGGCGACGCATCGACGGCCGTAAACCACTCGTAATTTTCGAAGCGGTCGGGGTTCCTGGCATGTTGGAATCCGCCATACTCGAAGCACCTCGCGCCGCACAGATTCTGGTAGTTGGGGTCTGCATGGTTGCCGACAGCTTTCGCCCCATGATTGCGGTGGGCAAGGAACTCAATCTGCAGTTCGTGTTTGGTTATGACCCCGAGGAGTTTGCAGACACCCTGCACCGGATTTCGGAAGGGGAATACCCAGTCAGTCAGATGATCACAGCAACGGTGCCCCTTGAGGGAGTTGCCGATGCGTTTACTGCGCTTGGCGACCCAGACTCGCAAGCCAAGATTTTGGTCACACCGAACGAAACCCCGAGTATGCAGGGCACTGTGTGACGCTTCCATCCACCGCAGCCGCATCGGCGCCGGTAAGCGACGGAATCCGTAGGTTACCGGCGCCAATGACTCAGGTGGCGGGGCGATCCACTGCTGCAGCGAAGGGCCGAGTGCGCCTATTTGGGACCGGCGGCGACGAGCAACAAAGGGCGTACGGGGTGAATACGCCGCTCCACAGCCACGCTGCTCGGGACGACTCCCTCACCGACCGCGTCGAGGGAGTCGGATCATGACGACCTCACTGGTGCTGGCCGTGCTCGGCATCGCTGTCGTCGACTCCGTCAACCCGTCCGCATTAGCGATGACGGGCTATCTGATCGCCAGACCCGACCCGTGGCGCAATGTTCGCGCCTACATCGCTGGCATCTTCACTCTCTACTTCGCGACCGGGATCATCGTCGTGTTCGTCTTCGAACGCGCCATCGACCGGATCATCGACCTGCTCTCCTCACCTGCGGTCCCCTACGGGATAGAGGCGCTCCTCGGCGTCGTCGCGCTGGTCTACGCCATCCGTTCCCCTAGGACCACGCCACGCGATGCACCTAAGGCCCCGGCCGCTCTGACACCGACCCGAGCCTTCGGACTCGGACTAACAATCACCGCGATCGAAGCGACCACCGCACTTCCCTACCTCGGCGCCCTCGCCGCTATTGCTCGCGCCGATCCCTCACCGTTGGCCACGGTTTCGCTCCTACTTGCCTACAACGTGATCTTCGTCGCCCCGCCCGTCATCCTCGGCCTTACCGCCCGCTATGGGGGCTCCGGCCTGCTCGAACGCTTGTCTACGCGTCGCGAAAGCGGACCCGGCCTGGGACGAACTGTCCTACGGGTGGTCTGCGGCCTTGTCGGGATCGTCCTACTCCTCGACGCCGGCATGTACTTCCTCACCGACGAGACCCTTCTCCCAGCCTGAGCAGCCGCATTGGCGCCGGTAAGCGACGGTATCCGTAGGTTACCGGCGCCAATGACTCAGGTGGCGGGGCGAAGGACCGAATCCTGCAGCGTGGGACAGAGTGCGCCTACTTGGGACCTGCGGCGACGAGTGCCCGATCGCGGCCAGTTAGATCAGGCTCGATACGTACGTGGGTGAAGACAGTCATAGCTAGGGCCTGCATGTCTGCTGCTTGTTCGGGGGACAGCTCGCAGATCAACACGCCGTCTTCTTGAAGCCACTCCCCCGCCTGAAGAATCAACACTCGCAAGTCGTCAGTCCCGTCGGGGCCAGAACGAAGAGCACCCACTGGCTCCCAGTCAACTACCTCTGGTGGAAGCGGCAGGTCAGCGGGCACATAGGGAGGATTCGAGATGATCAGATCGACTTTGCGCATCAACTCAGGTGGGAGCGCATCAAACCAAGACCCGACACCTGTAGAGATGCGCGCTCCGGGCCTTCCCAAGCCGGCGATGTTTGCTCGCGCTACTTGCAAAGCCTCGGGAGATTGGTCCGTCAACATCACCTGAGTCCTCACACGCTCTACAGCGATGGACAACCCGATTGCACCCGAACCCGTTCCAAGGTCCACAACCTGGCAGGTTCGATCCCGCGCCCCAAGCCGGTCCAACTCTGCCAGAGCAACCTCAACTACGGCCTCGGTCTCTGGCCGCGGAATGAGCACTCGCGAATCCACCATGAGGTCCAATGATCGAAATGACCATGACCCAAGGACATACTGCAATGGTTCACCGGCAGATCTGCGCCGCACCATGAGCTCAAAGGAACTCATCGATCGTTCCGTAACCGGATCATCTAGAACCAGGATCAGTTCTGACGGGTCTGCACCCGAGGCCTGCTCAACTACTCGGCGAGCATCGATCGCAGCTTGCTCAAGACCTGCAGCCCGAAACGCCAGCGTTGCTTCGATGAGCAGATCCCTCCAGCTCACGGTCTGATCCGAGGAACTCATAACTCCGAATCCGACAGCTGCTTGGCGCGGTCATCAGCTACGAGTGCGTCGCTAATCTCATCAAGTTCACCCGAGAGCACCCGGTCAAGGTTGTACACCGTCAGACCAATCCGATGGTCAGAAACGCGATTCTCTTTGAAGTTGTAGGTGCGAATCTTTTCGCTGCGACCGCCGCCACCAATCTGAGCTTTGCGTTGCCCCGATGCCTCACCTGCTTGGCGGTCCTGTTCAAGCTTCAACAGCCGAGCACGCAAGACCTGCAACGCCTTCGCCCGATTCTGAAGTTGGCTCTTTTCATCCTGCATCGCGACTACTAGGCCAGTTGGAAGGTGAGTAATCCGCACGGCTGAGTCGGTTGTATTGACTGACTGACCGCCCGGCCCGGAGGAGCGATACACGTCAATGGTGAGGTCGTTCGCATCGATGCGAACCTCTACTTCATCGGCCTCGGGCAGCACTGCGACCGTGGCCGAGGAAGTATGAATCCGGCCTTGGGATTCAGTAACCGGAACCCGCTGCACCCGGTGCACACCAGCTTCGAAACGCATGCGGGACCACACGCCGGGACCGGCCAGGCGAAAAGTCACGTCCGAGAGGCCACCCATCTCAGTAGGAGAGGATGACATGGTCTCAAAACTCCATCCGACCCGGCTGGAGTAGGCCCGATACAGCTCGAACAGATTGCGGGCAAACAGGTTTGCCTCTTCCCCACCCTCTGCGCCGCGAATCTCGACAATCACGTTGCGGTCATCGTTGGGGTCTTTGGGAAGCAGAAGAAGTTTCAGTTCCTCAACGAGTCGATCTACTGCGGATTCGGACTCGGCAGCATCGGCTCGCAAGGCGTCACGCTCCTCACCCGAACCGAGCGAGATCAGCTCCTTTGCAGCTTCGAGATCTCCCTCGGCTTCAACGAGCTGAGCCGTCCGCTCAACAATGGGTTGCAGTTCGCTATACCGGCGTGAGAGTTCCACGTAGCGGGTCTGGTCCGCTATCACTGCCGGGTCAGCAAGACGAGCTTCAACCTCTTCAAACTCGCGCTGCAAACCGTTCAGGCGGACAGAGAGGTCGTGCGCAGCCATGCTCAACCCCACCCAACGGCGATGGCAATGAGTTCAGCTGGCTGACGCAACATCGAGGCCAACCACTTGGTTGCCACATGATGGTCCTGCTCGGGCACTGCTAGCAGAAGCACTGCTTCTGAGTTGACCTGTTCCCGAAGGTCAGCGGCTAGCGGCAGAAGTGCTAGGTCAACTCCACAGGAGCAAACCACGACCAAAGGGGTTCCGTCTTCTGTGCTCCCGGTCGCCGCCGCAGGAAATGCATCCCGCAATCCCGAAGGCTCGGTCGTCATCCCAAGAGCAGTCAGGCTTTGCGCACCGACCAGACTCGGCTGATCGAGTAGCAGCGCACGCAGCCAGCGTTCACGCGAGAGCCTTTGCACAGCATGCGTTGGGGCTCCAGGAAAGCGATGATCTCGCAAGATCGAGACCGTCTTCGCTAGGTCATCAACCGGTGACTCATCAGGGCGCACAGCCGCATGAGCATCTCGGTCAAAGCGGCCAACTCCCACCTCTAGGTGCAGTGCATTGTCGCCGCCCGATTCCTCTGGCCAAACGACGAGGCGAGCAACCTCGAGTCCGAGCAGTTCGCCGCGAGTCACGCCGTGCTCATGCACAACCTCTAGGCCCTCATCAATGAGGTGCTGCTCAAGAACAGGATCTCGCTCAGGTGCTGCAGAAGCCGGTGGCACCGGGCCAGGTTGAATCCCGATTGACCCCGTGCCCTGAATCAGGCGGACCTCGATGGGCTGGTCTGCGACCAAGAAGTACTGCGCCCAACGGGCAAGGTCTTCTGGTCGAGCAGCAGTTGCCAATGGAGCATCGGTGGCTCCTACTGCGTCGGTAAACACCGTGAGTCGCTGCACTGGCTGTTGCGCTGCCCAGATCAACGCTGCACTGAGCGAGCGGGCCGAACTCTCGGAAAGCAAGACAAAGCCACGCCCCGTCACGTTCAACGCATACAGCGATCCCGCTTCTAAGACATCTGATATCTCAATCGGAGCTGAGGCCGGCTCGCCCCGCAGACTTTCCGTATCACGGGAGCTGAGTGGTGACTCTAGATACTGGCGCGTCACAGCAAGCAGCTTGGCCTTTTGCAAGCGTGCCCTCTGTTTTGGATCCAGGGTCATCAGAGATCCAGCAGTGCTATTGGATAACGCCGACCGGAGTCGGAGTGATCACTCAGCGGAAGCAGTCTCGGCTGTTTCAGGACCTGCAGCATCGGTATCAGCCGCATCGGTGTCAGCAGCACCGGTATCAGCAGAATCGACGTCAGCCGCATCGGTGTCAGGCGCTGTTGACTCATCCGCAGATGCATCGCCTTCGCCCTCGACGTTCTTGCGACGACCGTAGCGACGCTCGAAGCGCTCGACTCGACCGGCAGTATCGACAATCTTCATCTGACCCGTAAAGAACGGATGTGTGAAGGCCGAGATTTCTACCTTGGCGAGCGGGTATTCCTGACCGTCAGTCCAAGTTGTGGTCTCGGTCGCCTCAATGGTCGACTTCGTCAACATGGTGTCGCCAGACGAGGTGTCTTGAAAGACGACATAACGATAGGTGGGATGGATTCCTGGTTTCATGCTTCGCTCCGTTGAGGCCCCGGTTTCCGTGCGGGGCCCAGATAAGACTGATAAGTATGGCTTGTCTCGACCCCTCTGGGCGAACCCGAGCGATCAATGGTTACTATTTTCAGCTAGTTGATATGTGCTGACTTGGCGATTTCTGCCAGAAACACATCATTGGTCGGGAATTTCCGCATCCGATCGACGACTAATTCCAGCCCAGCCGCCGGTTCACCACTTGCTGCCAAACCTGATAGCAGCCGGCGAAGTTTCCAAACCTGAGCCAGTTTCTCGGCCGGGATCAACAGTTCCTCATGCCGGGTGGAGGAACCGTCAACGTCAATCGCAGGGTAGATCCGCCGCTCTGCTGCAGCACGATCGAGACGAAGTTCCATATTTCCGGTCCCTTTGAACTCCTCGAAGATGACCTCGTCCATTTTGGAATTGGTGTCGACGAGGGCTGTTGCCAAAATCGTCAGCGAGCCACCCTCTTCGATATTCCGGGCTGCTCCAAAGAAGCGCTTGGGTGGGTACAGGGCACCAGTGTCGAGGCCACCACTCATGATGCGGCCACCATTGGGAGCAGCCAAGTTGTAGGCGCGGGCTAGGCGAGTGATTCCGTCTAAGAGAATCACAACGTCTTGCCCCTGCTCAACGCGACGCTTAGCGCACTCAATTGCTAACTCGGCAACCTGCGTGTGCTCTTCAGCGGGTCGATCAAATGTGGAGGCAATGACTTCGCCCTCGATAGATCGCCGCATATCGGTGACCTCTTCTGGACGCTCGTCGAGTAGGAGAACCATGAGTTCAACCTCGGGATGGTTCTGCTCAATCGCTTGCGCCACCGTCTGCAAAACCGTGGTCTTCCCAGCCTTGGGGGGTGCAACAATGAGCCCTCGCTGCCCTTTGCCGATCGGGGAAATCAGATCGATAATTCGAGAGGTCATGTCATATGGGTGATCCTCTCGCTCCAACCGAAGTTGCTCCGAGGGGAAAACCGGGGTGAGTTCATCAAAGTTGACGCGATCACGTGCCAACTCCGGGTCAGCCCCATTGACTGCATCGATGCGTAGGAGTGCGGGATTCTTCTCACCACGATTAGCTGGTCGGCTGGCGCCTGTCAGCCAATCTCCTCGACGCAGACCAAGCTGGCGGGTTTGTTTAACCGACACGTAAACGTCTTCTCGGCTTGGCAACAAGCCATTGACTCGCAAGAAGCCGTAGCCCTCGTCCCGCAGATCAAGCACGCCCGCAACATCAACAAGTTCGCCCTCCCAAGGTTGCGAACCTTCTGCGCCTTCTTCTTGGCGGTCGCGGCCACGACGGCGACGCCGCCTACGCGGATCCCCATCTGGGTTCTGTGGGTCATCCTCGGTCGAGGTGCTGCTGGAATACCCCGGAGAAGAGGCTTCGTTCGAAGAAGTGTTTGAAGGCTCACTCCCGCCGGGGGCAGACTCATTCCCGCCGGGGGCAGACTCATTCCCGGCGGAGGCTTGGCCGCGAGATCCAGCCTCTCGTCGAGGTTGACGAGCAGATTCACCACCGGAGTCAGAAGCTTGACCCGTGCCGTTCTGCTCTCGCAGACCCGACTCAGATTGCGAAGATCTAGCCGAGCTATCAGATGCCTCTGATTGCTCTGGGCCGCCAGATTCGCCACTGTTGTCCTGCGCAGCCTCGGCAGCCGAATCCCCCGTCTCGGAAGTATCAGGGGCATCTTGTCCACCTGCGGACTCGTCACCTGAATCAGGGGTTGTATCGGCCCCAGCCCCAGAATCGGCATCAGGTGTGACCCCAGCCAACTCCAAAATCATGGTGATGATGTCGGCTTTCTTTACCCTGCTTGTTGGCTTGCCGCCCAGAGCCTGGGCAATCACAGCAAGCTCGGAACGATCTTTTCGTTCTAGTCCATCAAGATCAATCGAATCAGCGCTCACTGCTTCAGACTCACTTTTCGTTGAGGCATCAGGCACGAGTCGCCTGCTGCGGTTTGGGTCCTGTCCTCCCGCCAGTGTGGCGAGGACGGGATCGATTCCTAATATTCAACACGCGCTTACAGAACTCGGGGAGTTCGCTCAACACTTCATCAGACGCCGTGTCACGGTGTTCGTTGACCAGTGAATTCAGTGAAGTGTCATGCGGTTTCAGAATTCAGAACCCGACCTGATGGCCGGTGAACCCCAAAATCCCCCTGCAGCCTTTGCCGAAGAATTCCCTAATCTAGTAACAGACTGTTGCACCCGCAAACTTACTTCTGTCAGGTCCGTTGGAGCAGCAGCGACATCAGTTCGTGGCCCGGGACGACCTCGGCCTGCTCCGTTCCTGATTCGCTGTATTCGCCACCGGAACCGTCGACTTTGGAGTCCACGAGCAGGTAGGGGACAGTGGTGGATGTATGAGTTTTCAGCAGCAACGGTGTCGCATGATCTGGCGACATCAGGAGTCGCCAGTCCCCCATGGCGTCCAAAGCTGGGATCAGCCCAGCAAGAACACGCGCATCCCAGTTCTCTAGAGCCCGAACTTTCTCTGCCAGATTTCCTGCGTGGCCAGCCTCGTCAGTGGCTTCGATGTGAATGACAAACAGATCAGTGTCACCCTGCAGTGAAGCAATCGCTGCGTCACGCTTGGCCTCGTAGTTGGTGTCATACCAACCAGTGGCGCCCTCGACTTGAACCACATCCATGCCGGTGAGAACTCCAAGGCCTCGAACTAGGTCGACGGCAGTCACCATGGCCGCAGAGATGCCGTAGGTCTCCTGAAAGGAGGGAAGTTCTGGCTGATGGCCTTGTCCCCAGAGCCAGATTTGGTTTGCCGATACTTGTGGGAATTGCTCCAGGACCGATCGGCTTGCCTTCATGAGTTCACTCAACTGTTGCCCGGCAGGCCCGGTCGGCCATTGAGCAGGGCTATCGGTCAGGTCGTGCGGTGGGATGCAATCCGCTGCCGCCCAAGACTCGGGTGCAACCATGATGTGGCGATACTGAACCCCAGGGTGGAAGCTCACCTCGGCGCCGACTCCAGAGCCCAGTTGCTCGTCCAAGGCCTTGATGACCTCGGCGGCCTCCTCGGTGCTGGGATGACCGCCAGCAAAGTCAGCCATGACCCCATCGGGGTGATCAGCGTCAGTCACCACGGTCGACAGGTTGCAGCGAAACGCAACTTGGTCGGGTCGGATTCTGATGCCGAGGGATGCAGCCTCGATGGGCGCGCGACCTGTGTGATGCACTGCGGGGTCGTAGCCCAACAAGGACAGGTTGCCGACATCGCTGCCCGGCGGCATCCCCTCGGGAATCACAGCAGCACGCCCGACCGTTCCTCGAGCAGCCAGGGCGCTCAACACGGGCATATTGGCAACCTCAAGGGGGGTTCGCCCACCCAAATCAGGGTGCGGTTCATCGGCACAACCATCAGGCACGCAAATCACATACTTCATTCATGCATTCTTGCTCACCACAGAGGCAAGCAAAACCTCTGCGCCGGTCGCTCCCTGCCACGGAACCCAAAAACCTTGCCTTTTTGCGCGTGAGACTCGCTCACGAGTGCGGGTTATGGGTGCTGGCTTGATGTGAGCTGCGATCGCACGAGCGCTTCCACTGCCTCAAGCGTGTTCTGCACATGTTCGATTCGTTCAACGCGATCAAACAAGTCAGTGAGATGAGCGGGTAGTTCCGGGCGGAACCCGAGTGCGGCCTCGACAGCGTCAGGAAATTTTGCTGGGTGAGCCGTTGCCAGCGCAACCACGGGAACCGATTCTTCTCCACCGAGTTGCTCCGCCAGCGCCACTGCAACTGCTGAGTGCGGATCGAGCACCAAAGCAGTGCGTTGATACACCGATTGAATAGTCGCTGCAGCGGATTCGTCATCAACGCTCCCTGCATCGAATTCCGCACGGAGCTTGTCCAAGATCTCAGCCGGAACCGATACCGATCCATCGGCACGAAATGCAGCCATGAACTCAGCTACTGCCTGCCCGTCACGGTCGAGCACCTCGAACAGCAAGCGCTCAAGATTTGAACTCACTTGAATATCCATTGAGGGGCTCGAGGTTGGCACCACTCCTTGGATCTCCATCTGTCCCGTCGTAAAAAATCGCGTGAGAATGTCGTTGCGATTTGAGGCCACAACAAGACGGTCAATTGGAAGGCCCATCTGCTTGGCAGCCCACCCAGCAAGAATGTTGCCAAAGTTTCCGGTCGGCACACAGAAGGTCACCTCTCCGGCTTGGGCAACGCTCTCGGCCCCGAGAGATTCATCTCCGGGCTCACTGCTGTCGCTAGCTTCAAGGTAGGCAACTACGTAATAGACAATTTGTGCCATGACTCGCGCCCAATTGATTGAGTTCACTGCACCAAGATGCACCTCGTCACGAAACGTTGTGTCGCCGAACGCTGCCTTGACTAAGTCTTGGCAATCATCGAAGGTGCCCTCTACCGCAACCGCGTGCACGTTGCTTGCTGTCACCGTGGTCATCTGACGCCGCTGAACATCCGAGACTCGCCCCTCGGGGAAGAGTATGCAGATATCGATCCGCTCGCGATCCCGAACTGCGTCAATTGCAGCAGACCCAGTGTCGCCCGAGGTTGCACCAAGAATGCAGATGCGCTCGTCACGTTGGGTTAACACGTAATCAAAGAGTCGGCCCACCAGCTGCAATGCAACATCTTTGAATGCCAACGTCGGGCCATGGAAGAGCTCCAACAAGAACAGATCAGCGCCCGCTGCAGTAGTGCCAAGAGGTACGAGGGGGCAGACCTGCTCGGCTGCAAAGCCCGCATAGCTGTCTTGGACAATGCTTTCAAAGACGTCTCGGGGAATATCACCCTGAACAAATGGCCACATGACGTCAACGGCGATTTCTGAATAGCTGCGTCCTCGGAGCTGCTTGAGCGCTGGAAGCGCTGGCCAAAATTCGGGCAGGTACAACCCGCCATCGAGAGCAAGACCTGCCAGCAAGGCGTCAGCGAATCCCAGTTCGGGTGCAGATCCCCTTGTCGATACGTACTTCATTACAAGTCTCCTAGTCGGTACCGATAACTCGCAGCACGGACCCTACAGAGGTCACCGAATCCAAAGCGCTGAGCTCGTGCAAGGTAGCTCGCACGTCTGCTTCTCGTGCCGCATGGGTAATAAAGATCAGTCGGGCTGCACCTCTGTTGGGCTGTTGCTCTTGGACTCTTTCTTCTAGGACGCCTTCTTCTAGGACTTCTTGCTCCATGGAGTGGATCGATACCCGATGGTCTCCGAATACGCCCGCAACCGCAGCTAAAACGCCGGGTTCGTCGCTCACTTCCAGGTTGACGTAAAAGGGTGAGACCAGTTCATCTACCGGACGAAGATTCGCCTTTGCAAAGCTGCCATTACTCGCGTGGGTGCCCTTCAGCAGGTTTGCAGCAGCGTCGACAACATCTCCGAGTACTGCAGAAGCAGTCGGGTTTCCACCTGCTCCTCGGCCGTAGAACATCAGATCACCAACAGCCGCTCCCTGCACAAAGACTGCGTTGAAGCTGTCTCGAACCGAGGCCAGCGGGTGCTCGTTCGGAACCATTGCGGGATGCACGCGAACAGCCACTGTGCCGTCGCTAAAGCGTTCAGCAATAGCGAGCAGTTTGACTACGTAGCCCAACCGGCGAGCAAACTCGATGTCCGTTTGCGTTACACCAGAGATCCCTTCGTGGTAGACGTCACCAGCAACAACGCGCACACCAAAGGCAATGGTCGCAATGATGGCTGCTTTCGCTCCGGCATCAAATCCTTCGACATCGGCTGTGGGGTCGCGCTCTGCATACCCCAGGCCCTGAGCCTCGGCCAACGCAGCGGAGTAAGCCCACCCTTCATCAGTCATCTTGGTGAGGATGTAGTTCGTGGTGCCGTTGACGATTCCCATCACTCGCGTGATGTCCTCGCCCACTAGTGACTCACGTAGAGGCCGGACAATTGGTACTCCCCCGGCTACTGCGGCTTCAAAGAGTAGGTCTACCCCGGCCTCGTCAGCCTCGGCGAACAATTCGGTTCCGATGTTGGCCAACAGTTCTTTGTTGGCAGTGACCACTGCCTTTCCAGATGCCAGAGCCAGCGAGATCAATTCTCGTGCCGGCTCGATTCCACCGATCACCTCGACAATCAAGTCGATGTCTGGGTCGGTCACAACGCTGTGAGCATCCAAGGTAAGAACACCCGGATCAAGCAGCACTGCACGCTCTTTTGAGGTTGACCGAACTGCGACTTTTGCAACCTGCAACCGCAAGTCGGTGCGTAGTTCGATCTCATCTGCGCGCAGCCGAAGAAGTTCGACTAATGCCGCACCTACGTTGCCGCAACCAAGCACTCCGATGTTCACCGTTTTTGCCACGTGCTGAGGCTACCGGCAACAGCAGGACTCACCCGAACTACTCACTCCGGCCTTGCAATGGTGTGCTCTCTCGCCCCTGAGTATGTGGCCTCGGTTTCAACGGAGCCAGCCCTAGCCAACGTCTGTCAGGAGCAGATCGTCGAGCGTCTCTCGGCGCACCACAAGACGAGCCTGACCCTCAGCCACAAAAACCACAGCGGGCCGCAGAACCTTGTTGTAGTTCGACCCCATTGAATGCCCATAGGCACCAGTTACTGGCGTTGCGATGAGATCACCAACGGCTAGGTCTGCCGGGACGCGGCCTTCACGAACCAGCAGATCACCAGACTCGCAATGCTTTCCGACTAGTCGAATTGGCATCTCCCTGCGGGCGTTCGCAGCCCGCGGCAGAAAGGTCTCGTAGCCGCTGCCATACAGAACTGGTCGCGGGTTGTCACTCATACCGCCATCCACCGAGACATAGGTCCGCACTCCAGGGATAAATTTGATAGTGCCAACCGTGTACAGGGTGAGGGCTGCAGATGCCGTAATCGCACGACCTGGCTCCACGCTGATCTGCGCTGTGATGCCCTGCTCGCGACAACTGCTCAGAATTGCAGTGCCCCACTCGGTGATCGAGGGAGCCTCATCGCCCTGCACGTATGCCACACCGAGTCCGCCGCCCACTACGAACTCTGGCAGACCACACTCCACTACGAAGGGGGCTACTGTGCTCAGCCCCTGCAGGAAGTTCTGAACGCTGAACACTTGGCTGCCGATGTGAAGGTGAATGCCCACCAGATCCATGGCAATGCTGGCTGCAGCACGCTCCACGGCCTCCTCTGCTTGACCGGTGGACAGGGGGAACCCGAACTTGGAATCAAGATTCCCCGTCTGCACGTGTTCGTGCGTATGCACTTCAATTCCCGGGTTGATTCGCAAGAGCACCTTGGGAGCCGCGCAGCCATCAGCCACTAGTGATTCGATGCGAGTCATCTCATCAAAGGAATCAACCACAATCCGGCCCACCCCCGCTTGGAGCGCCTGTTCGAGCTCTTCAGCGGACTTATTGTTGCCATGCATTTCCAACGCATCCGCCGGAACTCCTGCTTGCAGAGCCACATGCATCTCGCCGCTAGTCGCAACGTCAAGACGCATGCCCTCTTCATATGCAAGACGCGCCATTGCTCGACAGAGAAACGCCTTGGTTGCATAGATCGCACCACCGGGGCCGAACACCGAGATTGCCTCTCGGCAACGACTCCGAAGTTGCGTCTCGTCATATACAAACAAGGGCGTCCCAAAGCGGTCTGCAAGGCCGGCAAGGTCAACTCCACCGATTGAAAGTGCGCCGTCACCTGCAACAGAGGCAGTGTCGGACAACAAGTCAATGGGTAACGCGGAGTTTCGATGATCGGATTGGGTACTCACTGGTTCTGTCATGTCACAGGCTCACATCTGCTCGGGGGCGGTGACGCCCAAGAGGTCTAGTCCAACTCTGAGTCCGCTACCTGCCGCATCGGCCAAGAGCCACCTTGCCTGGCGAAGCCCATCTGGAGTCTCCTCGGACAGAACCGGGCAGTCGTGATAGAAGCCGTGCACCGCAGCGGCCAACTCACGCACCCAGGTTGTGATCTTGTGCGGGGCCCGGTCTCGTGCTGCAAGTTCCACTACCTCTGGCAG
>CAMDLX010000029.1 GCA_945901935.1 Bifidobacterium breve | reverse complement strand
CCATCAGCACCAGGGTCTCAAGTCGTGCGAGGGTGTCTCGTGGGCTGTTCGCGTGGACTGTGGTGAGCGAGCCATCGTGGCCCGTATTCATGGCCTGCAACATGTCGAGCGCTTCACCCGAGCGGCACTCGCCAACCACAATGCGGTCGGGGCGCATCCGCTAACAGTTTTTGACCAGGTCTCGAATCGTGACCTCGCCACGGCCCTCTACGTTAGAAGGACGAGACTCCATCGACAGCACGTGTTCCTGATGCAGTTGCAGTTCCTTGGCATCTTCGACCGTGACGATGCGCTCGTCGTCGGGAATAAAGCTCGAGAGCACGTTGAGCATCGTTGTCTTACCGGAACCAGTACCTCCGGAAACCACCCCGTTCAGGCGGCCCAGGATGCATGCCTGCAAGAACTCTGCGGCATGAACATTCACTGACCCGAATCGAATCAGGTCTTCAATCTGCAGGGGATCTGCCGAGAATTTACGAATCGTCAGAAAGGGCCCACCGATTGCCAACGGCGCAATAACTGCATTGACTCGTGAGCCATCTGGAAGTCGTGCATCTACCATCGGGGTGGACTCGTCGATGCGACGTCCGATAGCAGAAACGATCTTGTCGATCACACGACGAACGTGATCCTCGTCAAGGAAGCGAACATTTGGATCCTTGGTGAGCTTGCCGTTGCGTTCAACAAAGACGCGATCCGGACCGTTCACCATGATTTCTGTTACTGCTTCTTCTCTGAGCAGACAGTCGATCGGCCCGTATCCCAAAATGTCGTCAGTAACGTCTTGAATCAGTCGGGCTTTATCTGCTGCAGATAACGGAACTCGCTCAAGGGCAACCGCAGCTTGTAGTTGCTCGTTCACCCGCCTCCGAAGATCATCTTCGCTGAGGCGGTTGTCGAACAGGATCGGTCCGAGTTCATCGATGAGGAGTTGATGCACCCGGTGCCGCAGTTCGGCAGCTGCAGGATCATGACGAGGCGGTGTTGGAGCGGAGTTGGCTGCCTGTGTCGAGCCACCGGCTGGGGCCGTCTGTCCCACGGGTGGGAGTAGTGCCGTGCCACCTACGACCGAGCCTGCCTGTTGGTTATTGAGTCGTTCGGAAAGTGACATTGATCGCTCCAGAGAATGTTCGAGAAAGTTTGGTAAGAAACCGTTTCTGACTACTCAGATCGGCCGAGAAAGCGCTTTTTGTTAGCTTCTTGAGGAAGAAACAGCTCGGCCAAACTGAAGATGGCCTTACTAACTGACGACTTGGGAGCAAAGATCACTACGGGCTCTCCCTTGTTCACCGACTGCGGAACCACCACATCGCTCGGAACAAGCACATCTGCCTTCATTTGCAGGGTGCGTTCAACCTCTCCAACGTCAAGTTTGACCTTGGAATTGGCCCTATTCAGAACTAGCAAGAGCTTTTCCATCGGGGTATTCAAGAGGCGAAGTGTCTGTAGCCCAATCTTGACGTTCTTGACGTTTGGGATGTCGAGGCCAGAGACCAGGAGCACCTTGTCAGATGCCTCTACCAGGCCCAGAACCACATCGTTAAAGTACGAAGGCGTGTCGACAATGACATACGAACAAAAGGACCGCAGCAACTCAACGATTGCCACCATCTCTGTGGCACCCACTTGATCTGCGAATGCAGGCTCGAGCGGAGCGGGCAACACCTTGAGGCCGGACTCCTCATGGGTCACGAGCAAGCTGTCAAGGAGCGGTGCATCGAGCCGGTCAAGGGCAGCGACTGCATCGACAATGGTGTGATGGGGAATCAGCTTGAGCATCACGGCAACGTCACCGAACTGCAGATCTGCGTCAACTAGGCAGACTGGTTTGTCGGACCGTTGAGCTAGAGCAGTAGCTAGAGCAGTAGCAATGACTGACTTGCCTGAGCCGCCCTTGGGTGAAAAGACCGTCAGCACTTGGCCATGTACAGGCTCCATCGACACAGGGGGAAGATCAGTGCCTGCAGGGGCAGTAGGAACCGCCCCCATCTCGCTCATGGAGCCAGGGAGGGCGCCTCCGGCTGCAGTGAGAGTTCCAGCTAATTGAGCCTGGCGTTGCATCTGATCAAGCAGGACAGCGAGTCGCTGCACGGCCGCAGGCAGAGCAGCGGCGTCTCCTGCGATGGCAAGAACATCACGAACCCCCGCCCGAAGGGCCTGTTGAAGCATCGAGGTGCTGAGTTCCTCCACCATCAGGATCATTTCGAGAATCGGGTACTGGGCCATCACGCGCTCAGCAATTTCGAGCGTGTCTTCATTGGCGCATGAGGGGCCAAGGACCACAACTACTGGAACGGTTCCGGTCAGACGAGCGGCGAGTTCTTCGATCGAACCAAATGGGGTCACCCCAGCGCTCAGCAGCCCTACTAAGCGATCCCTCGTGGGCGCATCAGGCTCGACGATGGCAACCGAAACTTGAATACCGTGAGCGGCCGTCTCTGCTGGGGCGGTCGAGTTCGTTTGCTGTTGAACAACAGCAGGTTCTGAGATGTTGAGCACCGGTTCGGTACGCTCTTCATACTCAGAGTCGGGCATGAACGTGCTGCTCACTGTCCTGTTGCCCCGGCAGATCCGGCGGGCGCAACAGCCTCAGCGGAAGCTGCCGGGTATGGGGATCGACCCTCTTCTCCACTGAAGGAGGGCAGGGAGCTAACGAAGGGAATGGGAGCTGCTTCATAGTCGGGGCGGTTGAGCGTCAGGTACAGCCCAGCTCCTCGCAGAGAGATCAGAAGTGGTGCCTGATCTGCTGGTATCTGCACGGTGATCAGGTTGGTGTCGGTTGCGGGGGCAGCTGCCGGAGCAGGCTCGGCACCTGGTGCAGTTGCGGGAGCGGCGACTGGGGTTCCCAAGTTCTTGCCCACCCCGAGCACCTTCACATCTTGGAAGGCGTAGACATATGGCTGACCCAAACTCCATGGAGTACTTGCATCGCCGGTCGCCTTACTCAGTGGAGCGTTAGGCGCATCTGTGCCCGGTGCAACAGGGCCGAGCGCCATGATGTTGATGGAATCTCCCGGCTGAATCAGGCCCGCTACGCCCGCATCTGGCTCAACCATGATGGTGATAGCAACGTTTCCTGCATCGATGCTGGATCCCTTCGATCCGGTCAGTTCCTGAACCGGAAGGAACATCATTGAGGTAATGACTTCGCCGCCTCCGAAGTCAACGGCTGCAACCTGACCAGAGATATCTTCGGGGCGAACCACTGCACTAGCTGGCAGTTCGGAACGGCGCCGCTCGGCAGTTCGGATTGATTGGCTCGCAAGCGCCTCATCAGCTGAGGAACCCTTTGCAACCGGGCCCGCCGCTACGAGCACGGTCACCATCTGGTTTTTATCGGCACTCTCACTCTCGACCCCCTTGACGTAGTTCATAGTCAGGAATGCGGCCAGGCCTCCGATGACTATCGCGCCGATAAGGATCAGGGTTCGTCTTGAGCTCACAGGGATCTCGCTCCGTAGATGTAGTGAATATGCAGATCCCCCGTGATCCTTGCGAACCACCGGGGAACATCGTTGTGAGTTGATCGACACGAAAGCACCAAAGCTTGAGAACTCAACCCAAAACGCAAAAGAACCCCGCCGGCTAGCGGGGTTCTTTGCAAATGTGCAGCCCTGTTGGGCAAAAGCCAAGAATTACCCTTCGGTAGCCTCTGTCTCAGCGATTTCTTCGACGATCTCTTCAAGAATGGCTTCCTCGATCATCTCTTCGATGATCTCCTCCACAATGGCTTCCTCGATGATTTCCTCGATAATTGCCTCTGCTTCAGCCTCTGTGAGTGGGTTACCCTGAGCGTCTAGCCCTTGTTCGGCGTAGAACTCAGCCCAAGCCTCTTGGCCTTCTGAGGTGCTATCTAGATCAAGCTTCTCGCCGGTGTAATTGCCCTCGGAGTCATAGTTCTGCTCACCGAAGTGCTGCTGGTACTCGGCTGCCACAACGCCACCCTCGGCGGCCTGCTTGATGGACAGAGAGATTCGTCGACGCTCAAGGTCAAGGTCAATGATCTTGACCCAAAGCTCTTCGGCCGGAGTAACGACTTGTTCTGGCAGGTCAACGTGGTGCGCTGACATCTCGGAGATGTGCACGAGGCCTTCGATGCCATCGCCAACCTGGATGAATGCACCGAAAGGAACCAGCTTGGTAACTCGTCCGTAGACCAGTTCGCCAACCTGATGGTTGGTTGCGAATTCCTGCCATGGATCCTGCTGGGTTGCCTTGAGCGACAACGAGATGCGCTCACGGTCAAGGTCTACTTCGAGCACCTCTACGTCGACCTCATCGCCAACCGCTACCACAGAGCCAGGATGATCAACATGCTTCCAGGACAACTCCGAAACGTGGATAAGTCCGTCCATGCCGCCAAGGTCAACGAACGCACCAAAGTTGACCACGCTCGACACCACGCCGCTGCGACGCTCGCCAGGCTTGAGGTTCTCGAGGAAATCTTCGCGTTGTTCTTTCTGGGTCTCTTCTAGCCAAGCCCTGCGAGACAACACAACGTTGTTGCGGTTCTTATCGAGTTCGATGATCTTGGCGTCAAGGGTTTGACCCACATACGGCTGCAAATCGCGCACACGGCGCAGTTCGACAAGCGATGCCGGCAAGAAACCGCGAAGCCCGATATCAACGATGAGGCCGCCCTTGACCACTTCGATGACGAGACCCGAAACCACACCTTCTTCTGCTTTGACCTTCTCGATGTCTCCCCAGGCACGCTCGTACTGAGCACGCTTCTTGGAGAGGATCAGGCGACCTTCTTTGTCTTCCTTCTGAAGAACCAAGGCCTCGATCAAATCGCCGACGCTGACCACCTTGCTGGGGTCAACCTCATTGCGGATTGAGAGTTCACGGTTGGGAATAACACCTTCGGACTTGTATCCGATGTCCAACAGAACCTCGTCGCGGTCAACCTTGACCACGGTACCGCTGACCAATTGGCCATCCTCGACTGCAACCATGCTCGCTGCATACGCATCTTCGAGCGACTGACCGTCAAGATCATCAAAGGTGATTTGGCGGGGGACGTACGCTGGCGTTTCAGGCTGGCTTTCTGCTGGCTGGTCTTGGTCGGTAGTGGTGGTGGTGTCGGACACGTAGGAACTCTTCGATGCTCTAGAGGGATAGGAAACCTCAAGAGTACCCCGCCTAGAGCACAGGCTGAAAGTGGAGATTCAAATTGGTCGTTGTGCCAACAACAAGAACTCAGGCGTATCGGCGGTTGGCTCGTTGGGGCCATACTCCCCCGGGGTGACTGAATAGATCTGCTCAACCTGTAGTTGTGCCCGCTCGGCAAGCATGCGTAACTCCCTCGGGGTGTAACAGGTGGTCCACAGCTGCGAAGGGATTCGGGTGCCCTGCGCATTACGCAACTCGGTTTGTTCGGTGTTGACTGCCGTCGCAGCGTTGAACCGATCTGACTCTTCGAGCCATTGCAATTGGAAATACGAAGAGAAAGCCGAGACTGCAAGTTTTCCCCCTGGCCGCATCGAGTCGCGAATCCCAGACAGCACTGCCAGATCGGGTGCCAGGTTTTGAGGGTCAGTCAGAGCGGGCTCCCCGCCAAGGCCAAATGCTCCCTGACAGAGCGAGATTGCAGCGTCAAAGCCTTGCCCCGCGCAGCGATCATCAGCACTCATCTGTCGTGCATCGCTGCGGATGAACAGCGCCAGTTCTGAGACCCCTGCAGTGGCTGCAGACTCCCGAGCCACATCAATAAAGCTCTCGCTGATATCGACTCCCACAACAGAAATGCCCTGCTTTGCAAGCTCAAGGGCGTGCCTGCCGGGACCACAGCCCACATCTAAGACCCGCATGCCCGCTTCCAGGTTGAGTGCTTGCACTAGAAACTCAACCTCTTGCTTGGTGCCCTTGGTAAACGAGTAGCGCAGATAGGCCGGTCCAAGATGGTCAGCTACGTCTTCAAACCAGTGCCGTTCCGGTAACGAGTCAGGCACTGCTCAGCCCTTTGCCGCAGCCCAAGTGCTGCCCCTAGACAGATTCACTTCTAGCGGCACCCGCAGATCAAAAGCGCCAGACATTGCTGCCAGCACAACCTCTTCGGCTACTTCTCGTTCCTCTGGGGGAACCTCCAGAATCACCTCGTCATGAACCTGCAGGATGAGTTTGCTCTGCAAACCCTGTTCGTCGAGTGCAGCGTCAAGATGCACGAGCGCAACTTTGAAGATGTCTGCCGCAAGGCCTTGGATTGGGGCGTTCATAGCCTGGCGCTCCCCTGCCATACGCAGATTTCGCTGCCCAGAGGACAACTCGGGGATTTTTCTCTTGCGGCCAAAGGCAGTCTCGGTATAGCCGCGGGTGCGTGCTTGCTCGACGGTGTCTTCCATAAACGCCTTGACGCTCGGGAATGCAAGGAAGTACGCATCCAGAATTTCTTGGGCTTCACCCGTAGGAATTGCCAAGCGCTGAGCGAGACCGTAGGCCTCCATACCGTAGGCAAGTCCGTAGGAGACCATCTTGGCCTTTGATCGCTGCGCCCCCGTGACTTGATCGTTTGGTACGCCGAAGACCCGTGCTGCGGTGGTGTTGTGAATATCCTCACCGGTTCGAAACGCCTCAATCAGTCCGGGGTCTTCTGCTAGGTGGGCAATCACGCGCAGTTCGATCTGGTTGTAGTCCGCAACTAGGAACTCGGTGCCAGAGGCAGGAACAAAGGCTTCTCGGAAGCGTTTCCCTTCTTCTGATCGAACTGGAATGTTGTGCAGATTGGGCGCGTCAGAAGACAAACGACCGGTTCTGGCCACAGTCTGATTGAACGTGGCATGAATCCGACCGTCCTCCGCCACCTCGGCAAGCAGTCCCTCCCCATAAGTGGAGCGCAGTTTCTCTACCTCTCGATAACGCAACAGGTGCTCGATGATGGGGTGCTCACCGCGCAGTTTTTCTAGTGTCGCCTGATCAGTGGAGTAACCCGTCTTGGTCTTCTTTCCGGGTTTGAGCTCTAGCTTCTCAAACAGAATCCGCCGCATCTGCAAGGTGGAATTCACGTTGAACTCTTCGCCGGCCGCTTCTTGGATAGCAGCCCGCTCAGCATCTGCCACCTGAGTGAGCGAATTATTCAACTCCTGCAGAACGGCAACATCTACTCCGATTCCAAGGTGCTCCATGCGGGCCAAAACCCGAACGAGTGGAACCTCGATCTGTTCGTTCAGCGCCGTCAACCCCTGCGCCTCGAGCGAAGCGCTGAGTGGTTCGCTTAGAAATGCGACCGCTAGCGCCAGACGTGCTGGTTCCTGCGAAACCGAGAGTTCATTCTCACCAAAGTCGAGTTGACCAGAAGGCACCGTGCCCTCCCCTGCAAGTTCTGCCTCAGCGTGCTTCAGCAACAGCGCCGGCAGGTCATAGTTCGCATCCGCCGGATCGAGCAGATAGGCGGCCAATTTGGTATCCAACCTGAGGCTCGTGATGTCCAACCCAAGACCCAGCAGTGATCGAAGAATCGGCTTTGCGTCATGCGCTGCCACTTCGGCTTCACCACACAACAAAGCAGTCAACTCCTTCGATACGGCATCGAACTGAGCAGCGGGTACCCAGAGCACTTCGCCGAGTGACTGATTCGCTACCAAGGCAATTCCCTCGAGCGGGCTGCGGCCAGGTTCGCCAGTCCAAGCTGCGGCGATGCACATGGTGGGCAAGCTCGCTAAGGAACGCAGTGCCTCGACGAGTTCCGGCACCGAGTCCGGCTCAATCACCTCGGCCTCGAGTACGAGCGCCGCTGTACTGGCCGCACCAGAATCCTTACCGAAGATCTCTGGGAAAGCGTCCGCTAGGCGTGGCACCAGAGACGGAAACTCCAAAGCCTTGAACAGTTCCAGCACCTGATCAGGGTCCACCGTCCCCTGCACCAGCGAATCAGGATCAACATCAAGCTCGACATCGCGGACCAGTCGCATCATCTCAAAGTTGGAACGCGCCTGGGCCTCGTTCTCGGTCAGGTTCTGGCGGAGCTTGGGAGTTTGATCCGCCACAGCGGCAAAGATGCCGTCGAGTCCCCCGTATTGATTGATCAGCTTTGCTGCAGTCTTTTCTCCCACGCCGGGCACCCCCGGTAAATTGTCAGAAGGGTCGCCTCGCAGGGCCGCGTACTCGACATATTGCTCGGGGGTGACCCCCGTGCGTTCAAAAATCCCGGCCTCGTCGTAGAGCGCATAATCCGAGACTCCGCGTTTGTTGTAGAGCACACGGATATGTGGATCGTGGACGAGCTGATAGCTATCGCGATCCCCCGTCACAATGATCACGTCTCGGCCCTCGGCCTCGGCCCGAACGGCAAGCGTCGCAATCACATCGTCAGCCTCAAAACCCGGTTGGGTCACGATTGGCAGCTGTAGCGACTCGACAACTTGGCGGACAATTCCCATCTGCTCTCGGAGAATGTCGGGGGTGGCATCTCGGTTGGCCTTGTAGGAGTCCAACATTTTGTGGCGAAAGGTGGGCTGGGGAAGGTCGAAGGTCAAAATGACCTGATCAGGTCGGTGGTCGCGAATCAGGTTGAGCAGCATGGAGCTAAACCCAAAGACAGCGTTCGTCACCTGCCCCGAGGCAGTAGTCATATCAGTGGGCAGGGCAAAGAACGCGCGGTATGTCAGCGAGTTCCCGTCGATCAGCATCAGCGTGGGCACCGGATGAATCGTACATCCGTAGCTGACTGCTCTGGGTGGCGAATTACGGCTGCAGTGAACCCGACAGAATCTGCTCTGCCACCTCGGTCATTGGGCTCCGTGAAGCCATCGCCGTCTTTTGGATGAAGTCAAAGGCCTTCTGTTCAGAAAGTCCATGCTTATCCATGAGAAGACCCTTTGCCCGGTCTAACAATTTGCGCGCAGCGAGTTGTGCCGTGGCGTCTTGCACCTGCTCCGAGAGCTGAGATTCAACACGGAAGCGAGTGATCGCAACCTCGATAGCAGGTGCCAGGTCATGGCGTTCGAAGGGCTTGACTACATAGCCATGCACCCCGGCGTCATTTGCTTCATCTATCAGTTCACGCTGCGAGAACGCCGTGACCAACACCACGGCAGACAGGTGTTCCGCACCAATTTCACGGGCCGCTGAAATGCCATCCATGCCTGGCATCTTGATATCGAGCAACGCAACGTCTGGCCGATGCTGACGCACCAGTTCCACTGCCTGATCGCCCCGACCACAGTCGGCGACTACCTCGTAACCCTCTTCTTGGAGCAGTTCACAAAGATCCATCCTGATGATGGCCTCGTCCTCTGCAACTACGACTCTGGTCGGCACCGTTGCCTTCCTAACTGCAAGTGATCGGACTTATATTCTACGGCAGAAATCTGTGGCAGCACGGCATCGATCATCGGCGTTGAGCGCTCATGTCATCAAGAAGTTCATCTTGTTCGCGTTCGAGCTTTTCAATCGTCATGACCAGCTCAAGGCGATGCTTGGAAAGCGCTGTAGAGGTGCGCTCTGCTTCACGGTGATCCTCGTCTGCCTGTGGCGTCTCCGAGACCATCGCCCGGATCCGCGAGTCGTCAGTAATGTCTGCGAAGTGCAACAGGTGCTCATCGGTGATCCGGAGTTCCTCACGAACCTTCGCTAAGCGGCGGCCCACGAGTCGGAGTCTGCGTTCCACGAAGAATGACACAGCGAGAGTCTACGGACTAGCCGCCTTCACATCGTGACAGGGCAATTACATGCTGAGAGCTGGTCCAAACTAGTGCCATGAACTCAGAGCAAGACCCCTTCGGAATCGCTTCAGGCTGGTGGGGAACAGATGGGTCATGGCGCACAACTGAAGCGGAAACCCTTGAAGCGCTGCGAAGAGCCCAAGGGGCAGAGGAGCACCCTGATGGTCCACCCCAGGATGCACACATCTGGTTTGTTCACCCCGGCGAGACTGCTGAGTTGTGGTCGCCCGGAGTGGTGTCGTTCGCCGAAGGAGGCGAAGTCCTAGCTCAGACTCACCTTCCGCCTGACTTGCCGCTCGGAGCGCATCAACTTCAGCCAGCGGACGGTGGCCCCGTTACGCATTTGTTTGTTGTGCCCGAACGCTCGCTGCGACCCAAGCGTGGTTGGGGCTGGTCTGCGCAGTTGTATGCATCGCGCTCTGAGCAGAGCTGGGGCCACGGGGATTTTGTTGATCTGGCCACTCTGGCGAACTGGGCAGAAGGAACTGGAGCTTCGCTACTGGCACATAATCCACTCGGCGCCTCGCTCCCCTTGGCCCATCAGCAGGCATCGCCCTACTACGCGTCTTCTCGCCGGTTCTGGTCGTTGTTGTACCTGCGAGTTGAGTCCGTCATCGGGGCCGACCTGATTGGCGAGAAACTCAGCCGAGCCGCTGCAGCCGGGCGTGCGCTCAACGCAGATCAACTGATTGACCGAGACCGGGTGTGGGCGCTCAAACTAACGGCGCTCGAAGAGATTTGGGCAGAGGTACGCGGCAGTCGGGTGGTGCAACACTCACTCGAAATTGCACAGGCAGATCAGGAACTCACACTCCACGCGCAGTTCTGCGCGCTGGCCGAGCACTACCAGTCGGGTTGGCAGGAATGGGCCGAGGAGCATCGCCACCCAAACATGGCCGGGGTAGAGGAATTTTGTGCCGTGCACAGTGACCGTGTGGCGTTTTGGCGGTGGATACATGTGGAATGCGAGGTGCAGCTTGCAGTTGCGGCTCAGGCCGGAGCGGGCCTGCTTGCAGACCTACCCGTTGGATTTGATCCTGCAGGGTCTGACGCTTGGTGCGATCAAGATCTGCTGGCGCTTGACTGCAGAATTGGTGCACCCCCAGATGAGTTCAATCGGCAAGGCCAAGACTGGGGACTGCCGCCTTATGTTCCGTGGAAGCTTCGACAGGTGGGGTACGCGCCATGGCTTCAGACTTTGCAGCGCATGCTGAATCACTGCAGCGCACTGCGAGTGGATCATGTGATGGGGTTGTTCCGCCTGTTTTGGATTCCCCAAGGCATGAGTGCCGCTCAGGGCGGATATGTCTCACAGTTTGGTGCTGAGCTTCTTGACCTTGCAGTCATGGAGGCCGCGCGAGCCGGAGCAACCTTGGTCGGTGAAGACCTAGGCACCGTCGAATCAGAGGTTCGGGAAGCGCTGAGCAGTCGTGATGTTTTCGGGTACCGCATTGGCTGGTTCGCCGAGGATCCGCCCGAGCAGTGGCCAGCGAACACACTTGGGGCTCTGACCACACACGACCTGCCCACCGTTGCTGGGCTGTGGTCAGGAGCCGATGCAGATCAGCGCTCAGAGGCTGGAATCCCGCCGGATCCAGACGGAGACCAGACCCTACGCGTCAGGCTGGCGAACCTTGCGGGGGTGCAGGAAGGTGAGAGTACCCCTGCAGCAGAAGTCATCAGGGCCGCCTACCGCACGCTCGCGAACAGTGGCAGCGACTTGGCAATGGTGACTCTTGAGGACGCTACTTTGATGACAGAGCGACCCAATCTGCCCGGCACCATAGATGAGCATCCCAACTGGCGGACTGCTCTGCCGGTACTCATTGAGGATCTTGACTCGACTGCTGCAGAGGTCATTTCGGCCGACATGGGCGTAGCTCGTCCCTGAGTAACCTAAGCAACGCATGAATGATCCAGCACCCCCCAATAGCCCGGCCCCGACCAGCCCTGCTCAGAAGAACCCAGGAACCGAGTCTGTGGCGCTGGACATTGCAGGAATCATTAATCTGCGCGATGTTGGCGGCTACGCCACCACTAGTGGCGAGACGGTCGCCACCGGCCTGCTGTATCGCTCGGGACGGCTGGGCTTTGAAGGACAAGCGGGTATCGACGCCCTCGCTGAACTGGGCTTGAGCACGGTGTTCGACCTGCGCAGCGCCGCCGAGTGCTCCTCATTGCCAGATCGAGTACCACCGGGTGTAGATCTGGTGCACCTTGATGTCTTAGCTGATGCTGTCACCAGCCTGGCCGCTCACCTTGCAGACATGTTTGAGGATCCGATTGCAGCGGAGGAACTTCTGCAGAGCAGCAAGATCCGAGAGCATTACTTGGGTACGTACAGAAATCTGATCACCTCGAAGGCGGCCTGCGCTGCGTATCGAGAAATGTTCCTGCAGATTGCCGACCTTGATGGTCCTGCACTCTTTCACTGCACTGCAGGAAAAGACCGCACGGGCTGGGCTGCTGCGGCACTGCTGAGCTTGCTCGGGGTTGCAGAGGAGACAGTCTTTGAGGATTACCTCCTCAGCTCTGCTCCCGTACTGGTCTCGTTCCAGCCGTATCTTGATCAGTTTGCAGCGGCTGGAGGAAACCCTGAGCTGCTGAAACCGGCATTCACCGTGGAGCCTGACTATCTCGCAACTTCGCTGAGCGAGGTGCAGGCTCAATTTGGATCCATTGATGGGTACTTCCGAACAGGGCTAGGCCTGAGCGATGACATCACCCAACAAATCCGCCAGCGGCTACTGCGCTGAGTCGCCCACGTAGCTCAAGGAACAGCCCTTGAACAACCTGCAGCGTGCCCGGGGTGGGACTTGAACCCACACGCCCGTAAGGACAGCGGATTTTGAATCCGCCGCGTCTGCCATTCCGCCACCCGGGCTGCGAGATAGACCCTATCTGATTTCTGCGCTGCCCCTCAAAGCCAGAGCCTCTACTATCTCGACCATGGCAGACAATGTGGTCGACTTCAGCAGCGCAGACAGCAACGACGGAGGCAGTCATCTATTGCTTCGACTGCTCATCATTCTTGGTCTAGCTGCAGCGGCAGCAGTAGCTGGCCGGCAGTGGGCAATGTCAAAAACCGATACCGAGTTTGAGCAGCGGCTGCGAGCCGCCGACGAACGTCGCGACTAGCCACCGAGTGATCCTCCCGAGGCCGGTAAACTTCGGGAGGCCAGTGAACTTCGGGGCTGCAGGCGCTACGCCTGAGCGAGCGCTTTGAGCAACTTTGTTGGCGTGTCCTTGGGGCTGATCTTGTACCAGACCTGCTCAAGCTTTCCGGTTTCGCCAATCAAGAAGGCCGAACGGACAACACCCATGTACACCTTGCCGTAGAGCTTCTTCTCTGCCCACACCCCGTACTTCTCGGCTACGGCGTGTTCGGGGTCAGACAAGAGAGTAAAGCCAAGGCTTTGTTGCTCATCGAATTTCTGCAATTTTGCGGGCAGGTCAGGGCTGATCCCAATGATCTCGGTGTTGCCGATCTCACTTGCAATGTCCCGCAGGCCACAGGCCTGAGTGGTGCAACCCGGCGTGCTGGCCTTGGGGTAGAAGAAGATCAGCACTTTGCGGCCAAGAAACCCAGACAACTTGACCTTGTCGCCTCGCTGATCGAGCAAGGTAAAGGCGGGCGCCTTTGATGAGGGCTTGAGCACTCTGGGCTCGGAGGGACTGGGCTGGGCTGGCTTGGGCTGGGCTGGCATAAACACAGAGTAGGTGCCTGGCAGCGAGCCGAAAAACAGTGTGGCCACCCCGAAGGGTGGCCACCAACCTGCTTAGTTCTGTGCTTGGGCAGAGTTACTGAAACATAACTACTGCCGACAGCGTGTTACTTGCCAGACTTGGCGCGTGCCTTGAGGCGTGCACCAGCGGTGACCTTGGCTGCGTTTGCGGCCTTGACCTGAATGGTCTCGCCAGTCTGTGGGTTACGTCCAGCGCGAGCAGCACGGTGGGTCTGCTCAAACTTCAAGAAACCGGGGATGGTGAGTGCTTCGCCGCCCTTTGCAACAACGTCGCCCGCAATCTCCTCAAAGGAGTCAAGCACTGCCTGAACATCCTTCTTGGACATGTCGTTGCGCTGCGCAATGGTTTCTACTAATTCGGTCTTGTTCATATTTCCTCCTGGTCGATCTACTCGAAACGCCCAATTCTGTGTCCCCTGGGGTGACGTCAGAACTCGACGGCAAATTGCACCCTTGTAACTATCACAGATTTAGGGGCTTGGGAACAGAAACCGGCGGTTTTTAGCGGTTTTTATTTTTCGGGCTAAAAACCGCTACTAGATCGCTGCCCAGTTTTTAGCCCTTATCGAGCGCTTCTCGGAACGATCCGACGAAGTCCGCAACCGATTCAGGCGATCCTGTTTCGAGCACGCGGCGAACAATCGCCGAACCCACAACGACCCCATCGGCAACCTCGCAGACTTCCGCTGCCTGTTCGGGAGTCGAGATTCCGACCCCGACAAGAACCGGCAGGTCAGTCACATCTTTGAGTCGCTTGGCAATCACCTTGGCTGACGCCGCAAGCGAATCACGCTCGCCAGTAATCCCAAGCAATCCAACTGCATAGACAAAGCCGCCACAACGCTCGACTACTCGCAACAGCCGTTCATCAGGAGTCGTCGGCGCTGCAAGCATGACCGTCTGAACACCTGCGGCGTCTGCAGCGCCACACCAGTCGCCGGCTTCTTCAAGCGGCATATCAGGCAGGATCGCCGCTGATACACCAGCTTTGACCATGGAGTCTGCAAACCGCTCGTAGCCAAACCGGTAGACCAAGTTGACGTAGGTCATGACCGCAAGAGGCACACCAATGTCGAGTCGGCTCAGCCCGTCAAGAATCCCCGGCGGCGTGGCTCCCGCAGCGAGTGCCAGTTCCGAAGACTCCTGAATGATCGGTCCGTCCATGACGGGGTCAGAGAACGGAATACCAACTTCGATCCCGTCGGCCCCAGCAGAGGCAACTGCTTCGAGCATCAGTTCCCATCCGGGCAATCCACCCGTTAGATATGGAACCAAACACTTTCCGCCGCTTGACCGGCGCGCCTCAAGTGAAGCCTGAAAGGGCAAAAGGTCCGAAGCGCTCACAGTGTGTCTCCGAGGACTTCCATCATCTGACCCACGTCTTTATCGCCGCGACCCGACATGTTGATCAGCACGTTCTTGCCGGCAAGAGACTCTTTCTCTCGCACAACCCAAGCGAGCGCATGGGCAGGTTCGAGCGCCGGAATGATGCCTTCGGTGCGAGACAGCAACTGAAACGCATCAATCACCTCGGCATCGGTCACTTGTTCGTACTTTGCCCGGCCAGAGTCAGCAAGGTGTGCATGCTCAGGACCTACTCCCGGGTAATCCAAGCCGGCAGAGATTGACTGCGCCTCGCTCACCTGACCGAACTCGTCCTGCATCAGATAGGACTTCATGCCGTGCACAATGCCCGGGATACCATGCCCGATTGCTGCACCGCCGGCAGGCTCTACCCCCACAAGGTCAACCTCGGGGAATGCTGCAAACCCGCTGAAGATACCTGCAGCGTTTGATCCACCGCCGATACATGCAACCACTACATCGGGGCGGCCTGTCGGGTGCTCTGCGCCGAGGGCGACGCGACACTGAATGGCAGCCTCGGTTCCAATCACACGATGGAACTCTCGGACCATCCACGGGTATGGGTGCGGGCCCAGTACGGAACCCAAGCAGTAGTAGGTGTGCTCAACAGTGGCCACCCAATCACGCATGGCCTCGTTCACTGCATCCTTGAGCGTTCGACTCCCCGAGACTGCGGGTGTGACCTCGGCGCCCAACAGGCGCATACGAAACACGTTGAGTTCTTGGCGGGCAATGTCTACCTCGCCCATATAGACGAGGCATTCCATGTCCAACAGTGCAGCTGCCGTCGCAGTGGCCACACCGTGCTGCCCTGCTCCGGTTTCTGCAACGAGTCGGGTCTTGCCCATCCGCTTGGCCAACAGGGCTTGGCCCAAAACGTTATTGATCTTGTGCGAACCCGTATGGTTCAGGTCCTCACGCTTGAGGTACAACTGAAACCCAAGTTGCTCCCCAAGGCGGTCACATCTGGTGAGCGGGCTTGGTCGACCGGCATAGTCCGCAAGCAGCGTGTCGAGTTCATTGCGAAAGACGGGATCTGACCAAGCATCTCTAAACGCAGCTTCAAGCTCGTGGAGCGCAGGCACCAGAGTCTCGGGCACAAACATGCCACCGAACTCACCGAATCTGCCCACGCCAGTTGGCGCACCAACCATGTCGCTCGCAAACACTTGAGCTAGTTCATCTGCTTGGTTCTTCAGATCGTTGTTCACCCCATCAACGTACCTTGCCCAGTGCTTTGAACGGAACCGGGGTGCCCTGCATTGAGCACGGCAGTGAGCACGGCGGGTTTACATTCCAGACTCAGCCCAATTGAAAGGACCGTGATCGTAGGGGTCCTCGGGTGAACCGTGCGGCGGAGCAACTGGCGCAGCGGCACGAGCGGCGCGAATAAAGGCCTGAACGAGTCTGGCGTCTTTTCGGCCCGGCTGACCATTGACCTCTACCCCAGAAGACACGTCCACTCCCCATGGGTGAACCTCTGCAATGCCATCGGCCACATTCTGCGGAGTTAATCCGCCAGCCAGTATGAGCCGCCTGTTCAGCGGCGCACCTTCTGCGAGTGACCAGTCGAAGACCTGGCCTGAGCCGGGTGCGTGGGAGTCAAGCAACACTGCATCCGCACCGTAATCATCAACATGGGCCAAGCCCGGGTCACCCGCTGCAAAGGCCACAATGAGTGCCTGGCAATAGGGACGAATCATGGCGGCGTCGGCAGCAGTTTCGTGGCCGTGAAGCTGAGCGGCGCGCAGTCCAGCAGACTGCACTGTCTCGATGACGAGCTGCGGAGCCTGATCGCGAAATACCCCGACACTGACTACCTCTGGCGGCAGGCGATGGACGATGTCGCGCACAAGATTTACGGTGACTTGGCGCGGAGAGGGTGCAAAGACAAAGCCAACTGCATCGGCACCGAGGGCTACAGCCATCAGCGCATCCTCTTCATTTGTGACACCGCAGATCTTAACGAACACCCAAGAACCCTACTCACGCATCGGTAGCGCAACCCGCAATTCAGACAAAGCAGTAGCAGGGTCTGCCGATCGGACTAGGTGCTCCCCTACCAACACCGCGTGATAACCCGCCGCGGCCAGTGCGAGCGCATCTTGTTGTCCGCGCACTCCCGACTCTGCAATTCGCAGCGTGTCCGCTGGCATGATGCCCGCCATGCGAACGGCGCGTGCCTGGTCGACCATGAAGGTTTCGAGGTCACGCTGATTGACGCCAACTAGCTCAGCAGAAGTGCAAGCAACGGCCCGATCGAGTTCGGCCTCATCGTGAATCTCGATGAGCGCATCCAAGCCAAGCTCAGTCGCCAGTTCAGAAAAGTCTGTTAGTTCGGGATCGTCTAGCGCAGCAGCAATCAGCAGAACGCAGTCGGCGCCCATAAGGCGAGCATCGCAGACGTCATGCGCTGACACCGTGAAGTCTTTGCGGAGCACCGGCAAGCTGACCGCAGAACGTGCGGCAGCTAGGTCCTCGGGAGATCCACCAAAATAATCTTGATCTGTCAGCACTGACAGGCAATTCGCACCGCCGGCCTGATAGCTCAGCGCCAGCGTTGCGGGGTCAAGGGAAGGTGCTAGGTCGCCCTTGGAAGGCGAGCGACGCTTTACTTCAGCAATCACCGCAAGCTCGGTCGAGGCTCTCAGCGCCACTGCGAATCCCCTGGTGGGTGGCATCGACCGGGCCTGCTCAATCAGTTGCTCCGTGCTGCGGTTGTCCGCCTGAGCTGCAGTTCTGTGGGCTGCAAGGATTGCATCAAGATAGGTGGCCATGGGTAGCTCAGGTTACTCGTGGCTACTCACGTCGCTTTGCCTTGGCAAAGGTCCGTGCCTTGGCAGAGTTCTTTGGTTTGGCAGAGGCCCGTGCCTTGGCAGAGTTGTTCTGCTTCGCAGATCGAGTACGAGAGCGCTCCTCTGCTATCTGAGACTTGAACATGGCCACCACGGGTGCCGCCCCAAAGAAAAAGACTGAGCACAGCATGCACATCAAACCGCCTGCAAAGAGGGCTCGGTTCTCGGTCGGGGCGCTCGCTGCGAGCAGGGCTAGTCCCAACGCAAAGGTCAGTGCGGGTGCAGCCAGCAATGACTTGTTCGGAACCGTCTCGGGGTTGATCTCATCGGGCTCGTAGCGCCAAGAGTCGTCATCATCGGCATCGTGTTCCCAGTACGGAGTGAACTCCGTTGAAGGCTGCTCGATCCGCGGCCCCGTTGGGCCCACGGCCCCGGCTGCTTGAACCGCTCCGCTGGACGAAGTTGTGCGCGATGCGTTTACGGAAGAACTTGCGGCTGCCGCGATGCGCAGACGCTGGTCGTACGCGGCCCGGTCTTTGGTGTTGCCAAGAACCTGCCACGCTGCATTGATCTGACGCATACGCAGTTCGGAATCTGCGACGCTACTTCGAGATTCCTGTTGGCCATGCTGAAAGTCGGGATGGTACCTGCGGGCTAAGCGAAGATACGCCGAGCGCAGATCCGCTGCCGAGATTGTTGCCTCAACACCGAGCACCTCATAGTGGTTCATGAGCAGTCACTCTGGTTCATGAGCAGTCACTCTGGTTCACTTGCTGCCTCGCCTGGTGTTGGCACGGGCAGAAGCGGTAGTTCGCGAATCTGCGCAGCGACTTCACCGCCCGCTACTGCCCCTAACGCTGGCCAGCGAAGCATGGCTTGTGCGGGAACTTCAACTGATCGATGGACATAGCCAAGCGCTACGGGGGCACGCAGGTCGAGAGACTCGCCCACGCTGGTGATGGTGCCGCGAAGTTGCTCGTCAACAAAAATCTGAGCTCCGACTGGCGGCAATACATTCGAAGAAATGACTAGGCCGCGAAGATTGCGAGGCGTGTTGTTCCCTCGGGAGTCGACGCGTGCAACGAGTTCTTGGCCCGTATAGCACCCCTTGGTGAAACTGACTGAGGCATCAATGAGCCACTGTCCGGCCTCGGCGGGAATGACCTTGTGCTCGAGCTGCGCCCCCAACTCGCTGCCCATGGCCGGCCATCCCGCCTCAATCCGAACCGAATCAAAGGCAGCAAGGCCAGCAACGTGCATGCCTTCCGGCAGACTCACCTGTGGCCCGAGCAGATCTAGGCCTTTCATTCCAGCCCACGCAACCTCGCCCTTCAGTTCTGCAGATAGTCCGGGGGAATCTACAGCGGGGCATTCAGGCCCTCGCAGCGCCACACATTGCCAGTCGAGTAGCTCAAGTTCTGCCTTCACGCGCATCCGAAAGCGATTCAGACGGTCGAGAACTAGCTGACCGGAACCGCCTTCGCAGTCAATCAGGATCTCGTCTGACTGGCCACGCCCCCACACTCGGACCCAGGCATCAACCTTGCCCTGCGGCTCCAGAATGAGCGCCAAACGCGACTCCCCCGGCTGAAGGTTCGCTACATCCTGAGAGATCTGGCCCTGCAAGAAAGACACTGCGTCGGCGCCGAACACGCGAATGACATCTCGGGGAATGCGAACCGCTGCCACCGACCGTTTCAGAGCAAGGTAATCAGCAGTTACGTCTGTCATCTTCTAAGTCTCGCCCATCTCGGAACCCTGTTTGAGTCAGGCAGTCTGTTTGAGTCAGGCAGTCTGTTTGAGTCAGGCAGTCTGTTTGGTTCAGGCAGCATGTTTGGTTCAGGCAGCATGTTTGAGTCAGGGAGTCTGGTCGCGACGACTCTGCGCTGCGGCCCTGCGATGCCGTGTCATTTGTTCCGCTGGTGCAATAGCGCTGAGCAGCGCCTTGGCCTTATTGCGTGTTTCGAGTTCTTCCTCGGCCGCAATGGAGTCAGCAACCACTCCCGCCCCTGCTTGCACCGACGCCCGCCGCTTTCCATCGGCGTCGGGTGGGTCAAGAACCATGGTGCGAATCGCAAGAGCAGTATCGATGTTGCCAGAAAAATCTAGGTAGCCAACTACGCCGGCATAGGGGCCTCGACGAGTGGGTTCAAGCTCATCGATGATCTCCATGGCGCGAACTTTGGGGGCTCCAGACACTGTCCCCGCCGGAAGGGTCGCACGCAGAACATCAATCGGGGTGCTGCCCGCTGCGAGCGTTCCCGAAACCTGAGAGGTCAGGTGCATCACGTGACTAAAGCGCTCAAGTGTCATCAATTCATCGACATGGCAGGTGCCGAACTCGACCACGCGACCGACATCGTTGCGAGCCAAGTCCACCAACATGATGTGCTCGGCTCGCTCCTTGGGATGCTCGATTAACTCTGCAGCAAGTTGGCGATCGTGCTCGTCGGTTTTTCCTCGGAACCGGGTGCCCGCAATAGGCCGTGAAATGACTTTGCCGTCGAGTAACTGCACCATTGGCTCGGGCGAGCAGCCCACCAGAGTCAGTTCCTGCTCACGCACGTAATACATGTACGGGCTCGGATTCACACGACGTAGCACGCGGTACAGATCAAGCGGGTCGGCATCGGTCACAACGTCAAAGCGCTGCGAAAGCACAACTTGAAAGATGTCACCCGAAAGGATGTGCTCTTTGGCTACGGCAACAGCCGACTCATACATGCCCGGTGCAAGCGTGGAGGTGACCGGCGGTGGATCAGCCGAAGCCGGTGCTTCGACGAGTGGTTCCTCCAAGGCAATCGCCCCGTCGGCTGCCATCTGATCGATGCGAGAAATCGCATGAAGGTATGCCTGTTCGAGCTGCTCCTCGGTGGATGTGTCATCCACAAACGCATTAGCAATCAGTGTGACCTGCTGGCTCCAATGGTCATAGGCCGCCAACTCGCCAATGACCGACAGAATTGCGTCGGGCCAGTCCCGATCTGCCTGAGGAGCGTTCGGCAACCGCTCGACCTCGCGCACCACGTCATAGCCCAAGTACCCGACTACGCCCGAGTGAAGCGGAGGTAGCTCTGCACCGAGCGCGCCGAACTCGGCGGCGGTGGGCGCTTTGTAGTGCTGCAGCAACATGTCCAAGCTGGCCAAAACTCCCTGATCCGTAGGGATCCCGTCTGGAAGATCTCCAGAGAACGTGAGCCTGCCTTGGCGTGAAACAATCTTGGCTCGCGGCGCTCGACCGACGAAAGACCATCGGCTCCATCGGCCGCCGTGATCCACGGATTCCAACAAAAAGCCTGGCTGACCTTCTGTGTCATCTCCGCAGAGACGCATGAAAGCAGCAACCGGAGTGGTCAGGTCCGCAAGAAGAGTTCTGAACACGGGAACAACCCGATGGGTTCGCGCCAGATTCTTAAACAGCTCAAAGTCGGGAACGATCTGAGCGGAACTCGCGGCCGCCGACTGGTAGCTCTTCTGAGTCATACTCGTACTGCTCTCATGCTCGTACTGCTCTCATGCTCCGAAGGCTCGGAAGAAGCAGGAATAGTTGCCGGTATGACAGGCCCCATTGCCTTCCTGTTCAACGACAAACAACAGGGTGTCTCCATCGCAGTCATAAGCAGCTGAGCGGATGAACTGCCTGTCTCCCGAGGTATCACCTTTACGCCAGAGTTCCTGACGGGAGCGTGACCAGAACACCGTCCGGCCCTGCTCAAGACTCATCTGTAGCGATTCTTCGTTCATCCAAGCCATCATCAGAACGTCTTTGGTTTTGATGTCGGTGACAATGGCTGCAACAAGGCCGTCTTCGTTGAAGGTGATCTGCGCGAAGTCCTGCTCGCGCACCGCAATCGGAGTGACAGCCGGGGAGTCAAGCCCGTGACTTGCCGAGTCTGGAGAAGGCTGCTCGGAGGTTGGTGAGGATGGCGTGACGGACTGTGGCATGGCAGACATCGTAGAAGTTGCACAGCCTCAGCCCACAACTAGTTCGTGATCCAACGAAATCTTTGGGTTTGCGCTTCTAGAGATATAGGCCCGTCTGGCCGGTGTGGGTCTCTTCAAGGCGCTCGGCTGCAACGGCGTGCACGTCTCGCTCTCGCAGAATCACGAAGGTTTCCCCACGGACTTCAACCTCATAGATATCTTCGGGGTTGAACAGCACATGGTCACCCTCTTGCACCGAACGAACCTGCGGCCCGGCGGCCCGTACCTCGGCCCAAGCCAAGCGTTTGCCCAATTGCGCTGTTGCCGGGATGACGATGCCGCCGCTCGATCGCCGCTCTGCTTCGGCTGCGTCAAGCTTGACCAAAATTCGATCGTTGAGCATGCGTACGGGAAGCTTGTCTTGGCCTGCATCAGAGGCGGAATCTGTCATGAGTTCCCTACCGTACTGCCCCTCCGCGCGCCCCAATGCACTGGCAGCCCCAATGCACCGGCAGCCTCAGGGCAACTGCAGCCTCAGGGCAGATCGGCTGCGGCCGCAAGCACCGACTCGGCGAGCAGGTCGAGGTGATCCAGATCTTCAAGATCAAGAGTTTGTAGATACATACGGGTCACCCCAACAGCCGAATAAGCCTGCATCTTGGCAATCAACTCCTCTGGGGTTCCAGCCATGCCGTTCTCGCGCAACTCATCCGGTTGGCGACCAATCGCTGCGGCCCTGCTGGCAATCTCGGCCTCGGTAGCTCCGCAGCACAAGACTTGACATGCTGAGCGTCGGAGTGAGGCGGGGTCACGTCCAACTGCGTTACATGCCTGATCAACTCGGGCATGAGCAGTGACGACGTCGTCGAGGCCAAAGAACGGAGTGTTGAACTCGGCTGCGAAACGGGCTGCGAGTTGCGGGGTCCGTTTCGGACCGGCTCCCCCAATGATGATGGGCGGGCCCGCAGGGTGAGCGGGCTTTGGCAAGGCAGGTGAATCCTCGATGGTCCAGTACTCGCCGTGATGCGCAAAGGTCTCTCCTATTGGCGTATGCCACAAACCCTGCAGAATCTCGAGACTCTCTTCGAGTCGATCAAAGCGTTCTTTAAGGGGCGGAAATGGAATTCCGTAGGCCAGATGCTCCTGGTCATACCAGCCGGCGCCGATGCCTAACTCAACACGGCCGCCCGACATCTGATCTACCTGCGCAACGGCTATCGCTAGCGGACCTGGCTGGCGGAAAGTAACCGAAGTGACCATGGTTCCGAGCTTGATGGTCGAGGTCTCTCGTGCGATTGCACCGAGCGTGACCCAGGAGTCGCTGGGCCCCGGAAGACCAGACACATCTCCCATCTTTAGGAAGTGGTCGGATCGAAAGAACGCGTCAAAGCCAAGGGATTCGGCACGCTGAGCTACTGCAAGCTGTTGCTCGTAGCTCGCACCTTGTTGAGGCTCAATAAAGATTCGCAGGTCCATAGCAATAGTCTGCCCGCGCTTTACTGAGGGGGCTGACCGACGCGCTACTGGCCCGATTTTCGCTGGTCTGCGCCGGGCTGCGGTTGGGGATCGGTGCTAGGGGCTGAGTGCCGCTGGCTGCTGGAGTGGCACGATCGGGCGAGCTTCAGCGTTTGGGGTTTATGGGCTGGGTTTGCCGTTGTGTTGGGTGTTGAGTTGGGTGCCTGTTGGTGTGGTGATGATGTAGCGGCCGGGTTTGTTGGGGTTTTCGGTGATGGTCCAGCCGTTTGTGTGGAGTAGTGCGTGGTGTGGTTTGCAAAGAGAAACCAAATTGTTGAGGTCTGTTGGTCCACCGTCTTGGGCTTCTTTGACGTGATGTAGGTCTACCCAGTTGTGTGGTGCGTCGCATCCGGGGACCACGCATCCTTGGTCTCTGATTGCTATGGCTTTGCGTTGGCTGGGTGTTGCGTAACGAACAGCGGTTCCTAGGTCGAGTGGGATGCCGAGGCTGTTGATGATGAGCGCTTGGATTTTGGGGTCGCAGTTGAGGAGTCGGGTGGTGCCGTCTTGGAGGCGGACACCATCTGGTGTGCTGGCGTGGACGGGGTCTGAGGCTTCAATGACAAGGGTGATGTCAGTTGCTGGGTTGTTCGTGGTTCCTGGTTGGGTGCTGATAGCGCGGCGGATGAGTTCGGTGAGAGCTTCAGCTAGAAGTTGTGGCCGCCCCGGGATGATGTGATCAGGGTTAGCTGCTTTGAGTTTGCGGTGATGCGCGACGCGCCGGTCGGTCTCGGTGAGGAGTGCTGCTCGGATTGTTGCTGCTGTGTCGGCTACGAAATCGCCGTCGAGGTGAAGTTCACCCGACAAGCCATCTGAGAGGTTGATCCGGTTGTGGTCAGGGTTGGGTAGGTGTGCACCGTCTGGGTCAGCAAGATCGATAAGTGCGCGTATTTCGTTTGCCCATTGTTCGAACCG
>CAMDLX010000028.1 GCA_945901935.1 Bifidobacterium breve | reverse complement strand
AATCCGATTGGCTGCGCAGCAGCCCTTGCCACCATTGATGTGCTGACCGAGCCCGGATTTCTTGACCATGTCACCGCTCGCGGCGAGCAATTACGCGCTGGGCTGAGTGAACTGGCATCGCAGCATGCCGTGATTGCAGATGTGCGAGGACCTGGTCTGATGGTTGGGCTTGAATTCCGCAATGCAGACACAGCTCAACCCGACGCCGCTCGAACTGCAGCGGTCATTTCGCACGCACGCACACACGGGAACTTGCTGGTGATGAATGCAGGGACCTGGGGGAACATCATTCGCTTTATGCCGCCGCTTGTTGTCTCTCAAGAGGAGATTGACCTTGCGCTTGCTGCTATCAAAGCAGCGCTCGAAGCAACGGACTAGTTGCGAGCGTGTCGCCACAGTTCCCGATAGCTTGGCCACTCCAATTCGGGGGATGAGTAGCCGGCTTGTTCGAGTTCACGTTGAAGCTTTGGTAGGTGGGCAAACGGAACGCCGATGTCGATGTGGTGAGCCAGATGCCAACCCGTATTAAACGGCACCATCCAAAAGCGTGCACTGGGCGACTGCCGAACATGATGGGTGGTGAGGCGTCGATCCGCCGATGCGATCATTCCGCCGTGTTCGGCCACTGCACGAAGCCGATTCAGCACGCGCCACACGGTCATCCAGGGCAGCAGCCAGAACACCGGGTAGATCCACCAGTGACCGAGCGCAGCCCAGAGTCCGAAGAACAGCACTGCCTGCCAAGTAAGAATTCGAAGAGCTACCGGCCGAGCACCTTGAGACCTGAGAGCGAGCATCAGGCCCTTGAGGTTCTTCCATCCAGATTCGCCGTCTGCATCACGGCGCATTTTTCGATTCCACGAAGCTGAGGAGATGGGATAGCCCGAGTACAGCGCAACGTCAGGCTCGTTGGGACCGAACTCCTCTTTGTGGTGCGCCATATGGCCACGACGGTAGGCATCAATGGGTACGAAAGCGGGGTAGGAAACCAGCCAGGCCCCGACCCAGTCGTTGAGTTTGCGATTTGAAAAGAGCAGGCGGTGGGCCGCCTCGTGGCCGAGGATCGCGAACCGGGCAAAAGCTCGCCCCATTAGAAAAAAGGCCACGACCCATCCGAGTGGGTGGCCCCACCAAGCGGCTGCGGCTAACACACCAACGGACTGCACCCAGAGGCCACAAACGTGTGCAGCGTTTGCAGCATTGGGAATGCGGTAGAGCTCTTCGCGCAATTCGCCAAGTGGTCGACCCGTTGGTCCAAGACGACTCGTTGGAAGTGAGTCAGTAATCGCCTCCGTCACGGGCAGCATCGTGTTGGAATCGCGCTGTTGAAGCTCTGGCACATCCTGAGTATTACAGATGTGCAATACCTGTGGCAAATATGTAATATGGCTGCCATGGTGAGCTTGGGTTCAGATAATGACCCTGCACTGACAACCAGATCGGTGCTGGCCTCGATGCTGTTGGGGTCCACACCGCCACGACTCCCCGTTGCAGTCCTCGTGCGAGCCGGCGAGATGTTTGGATTCACAGAGGGCTCAGTGCGAACAGCGCTGAGCCGAATGGCTGCTTCGGGTGAGCTCCGCCGTGATGCCCAGGGCTGGTACCGCCTGCAGGGTGATTTATTGACTCGACAGTCGCGTCAAGGAGAGTCCCGATCAGCACTCACTGAGCAATGGTCGGGTCGATGGCGGCTAGCAGTCGTTGACCCCGGCGCTCGCTCTGCCACTGATCGGGCGGCTCTGCGAGATGCTCTGATCAGGCTTCGATTCGCTGAGCAGCGTGAGGGTGTGTGGCTACGACCAGACAACTTAGATCCGCGTTCTCAACAGCATCCCTGGCAGTTGGCCGATGCACAATGCCGCTGGTTCCTAGCCGAGCCGGAGTTCTCGTTTGAACAGAATGAACAGGAGTTTGCTGCAAACCTCTGGAACCTTTCGCAGTGGGCTACTCGAGCCACCGAATTGAGAAAGAAGATGCACGCGCTCATGGCACCACTTCAGCAGCGAGATACATCGGCACTTGCTCCAGGCTTTGTGGTATCTGCGGCGGTGCTCAGGCACTTTCTGGCTGACCCGCTGTTACCCCGAGAACTCCTGCCTCGGCATTGGCCCGGGGCTGCTCTGCGCGCTGACTACGACCAGTACGACACCACCTACCGGGAAGCACTTGATGAGTGGGTCAGGCAACCGGCGCCGCCGCTACCATCGCGTTCGTGACTGACTCGCAGAACCCTGACTCGCAAAACCCCGACTCGAAAAACCCTGATCCGGATCGCTTCTACTTTCGGCAGCTGCTCGCTGGCAGAGATTTTGCCGTAGGCAATGAGCTCGCTGTTGGTATGGCTAATTTTGCTTACCTGATCGGAGACCGGGGCACGGGGGAGTGCATGGTGATTGACCCGGCCTATGGCGTAGCTGAACTCAATGCCGTTGCTCAGGCAGACGGTATGCGTTTAACGGGTGCATTGATCACGCATTATCACGCTGATCATTGCGGCGGCGAGATTATGGGTATCCAGATTGAAGGCGCTGCCAAGCTGTTGGAACTCACTCAGATCCCCGTTCATATTCAGGCCACTGAGCGGGAGTGGGTTCTGAAGGCCAGTGACCTGTCTGCTGAGGACCTTGAACTGCATCAACCCGGAGATACCGTGATGATCGGCGATCTACCAGTTCAACTTGTTCATACTCCCGGCCATACCCCGGGTAGCCAATGCTTCTATGCGAACGGGTGTCTCATCTCTGGAGACACATTGTTCTTGGACGGCTGTGGCAGAACCGATTTACCTGGCGGCGACGCTGAGGAGCTGTACTACAGCCTCACTCAGAGACTCTCGCAGGTGCCAGCTGATGCCTATTTGTTCCCGGGGCACAACTATTCAAATCAGCCCATGGAGCGCATGGGAGATAACCGAGACCGCAACGTGGTCTTCAAGCCAAAGAGCGCTGAACAATGGATGATGATGTTCGGCGGGGCGTGATCCGCCGTTAGCTCAATCGACTCTGCCAATCTTGCAGAGTGACTGATGTAGGCGTTGAGGATGCAAACCAGGCCGAAAGTTCTGTTGGGACACTGGCTGAACTGATGACTGGCAACCAACTGCCGAAGTGGTTCTGGCGTGCAATTCTTGGGATTGCTTTTTCGGTGGCCGCGTTCATGGTCGTAACAGGCAGTTTGGCCAAGCTTGAAGGGCTGATCCGGCTGTTGGCCGTTGCGATGTTTTTGTCATTTGCTGTGGAGCCCGCAGTGAACTTCCTAGCGAATCGTGGCTGGCGGCGTGGCCGGGCGACGCTCGCATGTTTTGTGTTGATATTTGGAGTTGGCGGGATCTTCGTGGCGATCATGGTGGGCCTTGTCATTACTCAAACTGCCGAACTGGTTCGCAATGCTCCGAGTTACATCAATGAAGCCACCACTTGGGTGAACAACACCTTCAACACCGAACTCACATCGGACAAACTCGATTCGGCGCTGGTGAATTATCAAGATGACCTCACTTCGCTTGCAACTGGCATGGGCGGCAGAGTTCTCACGGTGACAGGTTCGGCTTTGGGAGTGGTGTTTCAGATGTTCACCGTCTTCCTCTTCAGCTACTACATGATTTCGCAGGCTCCGCAGATGCGCAGGAATGTTTGCTCGTTCCTACCCGCTGCTCGTCAAGAAATAGTGCTTCGTTTGTGGGAGCTTTCGGTAGAGAAGACTGGGGGGTGGGTTTTCTCTCGCCTACTTCTCGCGTCGGTCAGTGCTGCTAGCTCTTGGATTGTTTTTGAGATCCTCAACCTGCCATCTCCCCTTGCCCTTGCGCTTTGGATGGGCTTGGTGAGTCAGTTCATCCCGGTTGTCGGCACTTACTTAGGTGGAGCGCTTCCGCTTCTGCTCGCGTTACTCAATGATCCCATCGATGCTGTCTGGGTCTTGGTTTGGATTCTCGTCTATCAGCAGATTGAGAACTATCTACTCTCGCCAAGGATTACAGCGCACACGATGGACCTTCATCCAGCCGTTGCGTTTGGCGCAGCCCTGGCTGGCGCAAGCTTGTTTGGAGCCATGGGCGCTATTTTCGCCCTTCCGGCTGCCGCAGTCATTCAAGCTTTCATAACCTCATATCTGCACCGCCACGATGTTATTGAGTCACGTCTGACTGACTTAGAGGTGATTGAAGAGACAGGTGGGCAGAACGCCGTGTACCGAGCTATGCGAGGGCTCAGTCGGGAGGAACCACTCGAGACTGATTCAAATCAGGGGCAGTCTCCGACTCCGAAATAGCCAGCAGCTCAGAAATAGTGAGGAGGAGTCGTCCGAGACTCCGCAGGATCTGCCCGCTGCTGTCATCCCAAGTCTGGCGAGGCGTAGACCAGTACAACTGCAGTGCCCCAAGCAGTTGCTGACGTTCCACGATTGGAAGATGTACACAGGATCGCACACCTCTCTCGCCCAAGGTTTGGCTAGTCCTGGGATCGGCGGGCAGCATCTCGGCCTGTTGTACCAAGAGAAATCTTTGCGGCTGCGTGGTGTGGAGCCCCCATGGGAACCAGTTCGTGGAGCAGGCTTCGGGAACAAAAGGGGCAAGCGGACTCGTACCGAGTGGAGTTACTACCTGCTGGCGAATGGAATAGAGAGTGACCGAATCTGCTGCGCACTGATGGCGTATCAGGCTCAGGCCATCGCTGAGGATGTCTGCAGGAGCCAAGCCGGCCAGGCCTTCTGAGAAGTGGGCGACTGCAGCAGCGAGTGTCCCTTGAGATTGGAGTTGCTGAGTCTGCATGGTTCTTTCTGCGGCGAAGCCCGTGATGAGTCGCTACGTTGAGTTGGTCGGAAGGTTCACCGTTCAACTGGAGAACTTTCTTCTCCAAGTTGCACACTGTTGACGTGCAACCTGTTGATGTGAACTCTTTGAATCCCACTTCTGTGAATCCCACTTCTTTGTACCCTGCAGCAGAACATCGGCAGTCCTACCTGCTCGAGGTCTCGGGTGGGCACAGCATTCGAGTACACGAATCGGGAAATCCAGTAGGCAAAGCAGTGGTGGTCTTGCACGGAGGGCCAGGAGGCGGATCCTCGCCTAAGCAGTACCAGTTCTTTGATCCTCAGGCCTACCGCGTCATCCTCATCGATCAGCGGGGCTGCGGCCAGAGCACTCCGTACGCCTCAGTGGATCACAACACCACTTGGGACTTGGTTTCAGATATTGAGACCGTTCGGGAGTTTCTCGGAATTGACCAATGGATGGTTTTTGGGGGGTCTTGGGGCTCAACGCTGGCACTGGCCTATGCGCAGACTCATCCCGAACGAGTCACCGAACTGGTGCTGCGCGGCATCTTCTTGCTGCGTCCTTCTGAGCTCCACTTCTTTTATCAAGACGGAGCAAGTCATGTATTTCCTGATGCGTGGGAAGACTTCTTGGCCCCGATCCCTGTGGATGAACAAGGTGATCTGGTGGCTGCTTATCACCGTCGACTGTTTGGTGAAAACCGCGAAGAGCTCTTGTCTTGCGCCCTGGCTTGGGCGGAGTGGGAACGAGCCACATGCATGCTTGACCCCGACCAAGGTGCTTCGGAACTAGGGCCCCAGCCCGAGGCCTTTGCTCGAATCGAGAATCACTATTTTGTGAATGGCGGATTCTTTGAATCCGAGAATCAGCTCCTGCAGGGCGTCGATCTGATCCGGCACATTCCTGCTGTCATTGTTCAGGGACGCTACGACGTGGTCTGCCCGATGCGCTCTGCTTGGGACCTGCACCGTGCTTGGCCAGAGGCTGAACTCATCGTGAACACCTATGCCGGGCATTCAATGTTCGATCCCGAAAACGCCGCTTCGCTGAAAGCAGCCTGCGACCGCTTTCGCTAGGAGTTGCTTTCGGCCTCTTTGGCTGGCGGTCGGTAGCAGGTGAGGAGCAGCAGGGTTCCAGCTCCCACGCCAACTGCAACCGTGATCAGCATGCCCAGCCATTCGCGACCCAAGAAGTAACCGACATATTCACTGAGTCCAAACAACTGGTCGAGTGACCATTTCCCGGCGCCGAGTGATCCAACCGCAAAGCACAGGGTTGCCAGAAGCAGGACGTACTCGAGCCCCTCCTTGGTAATGAGGAATGCATGCTTATGAACAGTCCACCCTGCAACCAGCATCACGCTGATGACACCTGCCGCTGCCAGCGGAGTAAGAAAGCCAAACAGCAGAAGTACACCACAGCCCATCTCGGTAAGAGAGGCTGCATAGGCATGAACGGTTCCGTTTGGACGCATGCCCATAGAGGCGAACCATCTTGCAGTTCCGGCGATTTTTCCGCCCCGAAACATTTTGTTGTAGCCATGCCAGAAGATGGTTGGGCCTACGACAAGACGCAGAACAAGCAGGACAAGGTCAACTTGTAGGAACGGACTTGAACTCACAGCGGCATTCATGGCGCCGGAGTGTAGGGGAGGAGATCCCTAAGTTGGGATTCGGGGTCTGCTTAGACTGACGAGTATGAAAACTTTGAATCGTATGTGCGCAGCAACTCTCGCAGCTTCCCTGCTTCTGCTCGCTCCGGCGGCTTGCAGCAAGAATGACAGTGACTCAGATGACAAGGAGTCAACTTCGACATCGACAGTCACCTCAACTAGCACCAAGGATGATGCTGCAGGTTCGCAGGTGCTCCCTCCAGTCATGCTGAGCGCAACGGAGACCACAGCAGATCTGAAGGTTGGCGAGACCGTTGTGTTTGACCTCGGGGATCCCGGTGATGGCAGGTTCGTGGCCACAAGCAGCGATGCGGCAGTAGTCGAGATCACCTCGGATGGTGGAAGCCAAGGTAGCTATTCCACGAATGCTGGCGGCAAGGCACTCAGTGCAGGAAAAGCGACCGTCACGGTAGTCCTCGAAGGCGGCGATGTGGCGGCCGACCCAGTGGTTTACGAACTCACAGTTAGCTAGTTGCGGCTATCAGACCGATCGTGACAACAAGTCCCTGATGATCTGTTGGGTCGCTGAGCTTCAGTGAGCCACCCGAGGCCGCTGCAAGTTCAGCGACGATAGACAGGCCGAGACCGCTTCCTCCTGGTTGGGCCCCGGGCGCACGCCAGAATCTTGAGGTAGCACGAGATTGCTCCTGAACAGTGAGGCCCGGGCCCTCATCTTGAACGCTGATCTCTATTTGACCCGATGCGTTCGCCACGGACACGTAAATGCTGGTGTCTGGCGGCGCCACGCCGATGGCATTGTCTAAAAGGTTGTCCAGCATCTGTTCGAGGCCGCCCCGCACCACTCGAGCCTTTGCTGCAGATGCGCAGTCCAGCACTATCTGAACTCGAGATTCCTCAGCGAGCGGGAGCCACCGGTCTACGGCTTGTATCGTGACTGAAGCCACGTCCACAGATTCCAAACTGAGCGAGGATTCGCTTCGTGCCAAGGCCAAGAGGCCGTCCACAAGGTGAGTCAGCCGTTCCACTTCAGATGAGATTGCCTCGGCATCGGCCCGCAACCTGGCCCGATCTTTTTCATCTACGGGCACCTCAAGGGCGTCCTCGAGGGACTCGATTCGAAGTCGCATCGCAGTCAGCGGGGTTCGCAATTGATGTGAAGCATCGGCCACAAAGGCTTGCTGCGAGCCAACCAGAATCTCGAGGTGCGCTGCCATCTGGTTGAAGGTCTCGGCTAGATGTTGTAGCTCGGGTGGACCTTGATCCACCTCGGCCCGGCCACTCAAATCTCCTGCGGCTAGCAAGCCCGCTCCCTGTTCAAGTGCTGCCACAGGCTTGACTGCCCAGCGTGCCACGAGCCACCCCAGTGATGCCGCTGCTGCTAGTACTAAGGCAGACAGCAGGCCGAGTCGTAGCCAGTTTTCTCGAACCTCCTCGCGGACCTCTTCGGTAGGAAAGCTGATTCGAACTGCACCTGTGATCTTGCCGTCTGAGGAGATGGGTACGGCCACGTAGGCCAACTCTTCATCCAAGGTGGTGGATTGCCGAATACCTAAAGACTGAGTTCCCTGAAGAGCAGAAATGAATTCGGGGCGGGTTGAAAAATTTCTTGGATTGGAGTTAGGGCTAGCGGTATCAACCAAACTGATGCCATCTGCGTTCGTCACAACAACGCGCCCGGAAGTTTGATTTGCGTAGCTTTCGCTGATTGCGGCTACGGCGACAGCATCTTGGTTTTCTACGCGTTCTTCTACGAGCCCAGCAAGCACTCGTGAGTCGCGCTCTACCTGCGCTAGCAGGTTGTCTTGGGCCCGGCCGGCGAACGTCAGTCCGAGAGGAAGTTCAAGCACCAGCAGCACAAAAGCGGCAAGTAGTACATAGGAGAGGATGAGTCTGCGGGTCATGGCTGCTCAGCGTCGGTGACGAGCCGGAAGCCCACGCCTCGCACTGCTTGGATCCACTCAGGGTGGCCAAGTTTTTTGCGCAATGAGGCCACATGAACGTCCAGCGTTTTCGCTGACCCATACCAGTTTGCATCCCAGACCTCTTCGAGAATGTTCCGCCGTGTAAGGGCAGCTCCCGGATCGCCTGCTAGGTAGGCAAGCAAGTCGAACTCTTTTGGCGTGAGGTCAATTCGCTCGCCGTTGATGGTGACCTCGTGAGTCCGTAGGTCAACCATCAGGCCGCCAGAGATCAGTTGCTGCGGTGTGTTGTCCGCACTACCAGAGCGGCGCGAGACAGCCCGAATTCTTGCGATGAGTTCGCGAAGACCAAATGGTTTGACCACATAATCATCAGCTCCCATCTCTAACAGCAGCACTCGGTCTACTTCTTCGCTTCTGGCGCTCACCACGATGATTGGCACCGAGGACAGGTCGCGTAGCCGCCGACAAACCTCTGCCCCATCAAGGTCAGGCAGGCCAAGGTCCAACAGAACTAGGTCGAATCCACTGATCGTTGTGAGTGCGCTGCGCCCGGTGGATACGTGAACTGCCTCAAACCCATTGCGCTCCAAACCGGCGACGAGGGGCTCTGCGATTGACTTGTCGTCCTCAACCACCAAAATGCGCACCTGAATACAGTCGCACACCCATGGGCTCAAGCCACAGAATCTTCACCAAACCCTTACTCTTTGCAGGGCTTCCCCTAAATGTCGACTCTCTAGAGTTATCCACATGAACAAGACCCCCCGAACATTCAAACAACTCGCAGCAGGCACTGCGGCCATCGTGCTGACCTTTGCGGCCGCTAGCGCAGCCGTTGCTGTCAACTTGGAAACCAGCAGCTCAGGCGAGGATTCCAAAGTAGGAAACCTTCCTGCAGCGCAGCCCATTAGTGCAGCAACGGCTTCGAGCAGCACGGTTCCAGGTGTGCCCTCAACGATTTATGTTGACGTCACAGTTCCCTACGACGTGGTGGTGCCTCCCCCAGCCACATCTGCGTCTCCCTCAGCTAGGTCGGCCAGTTCTGGCGGATCTACAAACTCGCCTAGCGCTGCACCCACGAGTAACTCAGCCGTAGCTGCAGCTTCAGACTCCTCAGGACCAGCGGCGACTCCGACTCCTGTCGAGCGTGAGTACGAGGACGAAGACGAGGAAGAGCACGAGGAAGAGTACGAGGAAGACCACGAAGAGGAGTATGAGGAAGGACGTGATGACGATGACTGAACCAACTGCTACCAAACGCCGTAAGCGCCGTCACCCAGCGAAGGCCTCTCGTCAGGCAGCCGCTGTGGTCTCTACTGCAGCGACTTTTGTTCTCATCGCTGTTCTCGGTGGTAAGGCGACGGCATCCTCCGCAGCTGCTCCAGAAGTTGCAGAGCTTGCGCTCCCCGCAACCAGTACCTCTTCGACGGTACCGGTCACCGCACCGGAACCAGTAGTTGTAGTCCGCCGCACGTACGTGCCTCGGTATGTAACCGGAAGCACCGGAAGTGCCTCGGGAAGTGCGTCCGGAAGTACCTCTGGCAGCACGAGGAGTTCTTCGAGTGGATCATCATCTTCGCAGGCTTCATCTGCGCCTGCCTCTGCCCCTCAGGCTGCACCCCCAGTGACGGCCGCCCCTCGCGCCTCTGCACCTGTTGCTCGCTCCAGTGCGAGTTGAGCATAAGTTTAGAGTCATGGGCAGTGACGCTCATCTGATTCTGATCGGAGCAGATTCCGAACTAGCCGATTCCCTTGTGGAGCGACTTGAAGAACTTGAGCAGAGCTGGTCAAGGTTCATCCCTGAATCGGAGTTGAGTCGTCTTAACGCAGGCACCGGCGCACCGACTGTGGTCTCAGATGAGACCATGATGCTGATTGAGCGAGCAATCTGGGCTTGGCAGGCAACGGGTGGCCTATTCGACCCGACGGTCCTGAGCGCCGTAATTTCTGCGGGCTACACCAAGTCATTCGAGCAGCTTGGCACTGAGCAGACCGCTAGAAGTACACCTGCCGAAGTCCCAGGCTGTTCAGAGATCGAGATCAATCCCAGTATCAACTTGGTGCAGCTGCCAGTCGGAGTAGGTATTGACCCAGGCGGAATTGGCAAGGGCCTTGCAGCCGATTTGCTCGCAGTCGAAGCGGTAGAGGCTGGGGCAACCGGAGCGCTTGTTTCGCTCGGCGGAGACCTGCGCGTTGCTGGAGATCCACCAGAAGAAGGTTGGGAAGTCGCACTCGATCATTTCCAGCCTCGGGAAGCAAGAGTCAACTTGCATGGGGGAGCCCTCGCTACGTCTTCAACCTTGCGCCGAAGGTGGAGCACCGAAGAGGGCGAGGCGCATCATGTGATCGACCCGCTTACTGGACAGCCGAGCACCGGGGCTGCGGTTTCCTGCTCGGTGATTGCTGCTGAGGCCTGGTGGGCAGAGGCACTAGCTACGGCGCTCCTTGTGGGCTGGAGTTCCGAAGAGTTGGAACTCGAGCTCTCTGGCCTGCTTGATCAGGCTGGTGCACTCGTCACGCTCGCCTCGGGCGAGCAGCTGACCCGTGGAGCATTCGCAGAATCGTTTTCATTATGAACCCGCAGTTTTGGTGGTACGTCTCTCGGGCCAGCGGAATTGTTGCCGGAGTTCTCTTAGTCCTCACCCTCATCTGGGGATTACTGCTGACCTCGAAGATAATTGACAAGAAGGGTCTACCCGCTTGGTTGACTGACCTGCACCGCTATCTGGGCGGTCTTACGGTCATCTTCATAGGTGTGCATCTCGGCGCCCTCGTCGCTGACAGCTACTTAAAGTTTTCTTGGGCCGAACTCTTTGTTCCGTTCGTGAGTACCTATCGAGCAGGCGCAGTTGCTTGGGGAATCGGCGCGTTCTGGGGGCTCATCCTTGTAGAGGGAACCTCACTGGCCCAACGCCGCATGAACCGCAAGACCTGGAGAACGATTCACTTCGTTTCCTACCCCGTTGCGCTGATGACTGCGTTGCATGCTGCTCAGGCAGGTACAGATGCGGGTAACCCCATCTTTCGAGTCATCTCGATATTCCTGATTGGCCTCCTGACGGTTCTGACCCTGATTCGAATTGTCTACATTCGGCCCAAGCGCAAAGTGATTATTCCTAAACGGTCCGAACCCTCCCCTGAACTATCCCCTGAACCACCTACCGGGCCTCCTCCATACACCGGCCACTTCGAACCCTGAGTGGTGGTCCGGTAACCTGCAGCCACACCCGTTCGATGCGAAGTTTTCGTGGAGGTATTTGTGGCCACCGAGGCCGAACCCACCCTTGCAGGCGAGTTTCCGCCTGCTACTGAGGACCAATGGCTAGCCCTAGTAGACAAGGTGCTCAAGGGAGCGCCCCTGTCAAAGCTTCAGTCGCGTACTGCCGGCGGAATCACTGTGGAGCCGCTGTATACCGCGGCCACCTCGCCTGGGTCACAGGACGAGGCGGGATTCCCTGGGAGCGCACCATTTACTCGTGGAAGTTCCTCGGAGCCCCGCGCTGATGGTGCGTGGGGAATTCGGACACTCCTGACTTCTTCTGATCCCATGGAGGCAAACAAGACTGCGCTTCGCGAATTAGAGAGAGGCTCAACAGAACTCCTTGTGCGCTTTGATGCTGCCTTTCGCGCTGGAGTAGATCCAACTGATGCAGAGTTTGGCCAACTCAGCGGTACAGATGGCGTGAGCATTGCTTCTACCCCTGACCTGCAATCGCTCTGCTCCGGTGTCTACTTGGATCTTGCACCGGTGTATCTGCAGGCAGGCAGCGCTTTCACCCGAGCGGCAGACCTCATGATTGAAGTCTGGGAACAAAGTGGAGTTGCTCAAAGCGGTGCCATGGGTGGAATTGGTGCAGATCCCTTAGGTGTACTGGCAGCGGAGGGTGTCCTTCCGCAGGGCCTAGAGGCGGCGCTCACAGAATTGGGCGCGTTGGCTGCAAGACTCAACAACACCTACCCGCAAGTTCGCAGTTGCTCCGTTGACACAGCGGCCTATGTCGAGGCTGGAGCCAGCGAGATTCAAGAACTGGCTGTCATGGCGGCTACGGGTGCTGCCTACCTGCGGGCATGTGCCGAGGCCGGCCTCCAGATTGATGAAGCCTGTCGTCAGATAGAGGTAACTCTGAGTGTGGATGCAGATGTCTTCACCGGAATTGCCAAGCTTCGCGCTGCTCGCAGAGTGTGGTCTGCCATGGTGGCCGCGTGTGGTGCATCCGCGCCTGCGCAGGGAATCCAACTTCATGTGCGCGTTGCCGAGAGGATGATGACTAGGCGTGACCCCTGGGTCAATTTGCTGCGAGTGACCTCGGCCTCTTTTGCTGCAGGACTTGGCGGAGCAGCCTCGGTTACCTCGCTCCCCTTTGACACAGCCCTTGGCGAACCGGAGGAACTTGGTAGGCGCATGGCGCGCAACACAGAGTTGTTGCTGCAGGAGGAATCCAATCTTGGCAAGGTGACTGATCCAATGGGAGGTTCTTGGTATATCGAGTCCTTGACCGATCAGATTGCAGAAGCTGCTTGGGTTGCTTTTCAAGGGATTGAAGCGGCAGGCGGAATCTCGGCGGTGCTTCTTGATGGCAGCCTGGCTGCAGAGATTGAGCAAGTTCGCAACGCCCGACTGAGCCAAGTTGCTACTCGAACGCAGGCCATTACTGGCGTGAGCGAGTTCCCCAACCTTGCTGAAGAGCCGATTTTGCGAGTCCTCACGAAGAGCGCTGCCGTGAGAATCTCTCGGGCTGGATCTGCGTCGACCGTTTGTGAGCCACTACCAAAGGTCCGGTGGGCTCAAGAGTTTGAGTCCTTACGTGACGCCTCTGATGCGCACCTAGAAGCCACTGGCTCTCGTCCCAAGTTATTTCTAGTAAATCTTGGACCAGTGGCTGTGCACACGGCGCGAGCGACATTCGCCAAAAACTTCTTTGAGGCTGGCGGAATCGAGACTGTGACAAGCGAACTCGGTGGCAGTTCAGGTTTCGAAAATCCCGAGGTTGCGTTAGCAGAGGCACTTGAGTCTGGAGCACATCTGGCCTGTCTGTGTTCCTCGGACAAGGTTTATGAGGAACGTGCGCAGAGCTTTGCTCAGGTGCTTTCTCAGGGTGGCCTAGCGGCGATTTATCTTGCAGGCAATCCTGGTGATCGGCGTGAACAAGAAGTTGCCGCAGGTGTGACGGACTTTGTGCACCTTGGTGTGAATGCATTGGAGTTGCTCTCTGGGGCGTTACATGCCGCAGGTGCGACCGTTGATGAGATGACAAGATGAGTTTCCAACTTCCAGATTTCACCAAGATCCCACTGGATCACGATCGCAAGCCACAGCAAAGATCCGAGCAGCCCGGCCCGCTCTGGGTGACACCTGAGGGAATCGACGTCAAGAGTTTCTATAGCGCAGCGGACCTTGAAGGCCTTGACTTCCTGCAGACCTATCCCGGGGTTGTCCCGTATCTGCGCGGCCCGTATCCCACGATGTATGTCAACCAGCCATGGACAGTCCGGCAGTATGCGGGGTTCTCGACTGCTGAGGATTCAAATGCGTTCTACCGCCGCAACCTCGCTGCTGGGCAAAAGGGTCTCTCGGTGGCTTTCGACTTGGCTACACACCGCGGTTATGACTCAGACAACCCGAGAGTCTCGGGCGATGTGGGCATGGCCGGCGTGGCAATCGATTCCATCTACGACATGCGCGTGCTCTTTGATGGCATCCCCCTAGACGAGATGTCCGTGTCGATGACCATGAACGGCGCAGTGCTGCCAGTTCTGGCGCTGTACATCGTGGCTGGCGAGGAACAGGGAGTTGCTCACGATCAGCTAGCCGGAACGATTCAGAACGACATCCTCAAAGAGTTCATGGTTCGCAATACCTACATCTATCCGCCTACCCCGTCCATGCGGATTATCTCTGACATTTTTGCCTATACCTCGACCGAGATGCCTCGGTTCAACTCAATCTCTATCTCTGGCTATCACATGCAAGAGGCTGGGGCCTCGCTCGATCTGGAACTGGCGTACACCATTGCTGACGGGATTGAGTATGTGCGCGCGGGTTGTGAGACCGGCCTTGATGTAGACGCGTTTGCGCCTCGGCTGAGCTTCTTCTGGGCCACTGGCATGAACTTCTATATGGAGATAGCGAAGATGCGCGCAGCAAGGCTGTTGTGGGCAAAGCTGATCCAAGAAAAGTTTGCGCCCCAGAACACCAAGTCACTATCGCTTCGGACTCATTCACAAACTTCGGGCTGGTCACTCACGGCACAAGATGTTTACAACAACGTCGTGCGAACATGTATCGAAGCAATGGCTGCAACCCAGGGGCATACCCAAAGCCTGCACACCAACGCGTTAGATGAGGCGCTTGCGTTGCCGACTGATTTTTCTGCACGGATTGCGCGCAACACACAGTTATTCCTGCAGCAGGAGTCAAACACCACAAAGGTGATTGACCCATGGGGTGGGAGTTACTTCATCGAGCGACTCACATATGACATTGCTCAACGGGCGCTCGGTCACATTCGTGAGGTCGAAGAGGCAGGCGGTATGGCTCAAGCGATCGAGGCTGGCATTCCCAAGCTTCGCATCGAAGAGGCAGCTGCTCGTACCCAAGCGCGGATCGACTCAGGCCAGCAACCCGTGATTGGGGTGAACAAATACCGCCTTGACCTGAATGAGCAGATTGATGTGTTGAAGATTGATAATTCGGCGGTTCGTGCCGGGCAGATCGAGAAATTGCGACGCTTGCGCGCCGAGCGAGACGAACCCACAACACAGGCTGCTCTGGAGGCTTTGACCAATGCAGCCGGGTCCGGTGAAGGCAACTTGTTGGAGCTCGGGGTAGTTGCAGCAAGAGCCATGGCCAGTGTGGGCGAAATCAGCGATGCGCTTGAGAAGGTCTACGGCCGGCATCGTGCAGAGATTCGCTCGATTTCTGGTGTCTACCGGGGCGAACTAGGCGACCGAGGAGGCATTGTGGATCACGTGCGGAGCAAGGTTGATGCTTTCGAGGCCGCCGATGGTCGCCGTCCAAGAATCCTGTTGGCCAAGATGGGCCAAGATGGTCATGACCGCGGTCAAAAAGTCATTGCTTCAGCTTTTGCGGACTTGGGCTGGGACGTAGACATTGGTCCGCTCTTTCAGACTCCCGCAGAGGCAGCACGCCAGGCCGTTGAAGCCGACGTTCACGTGGTCGGAGCCTCTTCGCTAGCGGCGGGTCATCTAACGCTGGTTCCCGAACTCAAGCGAGAACTAACTGCTCTTGGACGTCCCGACATCATGATTGTGGTCGGTGGCGTGATCCCGCCACAGGATTACGACGAGCTTCTAGCGGCAGGCGCAGTTGCTGTCTTCCCGCCGGGGACGGTTATCCATACTGCTGCTAGCGATCTGATTGATCAGCTTGCAGAAAAGTTGGGCTATCCGGGTATCTCTTCGCTGAACTGATTGAGTATCGAGGTGAAGCTAAAGGCGTACATGTTGATTGCTTCTTCTTGTGCGCCGAGGGGAACATCGGTGAGCTCAGGTGAGATTCGATACCGCATGCACAATCCGTGAAGCAACGCTCCGGTAGTAGTGAGAAAAGCTCGCGTGGTAAACGGTGTCCGAAAACGCCTGCCCTGAATCTTTAGGTAGAGATCGACATATGGTCCAAAATCCTCATAGGTCTGGTCTTCTTCAGCCGCCAGAATCGCCCGGATCTCTGGGTTGCCCGTGTAAACATAAAAGTTGAATCGGGCAAAGAATGCAGGGTCATCCTTGAGGGAGTCGAACAGAAAACCTGCAAGTTGGCTCATAGCCTGTGTTGGGTCGCTGTTATCCTGCTGGGCTGCAGCGATGAGTTCGAGCATTCTGGTGACAGCTGCCTGATGGTTCTGCTGCAATAGTCGCTGAAGAAGGTCTTTTCGAAAGAGTTCTTGGGTTGGCCAGATGTGATACACAGCGCCTTTGGTGACACCTGCCCGCTCCGCAACATCGGAAACCTTGACGTTCGCAAGCGCTTCCACAGCGATTAATCCCGCCTGCTCAGGTGAGAAGTCGGTCAGCATATTCGCGCCGGCTTTGAGGTACTCAAGCTTGCGCTCTTCAGCGGTTTGTCTGGCCATCAGCTCGGTTCCCCTGATCCAAAGTCCAACGCAACCTCTAATACTCCTGGGGTGTCGGTTGGGTGGACAGTCTGGTTTGCCGTTGGGTCCTGCGGCTCGGTATAGCTCAGGATGAGAGCTTCAACACCCGCTGCAAACAGGGTCAAACGGCCTTCGCCTTGGGTGACTAGGTCGGTAGTACGTTCCTCCCCGAGTCGCCGCTGCAGGCACAGTCCTTGAAGAAGCGCTGACATGGCCACAATAAGCTCAACCAACGTGTGGGGCTCGACCAGTTTTCTGTTTGTCTCAGAGATCACGGCCTCTAGAATTGCGGTCTCTAGGGCAATGGATCCTTCGAACTCAGCTACAAAGCTGTCGTGAACCTCTTGGTCGGCTAGGTACGAGAACAGGCTGACATTGTGAACAAACGCCTGGCTCGTTGAGAAACTGTCGAATATGGCGTTGGCGAACTTCCGAACAGTCGGCGGCGGCCCATTCTCTTGGTACATCTCGGTGAAAGCGGCTCTAAGTTCGGTAGCCCCAAAGAGCGTGTTGGTTCGGACTAGATACGACAATAAGTCGTCCCAGTACTGCTCTTGGGAACCCCACAGGTGATAGAGCGCACCTTTGGTGACCCCGCATCGGTCCGCCACATCGGCGAGCTTCACCTGCGATAGCGCCAAACCTGCGTTGGGTACTGCTGAGTGGTAGGACTCCTCTAGCAGCGTGCATCCGATGTCTAAATAGCTCTCGCGCCGCTGTTCAAGTGAGATTCTGCTCATGAGTTATCGGGGTTGAGACCTTTTTCAATCGGGTCCTAGTAACTTAGCGTAAATGTCTCTTCCCGACTCTGCTGATGCCTATGTCGATGGAGTGCTCCGCAGAGATACGGCTGTGCTCGCCCAAACGATCACGCTCTTAGAGAGCAAGAATTTGCAGCACCGAGTTGTAGCGCAGCAAGTACTCGAACAACTTCTTGCCCATAGCGGTGGAGCGATACGCGTCGGCATTACTGGTGTGCCGGGAGTAGGGAAGTCGACCTTCATCGATCAGCTTGGAATCAACTTGACTCAGCTTGGTCATCGCGTGGCTGTGCTTGCAGTTGATCCAAGCAGTTCTCGCACTGGCGGTTCGATTCTGGGCGATAAGACTCGAATGGCGCGTCTTGCAGTAGATCCAGCAGCGTTCATCCGGCCGTCTCCCGCAGGAACGACGTTGGGTGGAGTGACTCGGGCAACTAGAGAGACCATTCTGGTCTGCGAGGCCGCAGGATTCGACGTGGTACTTGTCGAGACGGTTGGGGTGGGTCAGTCAGAGACGATGGTCGCTGAGATGGTGGACTTCTTCTTGGTGCTCATGATCTCCGGGGCGGGTGATGACTTACAAGGGATCAAGAAGGGGATCCTAGAAATGGCCGACATGATCGCTGTAAACAAAGCAGATGGCGCCAACCGCCAGCGAGCCGAGCTTGCCGCCGCTGATTACCGCGGGGCTTTGCACCTGATGACTCCCGCTTCGCCCAATTGGACCCCGCCTGTGCTGCTGTGTTCCGGATTGGCCAACGAGGGACTCGACGCGCTGTGGGAGCAGATCACCATCCACCGAACCAAGATGGGCGCATCGGGCGAGCTTGAGACTCGCAGAAGCTCGCAGCAGGTTCGCTGGCTGAACTCCATGCTTGATGACCGTTTACGCGACGATCTGCGATCGCTTCCCGAAGTACGCACCGAACTGCTCCGCCTTGAAGCTGCGGTTCAACAAGGAGAGATCACAGCAACGTCTGCAGTAGAGCGACTTTGGGAAAAATACCTGCAACTGCGCTAGCCGCAACTGCGCTAGCCGCAACTGCGCTAGCCGGCCTGCTCAGAAGCAGCAATGGCATCTGCCATGGCACCCATCATGCGAGCTGAACAGCTAGCAAGATCGGCCGGCGGGATGATCTCGTCAATCAAGGCCTTGGCGATCCTGCGGAACTCATCCGCTGCTGGGCCAACCCCTAGGGCAATTGGGCGTCCATGGTCTCCACCATCAGCAACCGCGGGTTCAATCGGGATTCGACCCAAGAGTGGGACTCCTGCCTCGGCGGCAAGTCGCTCACCACCACCGGTCCCAAACAGGTGATGCTCCTTGCTCTCATCATCGACATAGACCGACATGTTTTCGATCACACCAGCGATACGTAGGTAGTTTTTGCGGCCCATATCAACCACTCGAATCGCCACCATCTGTGCCATCAGCGATGGGGTAGTCACCACAATCATTTCGGATCTTGGCAGCAGTTTTGCTAGGCCCATCTGCACGTCTCCGGTACCTGGAGGCATGTCGATGAGCAGATAGTCCAGATCTCCCCATGTGACATCTTCAAGGAAGTGTTGCACTGCTCTGTTCAGCATCAAGCCGCGCCACATCAGGGCAGAGCCCTCTTCCTCTACAAGGAACCCCATCGAGACAACACGCAACAGACCGCTGCCAATCACGAGCTCATTCGGGGTGATCTTGCCATTCTCGGTGTCGCCAGTAAGGCGACTATCAATCCCGAGCATTCGAGGAACAGAGAAACCCCAGATATCTGCATCCATCACACCTACGGTGAACCCTTCGGCAGCGAGTGCAGCAGCAAGATTCACTGTTACGGATGACTTGCCCACGCCACCTTTGCCCGAGGCCACCATGATGACCTTGGTGGTGGTAGGGAGAGCTGTCTGCTCGGGCCGCTCGGCAATGTTCTTGCGTGCCCGAGCCATGGCCGTAGCCTTTTCCTCTTGAGTGAGCTCAGTCCAATCGATCCGAACCCGAGTCACCCCCGGAAGGCTCGCCACGCGAGCGCGAACGTCTTTTTGAATCTGAGCTCGAAGCGGGCATCCGCTGGTGGTCAGAGCAATCGCAACATGTACCAAACCGTCGGGGTCAATCCGGGCGCCCTTCGCCATACCAAGCTCGACGATGTCTGAGCCAAGCTCCGGATCGATCACTCCGCGCAACAGACCCATGATTTCTTCTTCTGTGGGCATACTTTCTATTTTACTGGCAACGGCCGTGTTATTTCGACCGCTGTGACTAACATTCTGTGCGTGCCTCTCGTTCAACGCCGTCTTGACGTACTCAAGACCCTTGGGGATAACACTCGCTATGCGATCTATTTGGAATTAGCGAGATCCGCTCGACCGCTGTCAACAGCTCAGATCGCCGAGCTCCTTGGGTTGCATACCAACACGGTGAGGCCGCATCTTGAACGCATGCGAGACGTTGGGCTAGTTGAATCTCACCCGGATAGCACGGGTTCAGTTGGTAGACCTCAGAAGCTCTACCAGGTTGCGCCAAACTCGCCCTCGCTCGGCCTAGAGCCGCCGGTCTATCCCATGCTGGCGCGCATGTTGATCTCTATGGCAAGGGTGGCCAAGATCGGTGGCGAGGACGCAGCCGAGGCCGGCCGAGATGAGGGGCGCCGGTTAGCGCACCATCGCAGCGATCAGGACCTTCCCTGTGAGGAGGCTGCAGAGGCGATGCTCGACGAACTCGGCTTTGATCCGGCCCGCGTTGACGATGAGGGACTTGCAACGATTGCATTCACCCACTGTCCGTTCGCTGACCTTGCGCAGGCCAACCCGGAACTCATCTGCTCGCTTCATCGCGGCATGCTCGAGGGGTTCGCTGACGAGGTAGATGGAACCGAACTGGGCAGCTTTCACGATCTTGCTCATCGTCACCCTTGTCAGGTGCAATTCGCTATCACATCATAAAAGCTGCCCTGTTCTGGCTGCTTAGGACAAGTCTCTCTGCTTAGGACAAGTCTCTCTGCTTAGGACAAGTCTCTCTACTTAGGACAAGTCTCTCTACTTAGGACAGGTCTCTCTGCTTAGGACAAGTCCTTGTTTGCTACATCTATGGCCTTGTCGAGACCCTTTTCGATCTCTTCAATTGCACCATCCACGTCGCCCTTATCAAGTGCGTGGTTTGCCTTCTTGGTAGCGTGAGACAACGCCTTATTGATGTCAGTACTGACGGCATCTTCTGCAATTGCCACTACGGCTGCTTGGCCCTCATCCAACAGGTTGCCCAGTTCTTTCAAATTGTGACGTGAGAGTCCGCCTGCGAAGTGCCCGATGCTGCCAAGCACTGCGCCACCAATGACGGCATCAGCGATGATTGCTGCGCCCGCTGGAGGAAAGATCACACCAAGTGCCGCGCCACCAATGATTCCAGCAGTACCTGCAGCCTTGCCGGCATAGGTCTTTTCGTGCACATGGACTCGACCTTTTTCGTCCTTGCGCACGAGGGCGGCGGTGATGTGGCGCAGGCCAGCTTCTTTGAGTGTTGCGAAATCTGCAAGGGCCATGTCGGGGTCGTCATAGGCGGCTGCGTAGGCAATGTACGTTGCATTATCGGACATATCGTCTCCATGGGTTGGGTTTGCGAGAGTTTTCGCCCTTCCAAGATAGGCCATTTGATCTCTCGCTATCTTTTAAACGGCAAACTCCGGTAGAATAGGGTTTGACCAATCACTCGTAGGCGTTCTGTACGTCCGCATCTGTGGAGGAACCAGCCATGATTACCCTTACCGATACTGCAGCCGACAAAGTCAAGCAGCTCATCACAGCCGAAGGCGATGACGCCCTCGCTCTTCGCGTTGCCGTTCGCCCTGGTGGCTGCTCCGGATTCTCTTACGAGATGTTCTTCGATAGCGATGTGGCCAGCGATGACCTCACCGTAGAGAAGGGTGGCGTGCGCGTCATCGTTGATCCCTCAAGTGCGCAACTCCTGACGGGCGCAACTCTTGATTATAAAGACGGCCTTGATCAGTCGGGCTTTGCAATCACGAACCCAAATGCTGAGCGCACCTGCGGCTGCGGCCAATCATTTAGCTAGAGCGAGCATCTGAGCCATCTCGCCGCGATCAACGGCGATGTCTCCGCGAACTTGGATGACATTTGCAGCGTTGGTCACAAACAAACTGGGTTCAAAGCCCAACTTGTAGGCCAGTGGTAGCGGCGCGAGCGCTGCCTCGCTCAGTTCGCGAACCATTTTTGGATTCTGATACACCTCTGAGTGGATCACGATTACCTCTGGCGGAAGCAGTGCTGCTTCTTCAACGAGGAGGTCAAGAATCGGACCGCAGGCAGCCGTTTGGCAGTAAGCCGGGGTTGCTAGGAGCACCACGATTGGGCGGCCGGTGCCAAGGGCTAGGGGTAGGTCAAACTCATGAAACGGACAGCGTGGCACCCGAGTACAAATCGGGTCCACGTCAAAGGACATCGTGGTGGTGGGTGTATTGGCCGGAGGCAACACGCTGTTGACCTGCGGGCTTTCTACTTCTGAGGCTGGAGAAACAATCACTTGACTGTTCAGTCGAGTCTTGCCACGACTCGCAAAGATGTCGTACAACCCTGGGGCCGGGAAGGTGAAGTACAGAGGTAAGTAGGGGCGAGGCACCCCATCGCTGCGCGGCTCAACCTTGACAGGATCGCCAAGTGAAACGCCATCTCGCTCTACGGCAAAGGTCATTGGACCCGGCAGTTCTAATGCGGGAACCCCTTCGGCATCGGTGATCGTGTACACGAGTCGAGACGGCACCCCCGATGCTAGGTAGGCAATGTTGCGAGGAAACAGTGCGGTCAGTGTTTCCTTCGGTCCTGGGTCAACGCCTTCTGAGGTGGTATCTGTCGCTCCGCTGCTGCAGGCCGAACTGAGCGCCGCACCAGCGACTAGACCAACGCCCCCCAGCCCTCCCAAGAGAACCCGACGCCGATCAATTGCTCTGGGGTGGTTGGGCTGGTTCTCGGAGTCTGAAACAAAGTCCTTCACAGTGTGCAACGGTACTTGCCTCTCACGTAGGGGTCACAGTCATACTGCGGAGTTCTTGCATGAAATCGCGGTGCTGTCTCAGGCTGGCTCAACTGGCTAGGGTGATGTCATGGCAGGACCACCGTATTCACCCGTGTTTCGAGCAGGGGACTGGTGCTGTATCTCGGGACAGCTCGGCATGACTCCCGATGGCCTTGCCGAGGGGTTTGCTGCTCAAACTCAACAGCTGTTTGTCAATCTTGATCTGCTCCTGCAAACGCATGAGTTGTCAGTGGATCAAATTGCGAAGACCACAGTCTTCTTGACCGACATGGCCGATTACGGCGCGCTGAATGAGGCCTATACGGCCTTCTTTGGTGAGCATCGGCCGGCCCGCTCGGCAATTGCGGTTGAGGGTTTGCCCTTTGGTGCGCTCGTCGAAATTGAAGCTTGGGTTTACACCGGTACCTGAGGCAGACTCTTCACATGCTTGGACCAATCCTCATTGTGTTGACCCTGGTAATTGCATTTCCGATCTCGTTCTTTGTGATCGGTGCAGTGCTCTCGGTGCTCCTAGGTCACTCGCTCACCAAAGAGGGCGAGTACATGAACGAGGGCAGCGAACTGATCGAGCTGAATCAGTAACTCCCTGAGTCGCAAGACCGAGGCCTCAGACTGACCAACGGGATTCGCCGAACTTGTAGCCCACTGAGCGCACCGTTTGGATCAACCCAGCGAACTCCTCGCCGAGCTTTGCTCGCAAGCGCCTGATGTGAACATCTACCGTGCGAGCCCCGCCGTAATACTCATATCCCCAAACTCGTGAGAGCAGGGTCTCTCGGGTGAACACCCTGCCAGGGTTCGAAGACAAGAATTTGAGTAGCTCGTACTCCATGTAGGTCAGGTCGAGCGGACGATTGTTGATCGATGCTTGGTAGGTCTCCAAGTTGAGTAGCAGTGATTCGTACTGCACTATTTCAGGTCCGGTTTCGAGGCCTGGTTCAGAGGCCAGAAGGTGGCGGATCCGTGCTTCAACCTCGGCTGGGTGGAACGGAGTCACGCAGAAATCGTCGAACGTATCGTGTCGTCCATCAAGATCGGCTAGCTGGGTTCCTCTGATGAGCAACAACAACGGTGCGACACCAATATCGCCCCGACGCAGGGCTCTTGCCATGGAAAATCCAGCCGCCCCTTGCTCATCGGCAGCAACAATCGCGCCAGCCCAGACCCCCGACCGCGCAGCATTCTCATCTGCCACGGCAGTCCAAGCAAGACCTGCCATATCGAGCACGCGCACCAAGTCAGGTGGAGGGGGATCGGGCCAAACTAAAAGTGGTTGCATCTTTGGCCTACCAGAACTTCAAGTAGCGCTTGAGTTCGAAACTGCTCACGTGTGTTCGGTACTCGGCCCACTCGGCCCGCTTGTTTCGCAAGAACCACTCAAAGATGTGTTCACCGAGCGCCTCACGCACAAGTTCCGAGCTTTCCATCACGTCCAAAGCTGTTGACAAGTTCGTGGGAAGCAGCCCTGCGTCGCTCACTCTCCGGTCAACCTCGGAGGAGTCGAACAGGTTGATTGCTGCTTCCTCGGGAAGCTCGTACCCCTCTTTCACTCCCTTGAGGCCTGCGGCTAAAAGCACAGAGAAGGCCAAGTATGGGTTGACCGCTGGGTCGAGCGCGCGGTATTCCAGTCGAGTCCCTTGGGCTTCTTTGCCCCGTTTCGGGACAGGAACCCGCACGAGAGCCGAGCGGTTGTTCCTGGCCCAAGAAATATGGACGGGAGCCTCGTACCCAGCGACTAGGCGCTTATAGGAGTTGACCAACTGGTTTGTAACGGCGGTGATTTCTGCAGCATGTCGGAGCAGGCCGGCAATAAACCCTTTCGCCGTCTCCGATAGACCAAATTG
>CAMDLX010000027.1 GCA_945901935.1 Bifidobacterium breve | reverse complement strand
TTGTCAAACTTTGACTTCGTGGTTGAGTCATTGACATTGATAGCGGGGAACAGCAACTGCCCAGCCTCGAACATTTGGTAGAGGCGATGCACACCAGTGGTGGTTTCCTCAGTGACACCCTTGATGCCTGCACCGATCTTGGTCCAGCGAGAAGCATCCTCAGTCAATGTGCGGCGAAGGGTGTCAAGGACAACCTTCCATTCATCGGAGTCAGAATCGGAATCTGCAGGAACTTCTCCCGCTGCTTCATACTCGGTCCCCTTGTGCACCAAGAGCGTGGCGTCGCCGCCATCGTCAAGAATCATGTTTGGTCCAGTGTTGCCCTCTGCGTCCGCTGGCCAGTTGAGGACCTGCTCGGTACACCACCAGTACTCCTCGAGCGTCTCGCCCTTCCATGCGAACACGGGCACACCCTGAGGGTTGTCAATGCTTCCCTGCGGGCCGAGCACCACTGCGGCTGCGGCCTCGTCTTGAGTTGAGAAGATGTTGCAGCTGCACCAACGGACATCGGCGCCGAGCGCAGTCAGAGTCTCGATGAGGACAGCGGTTTGAACTGTCATATGCAAGGAACCGGTGATCCGCGCTCCTGCTAGAGGTTGAGCGTCGGAGTACTCGGCTCGAATGGCCATCAAGCCAGGCATCTCTACCTCGGCTAGGTCCATCTGCTTGCGGCCCAAGGAGGCGAGAGACAGGTCTGCAACTTTGAAATCAGTGAAACTCATTTTTCATTCCTTCTGCGCGCATAGTCCAAGTCTGTGAAATGGGCGCGCGCATCGAAGCGGGTAGATGCTTCAGGCTGGGGTCGTCTGACTCCTGGTACATGCAGCCATGGCAAGACATGCATGGTAGTGCGTCCCCAGCCGCCGGTCCTAGTTCCCCGCGCCCTTACCCATTGGCGCCGGTAAACGACGGATTCCGTAGCTTACCGGCGCCAATGATCGCTGGGGTCACCAAGTTATTCTGATCCGGGTGCAAAACTGTGGGCTAATTGAGTTCACAACACGATGGAGTACACCTTGACTATGAAGAAATCCCCCCTAGTTGCAATGGCTATCGCTGCCCTGATGCTGAGCGCCGTTGCGTGCTCATCAAACGAGTCTGCTGACACGACCACTACAACAACTACAACAGTGGAAACAACCACAACGGTCGATGCTGCCGCCGAAGCTGCTGCGAAAGCCGCTGAAACTGTGCGGTTCGACAAAGAAGTTCAACAGGATCTGAATGCCGTGGGTTGCCATCCTGGAGCAGTTGACGGCAAATTCGGCCCTCGCACGGATGCTGCGATTCTGGCTTTTCAAACCGCTGATGGCATCAAAGCTGACGGACAATACGGCCCAGCCACCGACGCAGCGCTCAAGAAGGCCGCCGCCGAGGGCAAGACTGTCTGCGTGGCATCAACCACCACCACGACTTCTGCGACCACGACCACTGCGGCAACAGGCGGAAGCGCTCCCTGCACCGCCACAGCACTTCTGACTGCTCTGCCCGCCGAAGGTGAAACAATCGGAAGCTACGTTTGCTTCGGGGGTTACGCCGCTGGGACCTTGAGCGATGGCAGCACCAAGTTCATCCTTGAGTCCAAGAATGGCAAGTGGTACGCCTTTAGTACCGACCCATGTGGCTCAGCTAGCGCCGGATTGCCGCCAATCATCCTTGAGGATGGTTGCCCAAGCTGAATTCGGCTTCACCACCAGCCGCTTTCTACATTGGCGCCGGTTACCTACGGAATCCGTAGCTAACCGGCGCCAATGCGCTTTTTGGGCGGAGGCTTGGGCCTGTTGGAACCTCGGAGTTAGCGGAGGCGGGTTTTGATCTCGTCCAAGGCCGGCACAGGCCCGGGATCGACTCCCTCGCGAGCAGCCATGTGCAGCGTGACGAGATCACCGAAGAGCATCAGGTCAAAGAGTTGAGCCAAGCGGCCTTCGCCCTGAGCAGAAACCGAGTACACGCCCGAGACAATTTCCTCACAGATCTCGGCCACTAAGTCAAAGCGCTGCTGAACTTGAGGATGTTCAAAATCGTGTCGCAACAGCAGCATTGAGAAGACCTGGCGGGTGACGTCACCGTGCTGAGCCCATCCGCAGATTTCATTGTGCGTGAGTTCGGGAATGCGGTTCGCAAACGAGGCCACCTTTGGGTTCTCGTTGAACTGCCCTTTCCAGCGCCAGGCTGCTACTTCTCCAACAGTGCCACCCCCATACACAATCGGCAGTGTTCGGCCGATTCGCTGAGCCAGCCTGAGTGCTGCATTGCCATCAAGGACCAGCTCATCACGTCGCTTGGCGACCTGAGCAATCATGGCGCCCACTTGTGCAGAGGCCCCATCAAACAAACCAAGGCGCTCCAATACCAACAGCAGTGGGACCGACAGTGCCCCAACCGCAGCCCTCGAGCTCGGTATGGTCGAATCCAAAGAGACGACGGGCGCTCCCCACTCGTGCGCGATTCGCTCAAGATGGCCACCGGCAGTCACTGCAACGAGTCGCGCACCGGACCCAACAGCCTGATGGACAGCGTCGATCGTCTCGTGCGTAGAACCTGAGAAGGACACCGCTAGGACCAAGGTGTCAGGCCCTACAAACTCAGGGCACTCATAGTTTTTCGAAACCAGAATTGGAACTGGACAACTTGCTCCAGCAACTGCGGATGCAACGTCACCGGCTAGCCCGCTGCTACCCATCCCCAAGATCAGCACGGAGGAAATCCCTTCGGCAGGGGGCAAACCAGCAACTGAGTCCGTGCGCTCAACAGCATCGGCACATTGCTCAGGCATCGCGTAGGCGGCCTGAAGCATTCCGAGACTGTCAACTGCTTCGATCATGAGAACTGCTTCCTGACACCTGAGCGACGCGAGCCGCAACCACAACCTGCCGGAGCGTCACCGCTCGACATGACTACTCGCTGAAGGTTGGCTGAATGCCCTCTGATTTGGCCTTGGCTGCAAGGCGGTCTGCCTCTGCCTTATCAACAGAAGAGGCCTGGTCGATCAACATGACCGGAATGCCGTCACGCACGGCGTAACTCTGATTGAGGCGGGGGTTAAAGAGCAGTTGCTCATCTGCGAAATACAACAGCGGCCCCTTGTCTTGTGGGCACGCAAGGATCTCTAGTAATCGTGGATCAAGCTGTTCAGCAGTACTCATAGGTGCTCCTAACACGTTGCAATTCAGTTCATGGGATGGAAGCTTGGCAGATGTAGGGTCAACCAGAGCGCCCTAATACAGTAGGTGCGACAGGCTCAGTCGGCCATTACTTGTTGCACTTCAGCTACACGGGCGGCGCAGGCCTCAGCATCGGCTGCCTCGAGATTCAGGCGAAGGAGCGGCTCGGTATTGGATGCCCGAAGGTTGAACCACCAGTCACCACAATCAACAGTTAGGCCATCCATTCGGTCCTGCTCAGCCGATTCGTAGTGCTTCGCAACCTTTTCAATGACCTGATCGGTGTCGGACACCTTGGTGTTGATCTCGCCTGAGTCCCCATACCGTTCGAATGGCGCTCGCAGTTGCGACAAGGTCTGACCGGACACGGACAGTTGTTCTAAGACAACCATGGCAGCGATGATTCCCGAGTCCGCCCGGAAGTTATCTCTGAAGTAGTAATGCGCCGAGTGCTCTCCACCAAAGATCGCTCCGGTCTCTGCCATGACCTCTTTAATGAATGAATGCCCGACTCGAGTGCGGATGGGAGTTCCGCCGTGTTCAACAACAACCTCGGGCACAGTCTTTGAGCAGATCAAGTTGTGAATCACGGTTTCGCCTGGGTTGCGATCCAAAATTCCGGCGGCGATGATGGCTGTTGTCGTCGATCCCGACAGGCCCTCACCCTTTTCGTCCACTAGGAACACTCGGTCTGCGTCGCCATCAAAGGCCAAGCCAATATCGGCTCCGACCTCGAGCACCCGAGCGCGCAAGTCGGCTTGATTCTCGGGCTGAATGGGATCGGCCGGGTGATTTGGGAAGGTTCCGTCAAGTTCGCCGTACATGATCTCAACATTGAACGGAAGCGGCTCAAAAACCGCCGGCACGATGAGTCCACCCATGCCGTTTGCAGTATCTGCGACGATCTTGAGCGGGGCCAGCACGCTGGTATCCACGAAGGAACGAACATGATCTGCGAAAGCCGCAAGGAGGTCCTGCTGGGTAATGGAACCAGGCGCAGCGCTCGACTCGCTCGGAGTGTTCAGTTCCTGCTCTGCAACGGAGCGGATTTGGCTGAGGCCGGAGTCCTCACCAACTGGTCGGGCACCCGACCTGCAGAACTTGATGCCGTTGTACTGTGCAGGATTATGCGAGGCCGTAAACATCGCACCTGGGGTATTGAGGCTGCCAGCGGCAAAGTACAACAAGTCAGTCGAGCCCAAACCTAGGTCGACAACATCAAGACCTTGACTCTGCACGCCGCGAGCAAACTCAGCCACGAGTTCAACCCCCGAAGGCCTCATGTCTCGGGCAACGAGAACCTTGGTGGGCCGCTCCTCGGGAGAGGAGTCCTCCAGCACGAACTTGGCAAAACCAAGGCCGATTGCATGAGCAATCTCGGAGTCGAATTGTTCCGGAACAAGTCCGCGAACGTCATAGGCCTTAAAGATATTTTCGAGGGTGCTCACGAGGTGTCAGCCTAGTTGTCAGAACAACTGACACTTGACCAACTCGCACATGGACAACTGGCACGAAAACAACTCCCCCACTACGGCAAAGTTGTCTGAACAGCTAGGCCTGAGACCCTGCTTGCGGGAATTCTGCGGGGTCAACCTCGTACTGGCCTAGACGACCCCAACGGCGAATTCGAAACAGGTCGCGAATCAAACGAAAGGCATCTCGTGCCACGTTCACGGTGGAACGCTCCGAATTTTGCACTTCAACCGGGACCTCATGCAGGGTAAGTCGGTACCGCTCCACAAGCGCAAAGACCTCGACATCGAAAGCAAACCCGTCGATCTTGGCATGAGAGAAAATCAGGCGGCCCACATCGGCACGCATGGCCTTGAGTCCGCATTGTGTGTCTCGGTAGCGGCCGAGCAGGACTAACCCTGTCAACACATTGATAATGCGGCCACCCACCTCTCGAATTCGGCCCGCTCTCACGACAGTCTGCGTTTCAACGTGCTGCCTACTGCCGACGACTACGTCCCAGCCTTGCTCTACACCGTCGAGCAGGAGCAGAAGCTGATCGGGAGCGTATGAGAGGTCTGCATCAGTGAACGCAACTACGCGGCCAGTTGCGGCCAGCATCCCAGCGCGAACAGCGGAGCCCTTGCCAGCGTTGACCTCTTGCTTGAGAACTAGGTCCGCTCCTGCCCGCTCGGCTTCGGCTGCGGTGGCGTCAGATGACCCATCGTCTACGACCACGATCTGCAGACCACCGTCACTCTGTACAGAGGACAGCGCTGACCGGATTCTCTGAACCGAGTCAGCAATCCGGTCAGCCTCTCCGTACGCGGGAACGACTACCGAGAGTCGCACCTGACCCGCTGCAGCAGTTCGAGGGTTCGGCACCTGCTGATCCTGGCGGACTGTGACAAACATGGCCTCCCTGTACATCACGAGGCGCAAGATGAAGGCGACCATCAAGGCGGGCAGCTTGATCACTAAGAGCGCACCCCACCATTCGGGTCGCAAAAGTTCGTAAAGCAGCGACAGCACGAACACATCGGCGAGTAGTGAAACTGCTGACGCCCTTACATACTGCGCCGGTCGGTTGTACCAGCGCCTCGCGGGATCATCGGGAAAGGACACCAGACCATGCAGCACCCAGGACACAGCTGTAGCGAGGGCAACTGCCAGGGAGTCTGCAATCCAGATCTGCAGGCCGACCTGCTCGCGCAGAACTAGCAGCGCAATGACATCAACAGCAGTTGCGATCAGCCCCACAAGGGCAAAGCGGCGAAGCAGATCCATCCTGATTCGCCTTAGGTCGGTGACACTGAGGTCGCGTGGGTCATACGAGGATCATGGCTCCGCTGAGAGTTCGCTGGATTCCTCACTGGGTTCACCCTCGTCTCGGAGCCTTCGACCATGATCGAGTGCGGCAAGTCCACCAAGGCCAACCAAACCAATAATGGTTGCAAGCCATCCGAGGATGTCGTACTTGCTGTACCCGTAACCCATGGACACGTGCTTCTCAGTAGGTACCACGACCATGAAATTCGGGCTGACCCGGTACGGGCCTTCTGCACCACTTGCATGCCAATTCGGGAAGTACGAAATCTTGACGAGCACTGGCACGCCGACTTTGTCTACGTCGAACTCGATCGAGTCCTGAGTCGTGACAATGTTGCTGACTTTGCTGGGAGGATTCGGCTGTTTCTCAGAGGAGGCATCCGCTGCAGTCGCCCGCGGCCAGTCCTCGGGCCCCGAAGTTGCCAGAAGCACGTCCCACTTTGTTGGATCGTTGAACCAAGTCACAGCGGGCCCTGCGGCTTTCGATCCCGGAATGCCTGCCTCGAGCTGTGCCTCCGTTGGCGGTAGCCGCTCTTTGGAGTACACCCAGCCGTCGATGTGATCATCTGCATCGGTCACCACAACAGGGTCATTCTCGAGCGGTACCACAAGCTCTGAATCGGCAACCTCGAAGACTGCCCAGTTGGTCGTTTGTGGAGTGCCGGCTGTGTCCGAATACGTGAAGGTCTCGTTTGCTACTTGAGTCAGCCGCGGTTCAGTCTTTGCCGCCTCGATAGCTGATGCAGTTGTGGCCATGTAGTACTTGACACCGAGTAACTGCAGGTGCGAAACACCCTCTTGAATGTTGAAGCTGTTATAGGGCAGTTCTCGTTGCGCCCGCGAGGGTGCAGTAGAGAGTTCCGATTGGGTCAGGAAATGGAACGGAGTGGTAGAGGATGCTTCGAAGTACAGCCCCTCCATCGACCCCACGCAGCCATCGGTGAAATACGGCAGGAGCATGAGCGCCATAGTGGTTCCATGGCGATTCAGTCCGCTGTCGTACTCCCAAAATGCCCTACCACAGCCATTCTCGGCCGAGACGTCCTTCATCATGTTCATGATGCCGATGAACTCGGGGTACGCATCTTTGCCTTCAAGTCCGGCGTAGTTCCATCTTGCCCAATCGTTGACGATTGCGGTTTGAAAATTAATTCCTCCCCAGCGGTACACCGTGGCCGTAGGGCGATCGGGGTCGGCCACGAGCGCACCACCTGGCAGCACCCGAAATGCTCCAAGCAGACCGAAGATGAAGATCACAACGACCACGGAGGTGCCAATGACTGCAACCATGACTGGCTCTTCTCGACGATGCGTCATGTCTTGAACAGCCAGCGAAATCGACCGGATGATCAGGGCTAGCGCAAGGCCTGCAAGCAAGTAGAACGCCAAATAGTAAAATGGCAGCAGCCTTGCATTCCAGAGCCGGTACTGGGGGAAGTACCGGAACGTCCATGCAAGAACGAGGATCGTTAGGCCCAAAAACCATCCGAAGCGAACCCGCTGAATCAGCGCTAACAACAGCCCAAGACCAGCAAGGGCAAATACCAAGTTCCGGTAAGGCATGCCCCCCGAATCAAGCTCTGGCACGGCCAAGAGGTAATCGGAGTACTTGGTGTACTTCTCCCAGCCCATGTCATTCATGTAGGTGCTGTTGCCCAAGAAGGGCAGGGACCAGAACCCCGTCAACAGACCGCCCACAGGTCCGACTAAGAGAATCCACTTGCCGAGTCGGGTATCAATCCCAGCGAAGACAGCAAGTGCCAGAGCAAGAAGAACAAGTGCAAGGGCCCACCAGCTAGACCAGCGAATGAGCATCAACCCTGCCAGGACAACTGCGATTCCGGCAGGGATCCAGGCTCGGCGCTGCTTCAACCATGGAAGCACTCGCGGCTCAAAGCCAGTGAAGAGGGCAAGTGCAGCAAATGTGGCGAGTCCAGGAAACCACCATTGCGAGGGGAACCAAACTGAGGCTCCTGGCAACGCACGGAGTTGATTGAGACCTACAAGCTTGGCATCTGAGATGAGCGTGAACAGCGTGAGTCCGACGAGCACTCCTGCCACCCAGCGACCCACCCGGTTTGCATCCCACCATGGCGTGCGGTCTTCTCGACGTAGGAACAACAGAATAAGAATCGTTGCGATCCCCGCGAAAATGGCAGGGATCAAGTGACACAGAATCGTCAGAGCCAACAAGGTGGCCCCGAGCGCACGGTCGCGGCCCGTTCGAACGCCCTTGAAGATCACTGCCAGGTAGAGCACTGCCAGGGTCAGCGACACCGAGAACGCGAACTCCCCGGCCAGAGTCGACGCTCCGTTTCCGCCAAGGATGGTGAATCCCTTGTCGTAGATAAACCCGAGCGTTGCCATCGCCACGAGTGGCGGTCCTGGGAAGGGAACTCGAGCCGCTTTAGCCAGACAATACCCAGCGATGGGAAGCGTGACCATGCCAGAAATCGTGACCAACTTGAACGCAATGTTGTACGGAATCGGCACGAGCAGAACTGCGATGAATACCGTGGCGATCCACATAGCAGTTCGCATCCATGCATCGGGTAGACGCGGCTTCAGCTTCCACACGCCGAAGGCCAGAAGCGCCAGCAGGATTGGACTCAGCCAGATTGGCGGCCCATAAGAGAGCCAGAGCACGAACAGCGAGGGCACCACCATATAAAAGACGTAGGCGGGAAACCCTGCATACCAGTCCTGGGTCCAGCCCGATACCCGGAACTGAGGCAGAAGGTGATCAGAAAGAAACCGAGGCCCCCAGACGTGGGCACCCATATCGCCGCCGGTGGCAGTGGTGTTTTGAAAGATCAACAGCGGATCCAGCGAGATGAACACGATCGCGCAACAGGTTGCGACAATCCCCCAAGACACCCATTTGGCAAGGTTCGCCCCGGAGTTCTCTGGATCATCGATATCAATAGAGGGTTCAGCCCCTCCTACCGGATCAGTTTCGATCATGACATCTGAGAACACTTCTTCTGAAGAGTCCTGAGTCATTGCTGAGTCAGCATCAACTTCTCCACCGACCGGTTCTGACCCGGCTTCGGGCATCTCATCCATAACTCATCCTGACACGAACTGAGTGCCGGGCTGTGACAGCCGGCACGAGTTTCCTGAACGCTTCTCAGAACCCGCCGCTACGGAAAGCAGGCAAAGAGACGCTTAGGCCGACAGGGTACGCCGGTAGCGAGTCGGAACCTCACTGATGTCATGCAGAAGCCCGTCAAGTTCAACTGCTTCACCGTCTCGGCGCCAGCTTCGGACGTCACAGATCGAGCAGGACTTCATGAAGAGCTTGGCCCCATCAATGGTCAAGGCGATTTCAACTTGTTCGTGATTGCATTCGGTAGTGCTCATTCGGGTGCTCCCAGCAGTTCCATGTTGTCAGTCACCTAGGTTTTTACTCAGTAAGCCTAGGCACCCATCCGGACATCTCGTTTCGGACTCTTCACCATTCGGCAGCTGCAACTCGTTGTTGAGTAGTTCCGAAATATTTTATGAGCGCATTGCCATGAACAGCGCCACAACGGTTGTCATGTTGAAGCCAATATGCAGCCAGATGGATGGCCCCAAGCGGCCAGTTATCGCAGCAAGGGTTCCTGCCACCAGACCAACGAGCAGCAGTCCAGGAAATTGCAGCGTCTGCATGTGCATGCCAGCAAAGATGATTGAGCTCACAAGAACGGCTGCCCAGACAGGCATTCGGCGGTTCTCAAGGTGTGAGAATAAACCACCACGACTCGAGAGCAACTTGGCCACAAGATCAGCTGCCCAGACAGGCATTCGGCGCTTCTCAAGGGCTTTCAAAAGGAGCCCGCGGTAGAACAGTTCCTCAACGACTGGGGCCAAAATTCCTACCAGCAGAGCGAAAAGCAGCCAACTAAAGGTGCCATCAGCTCCTTCCGCAAGCTGTTCCGCAGGACGCGACAGCGCTTCTTTGTCAGTGCCCGTCAGAAAGAAAATGGGAGCGTACAGAAGCGGCAGCACCAAGAGTTGACAGAAAATACCGAGCGCTAGGCCGAGCGGGGCATCTAAGGCGCGCATTCGCAGACCAAAGTCCGTAAAGACCCCTCGGCCTTTGGAGCCAGCAAAGACAACCGCTCCTAGGTAGCCAGCCCAGAGCGGAATTTGCAGCAGTGCAAGACCCCAAATGGGGGTATCCGCAGACGAACCCCAGCCTGCCAAGGCCATGATCGTTCCCCCGATGAGCACAGAGAGAAACAGGCTGGCGAATATCCCGATAGCGACATCACCAAGGCCCCAGCGAAGCTCTTCATCCTGTGCGGGCAGGTCGTTTTGGTTGAACTCGATCACAACACCCTGCTGGATTCTCGCTGCATAAGTGCGGAGGATACCTGACTCAGGCGCCGATCAAATCGAGTTGCTCAGGACCTCTGTACTCTGAAAACGCTTGAGAGGAAGTGGCGGCCGGGACCTGATCGGCAGCCTCGGCCGCTTCAAACTCATCGCGCAGTTCCCAACCCTGCGGCACACGAACGCTGGCAGCGTGTTGTGCGCACAGATCATGAACCATGGGATGCGACTCAGGTCGAAGTGGTTCTAACCACACAACGCCTTCGGCATAGGCGTAGGACATCGTCGCAACGGCTCGACGGGAACAAGTTGGTTTGGCGCAGCTCCGGCTCACGAAGGCAGAACGTACTGCTGCAAGCGCTCAAAACTGCGGATGCTTGAGCAGTATTGGCCAAAACAATTACCAAAACACCAGAGCATTCTCAGAGTCTTTCGAATCACGCTAGGGAGAACGTCTCAACTCCTTCTAGGCTAGGGGTATGCCTGCTGAGCAAAATAAAACTTCACCATCGGGGTCTGGCGGTTCCGGAGGTTCAACTGGACGCACCAACAACCTTCCTTCTTGGCTGGTTTGGGTACTCGTGCTCGTGGTTGGCCTTGTGGTCATCAGCGCCTTGCAGCTGTCCGCTAAGAAGACCGAGCCCATCCCGTACACCAAGTTCACCCAAGAGATCCAAGACGGAAACGTCAAGAGCGTCACTTGGAACAACGTGGATGCAACCATCACCGGCGAGATGAAGAGTGGCGAGACCTTTACCACGACGGGTCCAACAGACCCGCCACCGGAACTGCTGATTCTCATGGACGAAAAAGACGTGGCCGTGGAGTTCGACACTCCAACTGCCGGATTCTTGATGCAGATCATCCCGTTGATGCTTCCAATCCTCTTGATCATTGGCTTCTTTGTCTGGATGCAGCGTCGTGCTCAGGGGCAAATGGGCGGCATCATGTCCATTGGTCGCAGCCGAGCTAAGACCTACTCAACAGAACGGCCAGCAACACTGTTTGCCGATGTTGCTGGCTATGAAGGGGTAAAGCGAGAGATCCGCGAAGTTGTGGACTTCTTGCAAGAACCCGAGCGGTTCCTAGAGATTGGCGCACGCATTCCCAAGGGCGTTCTGCTTGTCGGCCCTCCAGGAACAGGAAAGACGCTTATTGCCCGCGCCGTTGCTGGCGAGGCAGGCGTGCCATTCCTCTCAGTTTCCGGTTCAGACTTTATGGAGATGTTTGTCGGCGTTGGAGCATCACGAGTTCGTGACCTGTTCGAATCTGCTCGTAAGCACGGTCGAGCCATCATCTTTATTGACGAGATCGACTCTGTAGGCCGTAAGCGCGGCGCTGGTATGGGCGGTGGCCACGACGAGCGTGAGCAGACCCTCAATCAGATGCTCTCCGAGATGGACGGGTTTGAAGGAACCGATGGTGTGGTCATGATTGCCGCAACCAACCGTCCAGACATTTTGGATTCTGCGCTACTTCGCCCCGGACGCTTTGATCGGCAAGTCGTGGTACCCCTGCCAGAACTTGACGACCGCAGGGCGATCCTTGAAGTACACGTCAAGCACAAGAAGTTGAGCGATTCAGTGGACTTGGCGCTCGTTGCTCGCGGAACCCCGGGCATGTCGGGCGCGGACTTGGCCAACTTGGTCAACGAGTCAGCCCTAACTGCAGTTCGCCGTGGGGCAAAAATTGTAGAGATGCATGACTTTGAGGATGCCCGAGACCGGGTCCTGATGGGCCAGCGTCGCGAGTCAATGGTGCTGTCTGACAGCGAGAAGGAAATCACTGCCTACCACGAGGCCGGGCACGCACTCTGCGCAGCTTTGCTTCCCAACGCAGACCCAGTCCACAAGGTGACCATCCTCCCTCGGGGCATGGCTCTAGGAGTCACTCAGCAGTTGCCGGAGGAAGAACGCCACTCTTACTCTCGCGAATATCTAGAAGAGTCGATTGTGGTTGCCATGGGTGGCCGCGTTGCAGAGAAACTCGTCTTCAACCACCGCTCCACTGGAGCAAGCAACGACCTGCAGGTTTCTACTGAGCGGGCTCGTCGCATGGTGACTGAGTTCGGCATGAGCGACCGTGTGGGGCCACGAGCCTGGGGCGGTTCAGCGCCAGTGTTTCTTGGAGAGGACTTTGGCCAACAGCGCGAGTTCTCTGAAGATACGTCTCGCCTGATTGATGATGAGGTGGAACGAATGCTTCGCGAGGGCGAAGAGCGCTGCACTGACTTGATGACAGAGCATCGCCATGCGCTCGATCTGATCGCTCGTGGGCTTTTAGAGCAGGAGACCATTTCTGGCCACGAAGTGAACCGATTGATCACTCTGTCCATGAATGGCTCAGCAGAGGCCTCAGCGGTGGCTCCGGCCCCGCCGCTTGCGACTGCACCGTCAGCGACTACTCCCCCGCCAATCCCAGCGCACTTGAGTGCTGAGCAGAACCAAAACCCTGTAAGTGGAGCAGTTTCCGCTGCTCCCTCAGCGCCAGTGCCCTCGCCGACACCATCGGCATCCCCTACACCCACTGCACCCACTGCACCCACTGCACCGGCACCGCCAACTGGGTTTCAGAACCCAGGTGCTGTTGGACCAGAAACTGCCTAGCTAGCCAGAAACGGCTTGCTGCTCAGAAACGGCGTAACTAGCCAGCCATGTCCTAGCTAGCCAAGTTCGTGCTAGCTAACTAGACCGGTTTGGCCCTAGTGGTCGGTGCAGCCGGGCGGGACGCTGCCCGGGTTGCGTAGTTCCGCCAAGCCCGCCCACAGGTGTGTGGCAGATACGGGGCCAAGAAACGAAGACTGCACGGCCCCATCCGCGTCGGCGAGGGCAACAATCGGCACAGCTGTGATTCCATACTGCGCGTGCAGGTCTCCTGATTCACTCAGTTCAACCTGTTGGACTGCTACCTCGGCGGACTCAAGCACGGCAGCTTTGGCCCAGACCTCGGCACAGGTAGTACACGAGGATGCAGTGAAGACTGCTACGAGCCAAGGACGCTCGGGGGCGTCAAACTGCGAACGCTCTAAATGAGTTGGCGCACGGTGCTCAGTGATGGCATCAGTTGGGGTTGCCGACTTTTTGCGCTGCAGCAGCAGTGCCACACCAATGATAAAAGCTGCAAGGAGTACAGCTGGCAACAAGCGATCCACCAACAGATTGTGCCGCAGCAGACATGGTCTGGACAATCAGCGGTTGGCGAGCACCGGAACAGCAGAGCCAAAGGAGAGATCATTTTGTGTAGCGAAGGTCTGCAACTGTTCCACAGCAACAGAATCACTTGCCCTGAGACTGACCACCCAGTCAGCCACTCCAGTGAGTTGTTGAACCGCAAGGGGGACATACAGGCTGTCTCCTGCTGCCACCTCGAGAGCAGTTGCGATCTCGATTGGTGCAGCCTTACCCGCTAGTGCTTGCAGGTCCACCGTGACGATGCCCGCAGTGGGATTGTGAATAAGGACCATCGGCTGCTGCTCGGGGCCGGTGCGCACTGCTGGCATGGTCCAGCGTCGCGCATACACAGGCGTTGCAGTGCCGATAGCCACGCCGAGCGTCTCATTCGGACGGGTTCCCACTGCAGGGGCAGCAGAGCCAGCAGCAGGCTCAGCCGCCGCTGTAGGCGGTCCGAAAAGTTGAGTGGTGCGAGCAGTCACTACCGGGGTCTTCGCCGAAGTCTCGACCCGTATTGAATGAAAGCCCGTGTCGGGGACCCTCTGTTCGGCGCTTAGGTCAAGAACCAAGAATCGCTTGGCTGGCACAGACAACTCGAATGGCTCAGGTGGATCGCTTGCGCCGCCATAGGGCGTGACCTGAATAATCACTGAGGCAACCTGGCGGCCGGGGTTGTACACCACGAGTTCTTCTTTCACCCCCGACCCTTTAAAGCCACCCGCAAAGGTCCAGCCAGAGCGAGCCTCGGGAACACCAAGTTGCAGGCGCAGGCCGCGTTCGGCGGGCGCGTCACCAGCTGCAGCTATGTCAAAGCTCTGGGCTGACTCAGCTATGAGATTGCCGTTTCGGAGTTGGACGGCCACCGAAAACTGATCACGTCGCTGCACGTACTGTCCAAGATCTATAACCCGCGAGGTTCCTGCTGGAACAACAATTCCCGCCCACTCCTTGGGGGAACGCAATCCATCTACGACTGCTGCAGTGATGTCGACACCGGCATCTGCAGAAAAGGGATTGAACAGCACAAGCAGTGCCGAGGATCCCAGTACGGAGGTCTGCGCAGGAAAGAACCATCTCTCAGACGAGGTCGTGGAGCAGGGAACCGAATCTGCCGAGGTTGCCGTCGTGATGCGATGCTGAACTGCGAGTGCTCCAGAATCGAACTCGGCCATCACCGAGAGTTCGCTCCCGCCAAAAACCGCGTTCACATCCACGGGGGTGACCTGCTGGGCAACCGAAGCAATTGTCTTTGGCTCCCCCACTAAACCCTGAGCGTTGTAAGCCGTCAACCGGACTGGAACAACCTCGTTGGAAGGGTTCGCTAACAAGACCTCATGGGTGGAGGCTGCCGACTCGCCAAGGCCGCCAGCTGCGCAATACCAAGTTGAGGACAAGGTTTGTGCAGAACCTGACTCGGGGATGATCTCATCAATCGAACCATCCACAGGGACGGCGGGGCTTCCGCCCCAGAAGGCTGTCAAACCCACAATGCCAAGCAGGACGACAGTGATCAGAACCAAACGCGAGACCTTCATGCCTGCTCCCCTTCTTCGCCGGGACCAGAACCACTGCTGAGGTGCTCAGCCGATTCGGCAACAGGATCCTGAGATAGATCTGCGGTATTGCGCAGGGCGCTAGCTGCAGAGGTAGCAGTTGTCTGTTCCGGTTGCAGTCCATCGGGGCCTACAACTACTCGCTGGCCAGCAATTTCCGCGGAGCCTCTCTTTGAAGATCTGGGAAACATCCGGGGGTTTCGAATAGCCAGCACTAACAGCCCAAGTAGCCCCAGTACTTGCAACAACTGCAGTGCACGCAGACTCAACGGCGTCACCCAAGCCAACGTAACGGATCCACCTGCATCGGACGTGAACTGCTGGGACCAGCCAAACAGATCTGTCCTCTTAGCGTCATCTTGGGAATCCTGCTTCATATGCCATCCGGGATCTGCGGTCACAGACTGAGCAATCTGTTGATCGCCCAGGACGGTTCCCGAGAACTTGGTACCTGGGTTGGTCCCAAGCACTGCAGGTGGAGCGGCCCAACCGTTGCCCAATTGCTGTTCCAACGTAGGGGCCCCATCTGAAGGCAAATTGAGATCGCTCACATTTGATCGCAGTGGCCAAGGTGCACCTGTTTGGAACAGCACGACTCCGGGATTGATCTCGACTTCACGAAGATCGAGTTGCTCTCGCAATGCCGCCAAAGCGGGGATTGGCATCGGCACTTCGGCAGAAGCAAACGGTTCGGGTGCGGGTCTGTTGATGACCACGATGTAGCGAATCCCCATGGGCGCCAGCAGACGCCCGAGGCGACTTGTCTCCCCATTCAGCGCGGCCTCGACTGCTTCAGTCAGGGTGGCCACTCCTGTCCCTCCGTCAAGGCGGAAGCGCTGCGTAATCAGCGGATCAAGGCCACTGCTCACACCCATGGCTAGGCCCTCTTGGCCCTGGAGTGTCCAACCAGACAGGGGCAATACATCCGGGTCGCCAATCCAAACGCTGCGGAAGTTCGTTCCCTCATCTACGACATCAAGCAGATTACGGAAATCGCCTTCTGGCTGATACCAGCGCCCGTTGGCTGCAGCCACACCGATGGGGACCAGACCAATCAGCACTGCCGCAACTGCAACTCCAGAGAGCACCTGCGGTAGCCCGAAGTCTGAGCCAACTACGTCGTGTTCGAACGCCAGCACACCCATTGCAATGGCAACACACAAACCAAGAACGGCGGGCATCAAGATGAGTTCTGCCCCGGCACCACCCAAGAATCCCCATTTGGCAAGTGCCACCGTGGCCACCCAAGACCCGAAGGTGAGGACCCATGCGCTAATACCCCATCGAAGACGCCAGTTGCTGCCAGCAATCAGGCAGTACATGGCTGCAATGACCAAGCCCCAACCAAACAGACCCACCGTGACTGCTCCAACCGACCCAGTCAGAATGCGCGCTGCAGAGGGAGATGCGCTGTTGGTAGCCCAGAGACCTGTCAGAGATGCGAGATCACCTCGGAGTACCGATGCGAGTAGCCAGGGCAGAAGCACGGGAATGGCCAGAATGAGGCCCCCAAGGGTGGATGCTGCCATTCGGCGGGCCTGCTTGGCATGGTGGCTGAGCGAGGACACTGCTGCTAGTACCAGCATGCTCAACGCCAGAATGAGAGCTCCAAGCGGGGTAACAGATCCCACAAGAGCAAAGATCAGTGCAGTTCCCGCAAGCTGTCGCAAGCGTGGAGGTAGTGGCAGTTCCGGCCTGTCAAACGGCTTGATTCCAGCCTGCATTGCTAGCCGCCGCAGCAACCAAGGTGCCGCTGCGTACACCCAGACTGCTTGCAGTCGACCCTCTGCTACGGCATTGAGCACGACGGGGTTCAGGCCGTAGGCAAGCAGGGCGGCTACCCGAGTACGCGTCGAGTGCGTGCCCAAGAAGAGTTTCCAAGCCCCCATTGCGCCGACGAGCAGTGGCATCAGAATCATCAGTCGGCGGGCCAGTCCAATCGCCCCAAATAGAACAGTGCCGACAAGTCCAAGCCCGGGCACTAGGCCTGGCGCAATCGCTGGCTCGCCAAGGCCAGCGTTTCGCCACCCCGTGAACCATTCCGAGAGCAGTTGGCCGCCGCTGCTGCCGGCATCTATGAACTCGCGGAACACCGGAAGCGGCCCAGAAATCAGGTTTCTTGCACCAAGCACCATGAGGGCTGCCACAACAACAAAGATGGCCACAGCAGCGCGGTTTGGGCCAGCAGTCATATCTCGCAGGTACTCGCGACTCGCGTTCGTGGCTGACTGCACGCGATTCTCGCTTGAGTCTTGACCGCGCAGGATTCCCTTCAGCCGGGAGCTTCCCTGACGCATCAAGGGCAGGTAGCCAGAGTCATGTGTTCGACGCGTCTTCTTGACCCGCGAGCGCGCAGAAAACAGCGTGAAGACGTTCCCAAGATTCCACGCAACAGATGCTGTGATGTCACCCGCGTGTTTGAATCTCCCGAGAACTAACGAGGCAAGCAAATCGATTGCTGAGTACACAATCGCCACGGGTATAACCCAGAGCAATCGAAACAACTCGTAGTTGCTCAGCATCATCCTGGCCTCATGGCGAAGGGCTAGGCGTTCTGACCGCTCTTCAGAGCCGCGTCGGTGTTCAAAGTCTTCGCTATGGCCAACCGCAACCGAGGGGCAGAGGTGCACGGTTGCTGCAGCAACGTGAGCTCTCCAACACAGATCGATGTCTTCGCCGAAGTAAGGAATCTGTTCGTTGAACCCACCCAGAGTTGCGAAAAGATCGGCCCGAATCAACATGCATGCGTCGGAGACAGCAAAGACTTCACGGGCCAGATCATGCTGTGACTGATCTAACTCACCAGGCTCAGAAACCGAGGAAGAGAACCCGAATGGATCCACGGCGTAACCAACCGAACGGAGCTGTTTCGGGTCGTCCCAGTCGACCAGCTTGGGGCCAACTATTCCTGCGTTTGACCGAAAGGCCTCGGTCACCAACGCAGTGATTGCGCCATCGGGAAGGCGAACATCGTCGTGTAGGAGCAGGTAGAACGCTGCACCTTCGACTGCTACCAATACCTCGTTTGCGGCGGCAGAGAAACCCAGGTCATGCTCTCTCCGCTTCACAAATGCTGTTGGCAAAATCTCTGCAACTCGCGGCGTCGGGTCGTGCTCACTCCCATTATCGATAACGAGAACCGAGAGATTCTCGTATTCCTGCGCTGCTATCGATTCAAGGGCATCCTCAAAGTAATCGCCCGGGTTCGAAGTAATCACTACGGCCACTACAGGAGGTGCGCCAACGCCTACCAGTGGCTCTGGCTGAACAAAGCCCCACTTCTCGTCAAGGTCAGCCTCCTCAGATTCATCTTCCTCTACCGGTGCAACCTGATCAGACAGCAGTGAGTCGTCGACAGTGTCTGCTCCGGGTTCTTCGGCAGCGGGTAGAGGATCTGAGTTGGGCTCTTGAGTCTCGGGTGGGATGACCGTGTCCTTCATCCGGGGAACATGGATCGTACCGCGGAGCATTGCCGAACCTGCGACACATGAAGCGAAGGCATGCTTTGACGGTTCGCCCGCATAGAGTGACATGCGATGAAGATTCGAATGACACCTAAGCCTGCTCCGGTGAACCTATGAGGGCACTCATAACAGGTGCGGGTGGCTTTGTCGGGGCTCACCTTCAACGCCACCTTGAAGAATGCGGCGATGAAGTGACTGCTACTGATCGGGTCACCGACGGGCTCGATATTCTTGATGCCGCAGCGTTACTCGAGATGTTTCGCCGTTGTCAGCCCGAGGTTGTCTATCACCTAGCCGGCGCTAGCGACGTTGGAGGCTCTTGGCAGACCCCACAGGCTACTTTTCGCGCTAACGCAGAGGGCACCCTCAATATTTTATGGGCAGCTAGAGAAGCCGGAACCAAGCGGGTCCTGACCATCGGCTCCGCTGATATTTACGGCAAGGTCACAGCCGCGGACTTACCAATAACTGAAGATCTCGCTCTGCGGCCCGTGAGCCCTTACGCGGCTTCCAAAGTGGCCGCTGACTACGTGGCGTTGCAGGCGTTTTTAGGATACGAGCAACATGTTGTCCGGGCTCGACCCTTTAATCATCTCGGCCCGGGACAGACTGACAAATTTGTAGCGCCCGCCCTCGCGTCGCGGGTTGCAGCGAACGAGATAGAGGGCAATTCAGTGGTCCGCGTGGGGAACCTGAGTCCACAGCGGGACTTCACCGATGTTCGCGACGTTGTTCGCGCCTACCGCTTGTTGGTCGACAAGGGTCACGCTGGTCAGGTGTACAACGTGTGCTCTGGAACGGCGATCCCGGTGCAAGATCTAGCTGAACGCCTGATCTCGATGGCTCAGATTCCCATGACGCTTGAACCAGACCCTGATCTTCAGAGGCCTGTTGATATTCCCATTCTGCTCGGCGACAGTTCTCGAATTCTGGCCGATACAGGATGGAAGCCAGAGATTCCCCTCGATCAGACGCTCGAGGATTTGCTCAACGACCGGCGTAAGCGGTTACAAGCGGAAGCGTAAGCGTCTACAAGCCAAGGCAAAATGCCCGGAGCTAGGTACCAGGTAACGCATCGAGAGCTTGGCGAAGAAGGAGCAGTTGCCGGCTGTCTGTTGTGCATTCTGCGAGCAGGCGAAGCACTTTTTGCCACCCCTCAATCACCTCAATTGCTAGCTCGGCAGGGGCAGACTCCAACCAACGCAGGTCTCGCTCAAGTAGTGCTAACTGCAGTTCCACCTCGGTGTATTTTGCCGTCACGAGGGGTAAACGATCGACTTTGGCCTGCGGGTAGGCCGTGCCTTCGACAAGTTCGAATGGTTCCATTCGGAAGAGTCCAGCCATCAGCGTCACAGTTCGTTCACCAGGGACGCTTCGACCAGACTCCAAGTTGGACACTGCAACACGAGAGATTCCCAAGCGCTCTGCGAGCTCTTGCTGAGTGAACCCCAGACCCATTCTGAGCATCGCAATGCGCAAGCCGAGTGCAGCGACTTCTGTTGCTTGGGGCCGAGCACTCATCTTGGACGGGTCATCTGGTGTTGGTAACTGCATAGAGTTGGCCTGTCGAAAGAAGCGGCACCTTTCACTCTACAGGCTTGCAATTTGCCAACTCAGTTAACAGACCCCAGCATCGGGACCGAGTAAAATCCTCACCATGACAAAGCGCGCGCTTATAACTGGCATCACCGGCCAAGACGGTTCCTACCTAGCTGAACTCCTCCTTGACGAGGGGTACGAGGTCATCGGCATGGTTCGCCGCTCCTCAACGGTGACCTTTGAACGCATTGCGCATCTTCAGGATCGGATCGCAACCGTGCCGGGCGACCTGCTCGATCAGGCCAGCATGATTGACCTGCTCCGCACGCACCGCCCGGATGAGGTCTACAACCTGGCGGCTCAGAGCTTTGTGCAAACCAGCTTTAGCCAGCCAGTGCTCACCGGAGATGTCACTGGTCTTGGCGTGACCCGCCTGATGGATGCCATCAGAATCGCAGACCCTGGAATCCGCTTCTATCAGGCCTCTTCCTCTGAAATGTTTGGCAAGGTAGTAGAGGTTCCGCAGTCTGAAGACACTCCTTTTTACCCGCGCTCTCCCTATGGAGTTGCAAAGATGTACGGCCACTGGATCACCGTGAATTACCGCGAGAGCTACGACCTGCACGCCTCGAGCGGCATCCTCTTCAATCACGAGTCCCCCCGCCGAGGCCTTGAATTTGTGACCCGCAAGATCTCGAACACCGTGGCCAAGATCAAGCTCGGGCAAGCTACTGAACTTCGACTTGGCAATCTCGAGGCCAAACGCGACTGGGGATTCGCCGGTGATTACGTTCGAGCAATGTGGCTCATGCTGCAACAAGACACCCCTGACGACTACGTGGTAGCCACGGGAGACACGCAGTCTGTCCGCAGGTTCTGTGAGGTTGCTTTTGGTCACCTTGGCTTGGACTACGAGGAGTTTGTTGTCATCGACGAGGCCTTCTACCGCCCGGCCGAGGTTGAACTTCTCGTCGGTGATCCGGCCAAGGCAGAAAAGGTGTTGGGTTGGACCCCAACCGTGGGCTTTGAGGATCTTGTGACAATGATGGTCGATGCAGACCTTGCCTTGCTCTCGGGCAAACTCCGCGGGATTAGCTAACTGCCTGTGGCAACTCAGGTTGCAGTTCTGGCAGGTGGAGTGGGTGCTGCCAAGTTTTTGCGTGGCCTCATTGCAGTGGTACCTCAGTCCCAAGTCACCGCAATTGTCAACGTGGGAGACGACACAGTTCTGCACGGCCTGATGGTGAGTCCCGATATCGACACCATCACCTACACCTTGGCTGAGGCAGTCAACCCGGTAACTGGCTGGGGGCTAGTCGGCGAAACTTGGCAGGCAATCGAGCAAGTGCGCAGCTACGCCCTGAGCAACGGGATCTCAGAAACCGATGCAGCCGGCAATGATGCAGCGGGATGGTTTGCACTAGGCGACCGTGACCTTGGCACTCACCTGTACCGCACCTCTCGTCGCCGGGCTGGAGCCACCTTGACGCAGGTCACTGCCGAAATCTGCAACACATGGGGACTCGAACTCAAGCTCCTGCCAGTGACTGATGATGCTCTGAGCACCGAAGTGCGAACCGTAGATGAGCGAGAACTGAGCTTTCAGGAATACTTCGTACGCGAACACCACGAGGTAGCAGTCAGTCAGATTCGCTTTGCCGGGGCCGACGCAGCACAGCCTGGCCCCGATGTGCTGTCCTCGCTAGCCCGAGCCGACCTCATCTGTATTGCACCCTCAAACCCCATCGTCTCCATTGACCCTGTTCTTGCAGTGCAAGGAGTCCGCGCAGCAGTAACGGCTGCAAGAGAGCGAACCGTTGCGATTAGCCCCATTGTTGGAGGAGCAGCGCTAAAAGGGCCTGCTGATCGGTTATTGCGAGAGCTCGGCCATGAAGTCTCCGTGGTGGGCATTGCCCGCTATTACGCCGAGTTTGCCTCGACGCTAGTTATCGATACTGTCGATGCGCACCTAGCGAATCAGGTCGAGGCAGCGGGTATGCGATGCATCGTGGCACCGACCGTCATGACTGATCGTGCTGCAGCTGCCGAGTTGGCCACAAGCTGCATTGACGCCATCATCAGTAGATGAGGAACTACCCGAGATGAAACCAATCCAATTGATTCCCGTGGAAGGCATTCCGGAGATTGTTCGAGCGAGCGACATTGCCGCTCTCATTTGTGGTGCAGTGGCCGAGTCTGGCGGCCAGCTTGAACATCATGATGTGCTCGTGGTCACTCAAAAGATTGTGTCCAAAGCCGAGGGAGCCATGGCACAGGTCGACCCCAATGACCCACTGAGTCACAAGCCGTTAGTCGAGCAGGAATCAGTTCGAATCCTGCGGCGCCGCGGCGACTTAATCATCAGCGAAACTCGTCACGGTTTTGTCTGTGCGAACGCCGGAATTGACCTGTCGAACGTGGCTCGCGGCCAAGCAGCTCTGCTGCCCGTTGACCCGGACCGGTCTGCCCGGCGAATACGCGACGGCATCAAGGGATTGATCGGGGTTGAGGTAGCTGTGGTGATCTCTGACACCTTTGGTCGGCCCTGGAGGCGCGGCGTGACAGATGTTGCAATTGGAGCCGCAGGGATCCTTCCGGTTCTCGACTTGAGGGGTACCCAAGACACCTACGGCCGCGAGTTACAAGTAACCGAGGTTGCAATTGTTGATGAGATTGCTGGTGCTGCAGAGCTTGTTATGGGGAAGTCCACGGGCATACCGGTAGCAATCGTTCGCGGCGTTGATGAAACGGCCTTTCAACTCGGTGGCTCCCGGGTTGGCGTTGCAGAGAACCTTGTCCGCTCCCCGCAAGAAGACTTGTTCCGCTAACGCGAACCCGCTCGACCGGCAACCACTCAGTCGCTGAGCTTGCTGACAAAGTCCTCGCCGAACCAAGCAACTGAGTCAAGCTGCTGATCGAGTGCTGACGTATCACCTGGTCGGAAATACCAAGGGCACACCATTGCCTCGGTCACGCCCATCTCAGCCATCCGCTCGAACCCCGACTGATCAAACACATCAGTGCAGAGCGCTTTAATTTCGAAGGGAATATCTGAACGCCCATATTCAGCCCGAAGCTCGGTCAACCTTGGCAGCACTTCAACCACCTCTGCCGAAGTATTCGCAACCGAGATCCACCCGTCTGCTAGCCGAGCGGCGCGCTTGAGTCCGGGTTCAGACAGTCCACCAACGTAAATAGGGATTGGCTGCGTGGGAACCGGGCGCACCATGAGGCGGCCAAACTCGTAGTGCTTTCCGTGAAACTCAACGAACTCGCCGGTGCACACCAGGCGGATGATCTCGATGGCCTCGTTGGTACGCGCTCCACGGGTTCGCATGTCTTTGCCGAGCCACTCGAACTCCTCCGGAATCCAAGAAAGTCCGACTCCTAGACCAAGCCGACCATCTGCAAGGGCTGCAATCGAAGAGACCGTTTTAGCTACGAGCAATGGGTCTCGTATTCCGAGTTTCAGGACATTAGTGAAGAAGGAAATACGCTCCGTAACTGCTGCCATGGCAGGGATTGCAACAAAGGGATCTAAGAACGGTGTCTCGGCCGCCCAGAATCTTCCACCATCGCTGCTGTAGGGGTACTTCGCCGAGACTTCCTCGGGAAAGAACACCGACTCCGGTACTGCAATCGAGCCATACCCTGCAGCTTCGGCGGCTTGAGCTAGGGGAATAAAATGATGTGCTGGCAGCATCGGCAACGCTAGAGAGAACTTCATGCTGTCACCCCGGCTGGACTAGACACCCTGCAGCCCTTTACCTCTGAGAACTTCATGCGAGAGTTCCTCCATCCACCTTGAGAACCGTACCGTTGACATGCGCAGCGTCATCAGAACCAAGGTACGCCACGGCCGAAGCAATCTGTTCGGGGCCTCGCATCTTGTCTAACGGCATGATGCGGTGAAGCAGCTTCGGATCAGCACCCTCTGGAAGTTCGAATGCATCCTGTATCGGAGTAAGGATTGACCCCGGCGCTACGCAATTGCATCGCACGCCCATCTTTCCGAATTCAACGGCAATTCCCAGAGACATAGCTTGAATCCCGCCCTTGGACGCAGAGTAAGGAGCAGTCCACGGGTGACCACCCAGGCTTGCTGTTGAGGACATGTTGACGATGTTCCCCTGAGACTCGAGCAGGTGGGGAAGTGCGTCCCTACACATCAAGAACGTACCGGTCAGGTTGACACAAATGATCTTGTTCCAGTCATCCAATGTGGTGAGTCGGAAGTCCTTGAACTGCAAGATGCCGGCGATATTGCACAGAACATCTATCCGACCAAACTCGTTCACGGTGGACTCAATGATCTCTGCCACAGAAGACTCTGAGGAGATGTCACCAACCAGCGATAGCACTTCCGCTCCGCTGTCCCGACATGTTTGCACTGTCTGATCAAGCCCATCCGCGTTGATATCGAC
>CAMDLX010000026.1 GCA_945901935.1 Bifidobacterium breve | reverse complement strand
AAACTCAACCCAGAGCTATGGCTCAGCAGATGTCTGAGGGTCGAACCGGGTGGACCCGCCTGATCCTCAAGCGAAACCGTTCCTTCTTCGACGGCTACCAGAATGGCAAGCGAACTCAGCAGCTTGGTGACCGAGGCAACAGGGAAACGCCAATGCAGATCCCCGTGGCTTGCCAACACAGCCGAGTGGCCAACCACGGAGGCCGTTGCATGCTGCGCTCCCCATGAGTCAATGCTCTGCAGAGTCTCACTTGTCAGAGTCTCACTTGTCATTGGATTCCCTTGGGAATACGGCCTTGAGCCCCGGCACGGGTAACCTAGGCATCTTTACAACGATCCTGAAGTGGACATGACAAAAACTTTTGAACAGCTCGGTGTGGCCCCTGACTTGTGCCACGCCCTCTCCGAGCGGGGCATTATCAACGCATTCCCTATCCAAGAGATGTCCATTCCAGACATCCTTGCCGGTAGAGACGTCTGTGGAAAAGCCAAAACAGGATCGGGCAAGACTCTTGCCTTCGGTCTGCCGATGCTGCAGATCCTGCCAAAGGCCAAGCCTGGCCGACCCACAGGTATTGCGCTCGTACCAACTCGTGAGCTCGCCACGCAGGTTCGTGATGAACTGCTACCCCTTGCGCATGCGCGTGGAATTCGGATTACTGCCATTTACGGTGGAGACCCAATCGAGAAGCAGATCAAGGCGCTGAAAGCTGGGGTGGACTTAGCAGTCTGCACCCCGGGCCGGGCCATTGACCTGATTGAGCGTGGGGATTTGTCAGTTGAAGACGTCAAGAACGTCATCATTGACGAGGCCGACCGGATGGCCGACATGGGATTCCTTCCTCAGGTGGAGTGGATTCTTCGCAACGTCGAGGTTGGGCATCAGACGCTGCTTTTCTCTGCAACGCTCGACGGTGCGGTGGATACGCTGGTGCGGCGCTATCAGCATGAGCCGGCACGCCACGAGGTGGAGTCCAAGGGCGCCACTGTTGAGCAAATGACGCATCGGTTCATCACCGTTCACGAGATGGACAAGGCCAAAGTTGCGGCCACGGTTGCCATTGCAAGTGGAAGAACGATGATCTTTTCAAACACCAAGCATGGCGCTGACCGCCTAGCTGACAAGCTTGATGACCTAGGCGTGTCAGCCCAAGCAATCCATGGTGATCTTCGCCAGAACATGCGTGAAAAAGCGCTGTCGAACTTCTCTGCCGGAAAACTGCAGGTGCTTGTAGCTACCGATGTTGCCGCTCGAGGCATTCACGTAGATGAAGTAGACGTGGTCATTCACTATGACCCTCCTTCTGATCACAAGAACTATCTGCACCGCTCAGGACGCACTGCACGAGCTGGCGAAGATGGTCTAGTGGTGTCTCTGGTTCTCTGGAATCAAGAACTCGAAGTGAAGCGAATCCAAAAGCGCCTCGGCCTAGATATTCCCATTGTCGAGATGTTCTCGAACGATCCCCGCCTGCAAAATCTTGCAGCATGGGATCCAAGTTCTGACTCCTGATACTGCTTCGCATCACAGAAGCTCTGATCCTTAGTCAGGACAGCGCTAGGTCAGACTCGCTAAGTAATGCAGCACTGCGATTGCGCTGAGTCCATCCAGAACCATGTTCTCGGAAACGATTTGCCGAAGACGAGAAGGTGAGACCCAGTCCACACGCTCTGCCTCATCTGAGAAAGCGGGCCCAACTTGTTCGCCGCCCTCGGCTGCAAATACCCAAAACCGCTGCGTTGACTGCCCGGCATTTGGGTTGAAGTACTGCAACAGACGCATCGGGCCTGGTGACCATCCGGACTCCTCAATGCATTCGCGGCGAGCAGTCTCCTCGGGGCTTTCCCCTTCTTCGATCATCCCGCCCGGGACTTCGAATCCCCATTGATTGCTCAAGAAGCGGTGCCGCCACATGAGCATGACTCCCCGGTCGGGGTCGCTCACGATCACTCCTGCAGCGTCGAGCGAAGAAATTGCGTGATGCTCATAGCGCCGGCCTCCGGGCGTCTCTACATCTACGAGTGAGAGCGTGATCCACGGACTCTGGTACACCTCGCGCTGCCCATGAACTGTCCACTCCATCGCTGTCCCCACCCTCTAAGCGCTGCTTACTGCAACCTGCTCACTGCAACATGCAACCTAGGCGCCCAAGAGCATCGCTCACCAGATCCTCGCGTGCCGACAAACTAGAGGGATGCGTGCTGCCCCTTCGACTACTGCTGTGCAGGCGCGCATTCACGCCCACGAGAGTTCCGTACCCGCCGAACAGCGCAAGGCCGATGGGGTGCATTACACGCCCGCTGCGCTCGCAAGATTTTTGGTTGAGCAGGCAATTGCGACACTCGGTTACGTACCGCAACAGGTCTGTGATCCGACCTGTGGTGGTGGTTCATTTCTGATTGCTGCAGCAGAGGCGCTTGCCGATCGCGGCGTGGCTGTCCAAGAGATTGTTGAGCGGAGACTGTTCGGTGGCGAGATCGACCCGCAAGCCGGAGCGCTGGCCCAGGACTCGCTTCGCGCTTGGGCAGAGCAGCGTCTTGGCCGCGTGGCGGGGTCTCGGTTACGCCCGCAGATCGCCGTTGGCGACATGTTGCTGCGAACGCCGGAGTCTTGGGTTGGTAGAAATCCTGAAGGCTGGGACCTAGTCATTGGGAATCCACCATTTCTCAGTCAACTTGCAACTCGTACTTCTAGAAGTTCCGCCGTTCGACAGGCTGTGCAGCAGCGTTTCGGTGAGATTGGGGTCTACGCAGATTCCGCCTCGTTGTTTTTGCTTGGTGCCCTCGAGATGGTCTGCGAGGGGGGAGTGGTTGTCATGGTGCAGCCGCAGTCCTTCCTAGCCACTCGCGACACTGCAGCGGTGCGCTCATCCTTGCTTGGTTCAGCACAACTGCGCGGAATCTGGGCAAGCGAGGCTGAATTCTTTGAGGCATCCGTGCGGGTCTGTGCCCCTGTGCTGCAACGCTCAGGAGCCGGAGACTCCCAGTCCGCCCAGTCAGCCCAGTCGGTTCAGGTCTGGTGGGGAGGCAAGCCCAATGACCTTGGCAACACCGAGCAGTTTGTGGAGCAACAGCCTCTTCAGGGGGACTCTTGGGGTCCGCTCTTTGCGCGTGCGCATGGCTTGCCATCGGTGCATTCAACTGCGGGTCCGCGACTCTGCGAGGTTGCCACTGCAACTGCGGGGTTTCGCGATGAGTTCTATGCCTTGCTCGACTCCTCGGTGGACCTTGGTCAGTCTGGACCTCAACTCCTTTCTCGTGCTCAGGCTTCGCCGCTCATCACCGTTGGCATGATTGACCCCGGCAGTCACAGTTGGGGCCTGCAGGCGCGCCGGTTCGGTGGTCGCAAGCAACTCGCTCCCGCAGCAGATATGGACGCTTTAGCGAGATTGCAGCCTCGTATCGCTGAATGGGCCCGGGCCAGACAGGTGCCAAAAGTCCTCGTGGCTACTCAGACTCGAATCGTGGAAGCAGTTGCAGACCCCGAGGGAAGATTGATCCCCGTCACGCCAACCATCAGCGTCGAACCGCGAAACACCAATCGCCCTCAAGAGTCCGTGTGGCACCTAACTGCAGCGCTGTTGTCCCCTCCAGTTTCGGCCCGAGCGCTGTCTGCCCATCTTGGTGCTGGGTTGTCCTCGGGTGCTTTGAGATGGTCGGCGCGGTCAGTGCTACAGGTGGAACTCCCCATCGATGAAACTCTCTGGGCTTCTGGGGCAGGTCTCGCTCAGAAACTCGCTAGCTGCGACCAAACGGATCGGGCAAAAAGCCTTGCGGAGCTCGGCAAGGTCATGTGTTTGGCCTATGAGATTGACTCAACTGATGCAGTCTTCGGATGGTGGTTGGAACTGGCGCTGCGCGCAGCGAAGCCATGAGTGACACCACCGCTACACCGATTTTGTTCGTTCCGCTTGACCAAAAGGGTAAGCATTGTGAGACAATGAACTGATCATCAGGAGTGGCCCCTCGGGGTCCGGCAACCTGGGACGGACACCCAAGGTGCCTTCTCGCTTCGGCGAGGATGTGGCAGACCGCGCAGGTTCGCAACCAAGTGTCCGAAGTGTTCCGCTCGCGCGGAACCTCTCAGCTGTCGACCTCCGCACCATGCCAAAGTCCACAGATTCGATATGAGTTCAAGCTCGTGACTTCCTTACCCGCACAACCGAACCGTCAGGACAAGCGCCCGCCAACTGGCGCGTGGCAACCTGGCCATGCCCTTGGTGGCCGGAAGTTCCACTCCGTGGTTGACGGACGCAGTTTTCAGTTGGACTGTGGCCTGCCCCTTCACAAGGTTGATCTTGCCTACGAGACTTGGGGGCGTTTGAACGATTCGGCCTCGAATGCTGTGCTCATTTGCCACGCTCTGACTGGCGATAGCCACGCGGCAGGACGAGCCGTGGACGGCCACCCAGTGGCTGGCTGGTGGGAGCCGCTCATTGGGCCGGGACTGGCAGTCAACACAGATGAACTCTTTGTGGTCTGCGTCAACGTTCTTGGTGGGTGTCAGGGCTCAACTGGACCAGCCTCGCTTGATCCGGCCACTGACCGGCCCTATGGCTCATCCTTTCCCCTGGTGACCATCCATGACATGGTGCGCACACAGGCCTCACTCGCAGATGCCCTTGGTGTGTATAAGTGGCGTTGCGTTCTGGGTGGTTCCATGGGAGGCATGCAGGCCCTTGAATGGTCGATCATGTACCCAGAACGAGTTGGCTCAATGGTCCTAGCCTCGGCCACTGCTCAGGCCTCTGCGCAGCAGATTGCTTGGAGCCATATCGGCCGAAGCGCCATAGAGGCCGACCCCGGCTTTCAGGGCGGCGACTACTACGGCGACGGGGCAGGCAACGGACCGCATCGCGGGTTGGCCATTGCCCGCATGGCAGCGCAAGTTACCTATCGCACTGATCAGGTGTTTTCGGAGCGATTCTCTAGGCGTAGTCCCGATCCTGTGGACTTCACTACTAGCCACAGCTTCGACGTAGAGAACTATCTTGAATATCAAGGTGAAAAACTCGTGGACCGTTTCGATGCCAATAGCTACATACGCTTGAATCGCTCGATGGACTTACATGACATCGGACGAGGTCGCGGCGGAGTTGCCGCAGCATTCAGACGTGTTTTCGCACCGGCACTGGTCGCTTCGGTGAACTCTGACACCCTGTACCCACCCGTGCAGCAGCGACTACTGCATCAGGGTCTGCTCGAGGCGGGTAGCGGTAGCGAGTGGCTCGAAATTGATTCCCCACACGGCCACGATGGGTTCCTCATCGAGACCGCTCAGTTGTCCTCACCAATTGCACAGTTCATTGAGGAGCACGCATGACCACCGAACCCACGCCCGAGAATGCACTACAGCCAGAGACCTTGGCGATTCGCTCTGGCCGAAGTGCCAATGGCTCCTCCTTGGCGCCTGTTTTGTGGGCCACATCCACCTTCGTGACCCCGACTGTTGAAGAGGGCCGAAAGATGGCCACGGCAGTTGGCGCGGCACAGTTCTATACCCGCTATGGCAACCCCACAGTGAACGCATTTGAAGAGGCAATTGCAGACCTCGAGGGTGCCGAGGCCGCACGAGCGTTTGGTTCTGGGATGGGTGCAATTGCGGCAGTAGTGCTTGGGCTGTGCTCCAAGGGTGATCACATTGTGAGTCAGCATCAGTTGTATGCAGGTACGCAGATGCTTCTGCAGTCTGTATGTCCACGCTTTGGAATAGATGTGAGCTTTGTTGATTGCGCCGACCCAGAAGCTTGGCGTGCGGCAGTTATTCCCGGACGAACCATGTTGCTCCTAGCCGAGACCCCAGCAAATCCGCGTCTCGACCTAGTGGATCTGGAACAGCTTGCCGCAATCCCAGGTCCGATGAAGGCAGTTGATTCAACCTTTGCAACTCCGCTCTCTCAGCGTCCCTTGGACTTCGGGATTGACCTCGTCATGCACTCCGCAACCAAAGCAATCGGTGGCCACAATGACATCACCCTTGGAGTCGTAGCCGGCACTCGTGAATTGATGGATTGGATCTGGGGTTTCGCCGTGCTGCAGGGCGCTAATGCAGCGCCCTTTGATGCGCTCGGCGGGCTGCGAGGATTGCGAACCCTTGACGTGCGCCTGCGTCAACAGACAGCTACTGCTGAGCGCCTTGCCGTTTTGTTCGAGGCAGAGGATTCCGTGACCGAGGTTCGCCACCCAAGCTTGGCCTCTCACCCTCAGTTTGCACTCGCGCAGAAGCAGCTGCGCCACAGCGGAGGTCTGCTCACCATTGACCTTGCCGGTGGGTTTGAGGCCGGAAAGCGCTTTGTTGAATCCACCCAGATCTGTCAGCTTGCGACCTCGTTGGGTGGTCCAGAAACGCTCGTGACCCATCCCGCGTCGACTACCCACGTGAACCTGATGCCAGATGAGCTTGCCGCAGCTGGGATCACGCCAGGGACGGTTCGCATTTCGGCAGGCCTAGAAGCAACTGAAGACGTGGCGAACGACCTACTACGTGCGCTCGGCAGCACGCGATGAGTGCAACCGTTCTGCTGCATCCGCTCGTTGGGACCCTGAGCCTGACCATGTTGGAGACTGAAGGCACAGATCCCAGCTCTCGCCTCTCGATGGCCATAGCTGGGCTGTTGTTGCTCGCTGTCATCGTCACCATTGCGACTGTCATTTTTTGGCGTGTCACGAGGCCCGACTAAGCGTTGAGTCAAGCCCCCGCTCGTTTCGCTGGGATGCAGGAAACGCGAGTCGCCTTGGCTAGTCGATCAGTGATGCTGCTGTTCCGATGAGCCTGGCGATGTTGTCCGCTGTCATGGTTCGAAGTCGGGCGGAAGGCACGGATTCGATCCAGCCCCAAAGTTCGCTGGTGTTGAAGTCACTCGGCAGTTCGAGTTCAGGCAAGGTCACTTGGCCGTTGCGCGTTGAGAGCAGGTAGACAATGTCGAAGAGCGCCTTCGCCGGGGTAGCGAGACCGGCGCGGATGCCGGATCCACCTTCGAATCCTCCGAAGAGGTCGGGGTGGATGTGGTGGATCTCGTACCGTCCGAACCTCGTCTCCACGGTCTTCGCCCGGTCCAAGGATGTAGCGAAGACATCGCGTGGGATCTGCTCGATCATCCCGTGACGCGACAGTGCACTCCAGCCTGAGATGTAGCTGGGGTATGGGTTCGTCAGGACTGGGAGTACGACCGCCGGATCGGGCGTCTCTGCGCCGATCTGGAAGATGCCATGACGGATCTTGACCAGCAGTCCTGAGTTCGCGAGACGCGCAAGCGCGCCCGCTGCCGTTGGCAGCGAGGTTCTCCAAACAGCTGCGGCTTCGCCGGTGGTCACCACTGGCTTGCCAAGCGCCTGCAGGCGGGAGTACCGATCGACCGCTCTCATGCTTCCCCTATATCTTGGGTTTCGAGTGCGGCGACCTCTTCTAGGTAATCCGCTACTGCCATGCACATCGCGTCCCAGTCTGATTCCTCGTAGAGCTCCGCTAGCTCGGCCTTGAGGAACGGCGCTACCTCGGTTGTGAAGTTCGCGAACGGGATCGACAGCGCCCGTTCTGCTGCCTCCGCTGCGTAGGTGCCATCAAGTCCGGTCACGTCCGTTTGGACTGCTCGGCGTTGGCGGAGAAGCAGATCGAGGTCGAAGATGTCTCGAGCCTTAGTTTCGCTCCGAAGCGCAAGCGCAGCGATCTTCTGCTCGATCGCTGCGGTCTCGCGGTAGTGGTGCACGCTGGGCGCTTGGATTGCGTAGGGCTGGACGATCTCATTCGGTACTACGGCGAACTCGACCTCCTCGCTTTCGCCGCCCCTACCGGAGAACTCGATCTTCGTTCGGATCAGGTCAAGGTGCCCTGAGGTGCTGAGCCCGATTTTCCACCGCAGAGTTGTGTCCGTCTGCTTCGTTGAGGACAAGTCGGCGAGCTTTATCTTGGACGACTGCAGAAGTGTCGTGAGCGCAGCGCCGGTGAGCAGTGAGTTGACCGTCTGCGCGACCTGCCAGCTCTTGCGTCCCGAAAAGTCGAGATCGATATCGTTCGAGTAGCGGGGGCTGGCGAAGAAGTACCGGATGTTCGCTCCGCCCTTAAGGGTGAACCAATCAGCCTGTCCCTTGCCTAGGACGCGCAGGAACAACAGGTGGAAGGTCTCGATGATCTCAGCCTGACTACGCAGTTCCATCCTATTAACGATACTGATTATTCGCACTAGTAGCAAGTATGTGTATCGTTAATCTCCGGCGAGAAAGTGTCAATTTCCCGCTGCCACCGAACCAAATCTCGGGAGGTCCAAAAGACCAAATCTCGCAGGGTCAAAAAGACAGCAATACCGGATGTCAGTGCACAGTTCGATAGCCTGAGCGAATGGCCGAATTTGACCCAGATGCAATGATCCAGCGTTTTGCCGAGAGAGCCTCCTCAGTCAAACGTCGAAACATCCCTCCGGTAGAGGGGGAAGCGCGCAAGGACTTCATCCGGCAGGCAGAGTCAGACTTTCAGGACTTCGCTCTGATTGCCGATGCTGCGGCCACCCTCGAAGATGGGGTTCTGGTCCTGAGGGTGGACCTACGCCCCGAGGCAGAGCGTGGTTAAGGCGGCAGAGCGGTTCTCTGCGCAGTATGCATCAGCCTGCGAGCAGATCGACGCTGCAAATGCCCAAGATCCGAACAGCTTGGAGTATCAGGGCGCCTCGCATCCCAAGGAACCGCTTCACGCAGCCATGATGACAGCTTGGGTTCAACGACTCGACCCCGAGGCCGACGAAGCGCAATTGCTTGCAGCGAGGGCTCATCATTTCAGGCGGTGGGTGTACCCCCGAACGGACTATCCCGCGGGCAGATCCGGCTATTTGCGCTGGCGTACTCAAGCAAAGAAGCGTCAAGCCGAGGCTGTTGGTGAATTGCTGTTGAACTCTGGCTATTCGCCAGAGTTTGTGGCCCGAGTGGGGTGCATCATTCGAAAGGAACAACGAACCCAGGATCCAGCGGTTCAGACCCATGAGGATGCGCTCTGTTTAGTGTTCCTCGACACCCAACTTGATGCTGTCGCCCACAAGCTCGGTGATGCTGAGTTAGTTGAGGTCATTGCAAAGACCCTGCCAAAGATGAGTCCGCAAGGGATCCAAGCCACAGCTCAGCTGCAGCTTTCCGCTCATGGCGCTGAGTTGGTTGCCCAATCCGTGCAGATCTTTACAAAGAGTTTGTCCTCTCAGGGGGATCTCTAGGCAGTCACCTCTAGCCTATGGAGAGAGCTGAATTCCGACTAGCGAAACCAGGAGCCCAAGTGTCTGACATAGATGATCAAACCAATCTGGACTCCTCGCATGGTTTGTTCTCAACTGTCGCATCCGACAATGTAGAAATCGTCGGACAGGCCTCGTCTCGGGCATCCGAGGGACTCTGGACTGTTGCACCTAAGGCTGATTCTGCGGCCCAGAGCGAAGCAGGGTCACAACAGGATTCTGAGCTGCAGGGAGATTCCGGGAGCGCCCAGGACTGGACCACCGCAGATCCATCGCTTCAGGATTCCTCTGATTTCTGGACCGAGCTTTCAGATGATCCGGATTCTGGCTTTGATGATTTCTCAGACTCGCAGACCTCAGCCGATCCAGACCCTCGGCCGGTACAGGATTCATTAGGTTCAGTTTTTAGTGCCGACCCTGTGGACCACTTCGATGACGCCATAGGTGAAGCCGAGGTTATTGACAATGGGTCCTGGTTGCCTCCGGTTGTGCCCGAGCAGAGCAATCCGTTGTTCTCAAGTGGCCCAGAAAGAACCTCGCAACTCCCGTACGCGACGCAAGTAGCTTCAGGTGAAGGGTCCCAAGATGACCTGTGGGAGCCGCGGCAGTCTGATAGGCCGGATTGGGAAACGTTCGCTGCTCCAAGTCAGCCAACTGCCGCCCAGCCAAGTGCGGCCCAGCCAAGTGCGGCCCAGCCAACTGCGGCCCAGCCAAGTGCGGCCCAGTCAAGTGCGGCCCAGTCTCAATCCGCATGGCGAGCATCAGGTGGCGTAACAGATTTTGAGTCAGCGGTACTTCGACTCCGCCCCGAGGACGCAGAGGCTGCACATGTTGCGCTCTCGGTGTGTGGTGCGCTGCTACCTGCTGGGGAGGGAGTCGTAGCACTGCTCACCGGGCAGATGCTGGGTCGCCCCGCTGCGGTTCTCGTCACCGAGTACCGAGTAGTGATTGCAAATGACCGCCGTTGGACCCCAGTCATAGATGTCTTTGCGATCAATGCCGACCTGACGGTGCGCGGCCGCCAAGATCGCGACATCGCCGCGCTCAGTTTTTCGGACCGGAATCGGGTGTCGATGGTGGATGGGATTACAGAGGTTGCGATGGCCGTTGAGCTCGCAAATCTGATTAGGGGCGCGGGGGAGCAGAGTGGTTGGTAGCAGTGCTGTTTGGTGAGTATTCAGCACTGCTGCCCCGCTCAACTTGCCGTAGCTGAAGGGTCTGCTACGATCCAACGGCCTCGCGGACGTAGCTCAGTTGGTAGAGCGCAACCTTGCCAAGGTTGAGGTCGCCGGTTCGAACCCGGTCGTCCGCTCCATAGATCCCGGCCACTCGTGGCCGGGATCATTTCGTTTTATTTCACCGGATAGCAATTCCCCCTAGTTACGGAACTGCTGCTCGGACCGCTAGCATGAGGGCTACTGGCGACGTGGCCGAGTGGTTAGGCAGAGGCCTGCAAAGCCTTGCACAGGGGTTCGATTCCCCTCGTCGCCTCAACTGATGGGCTTTGTCGGGCAAACTGCCTGACAAAGCCCATTCTGGTTTTTCTCAGAAATGCATCGCCGCCCGAAGGGGCGAACCGTTGAAGTGAGGCAAACTAGGGGAGTGTCGCAGCCCGAAACCCCTTGGTCCCACCCTTCATACCCTCCCGCGCCTCCCGCCCCTCCCGCCCCTCCCGCCCCTCAGGCCGGCCAGCCCAGCAGTAGTAGTGGATCGCCAGAGGTCAGCTTCTCGCAGAGTTCACCACTCGGTGGAACTCTGCCGCTAAGCGTGGCGGAACCGGTCAAATCTGATCGACGCGACCTGATTCTGACTGCAGTCCTGCTGGTCTCGGCACTCGTTACCGGCGCCTCAAGCCTGATGCCTTGGCGCGACTATGCCTTCCGCTACGGGACCCGCGCCCAAGAGACTGGTTGGGCAGCAGCCAACGGGGGCCTTGGACGAGGCTGGATGACCGTTGTTTGCGCTGTTCTACTAGCAGTCTCGGGAGTTCTCATTGCAGCAGAGCGAGGCCGAGCTGGAAGAGTCCTGGCGGTACTCAGCGGAACCATCTTGATGCTCCTAGCAGTTGCAGAATGGGGCCTTGGTGCTAGCAATAGCCGCAGCGGCCCTGGCTCTGGGATTTGGTTGCAGTTTCTGGTTGGCCTAGTCGTAGTGATTGCGGTTGGGGTACTCGGCCCACCCGATGTCGATGATGCAGTTCTAGGCTCCGATTCCAACGCTTGACTGCCGAGCAGGAGAACATTCATTCCTCCTTGCAGCTCTGAGATGTCGCCTCCCGCTCAACTCCTGCTAAGTTCGCATCCGCTCGGGCGTATAGCTCAGTTGGCTAGAGCGCTTCCTCGACACGGAAGAGGTCCGCAGTTCGAGTCTGCGTACGCCCACCCGAAGAATCCCCTGCTCCGGCAGGGGATTCTGCTTTTTCCGATTGGGGTCAGATCGGACGCAGCCATTTGTCTCGTAAAGCAATGAGGACAGTGAGCGAAACAAAGAGGAGCACCAAGCTCAGCGCGATGGCTGCATCCGGGTTGGAATCCAACTGTGCGTAGATCGCTAGCGGCAAGGTCTGCGTGCGTCCAACAATGTTGCCTGCAAAGGTAATGGTGGCGCCGAACTCACCGAGTGCACGTGCCCAAGCCAGCACAGTTCCTGCGATCAGACTGGGAGCGATGATTGGCAGCGTAACTCGCCGTAATGTCTCGCTCGGTCCGGCCCCCAAGGTGCGAGCAACATCTTCAAACTGTGAATCAAAGGAGCGCAGTCCGGCCTCTGCAGTAATGACAAAGAAGGGCAGTGCAACAAAGGTCTCTGCCAAAATTACTCCTGCGGTGCTAAAGGTCAGTTGGATTCCAAACCAGTCATAGAGATACTCCCCAATGATTCCGGTTCGTGAGAACGCAGTCAGGAGTGCGATGCCACCAACTACTGGTGGAAGGACCAACGGCAACAGAATCAGTCCTCGTAAAAGTGACCGCCCCCAGAATTGTCCTCGAGCGAGGATCAGAGCCAACGGCAGACCAAAGAGCACGGCTAGGGCTGTTGCGCTCAGCGAGCAGGTCAGTGAGAGCCTCAGTGCGCTCAGGGAGTCGGGCAATAACAGGTCGCTCACGAGAGTTGACCAAGAGGCGCGACGCAGAAGTCCAATAAGGGGAACCACAAAGAACAGCGCCGCAACTGCTGCCAATGCCGGCACGAGCAGTGCTCTGCGGTCGTTAGAGGATCTAATCACGGAGCTAGAAACCCGTCTCGGCTCAAAACGCTCTGTCCCGCTGCTGACAACACGAACTCCATGAATGCAGCAGCAAGCACCCGCTGCGAACTCGACCTTGTCACGGCGATCGGGTACTCATTGTTGATGTTGTAGCGCTGCTCAATGGCCACAGAAGCGTCGGGGCTGGCATCGGTTGCATAGACAATGCCTGCTTCGGCATCCCCCTCAGTTACAGCGCGCAAGGTGGCTTGTGCATCGGCCCCGCGGGTTATGTTCGACTCTGCGATGCTCACCCCAGCAGTAGTGAGGGATTGCTCAGCGAACTTGCCGCAGGGGGCAGTCTGAACACATAGCGAGACCGTCCCAACGGTGGCCAAGTCGGCAAGCGACCTGATGTTCTTGGGGTTATTCGCCTTCGTCACGATTGTCAGAGAGTTCCGGGCAAAGATCTTCGATGGTGCAAGAACGAACTGTGCTTCTTCGAGGGCTTGCATCGGGGCAGTATCTGCAAATGCTGCGATATCGGCGGGAGCCCCCTGTTCGATCTGAGCTGCGATCTGTCCGGAGGAGCCGAAGTTGAGCGTGACCTTGGCCTTGGGGTGCTGTTCCATAAAGGCCTTGCTGATCTGAGTAAACGAAGAGTTCAGACTCGCTGCTGCAGAGACCAAAATGCTGCCCGATAGTTCTTGGGAGGCCTTAGTGGATTGAGTGTTCGCGGATTGAGTGTTCGCTGATTGAGTGTTCGCGGATTGAGTGTTCGCGGATTGAGTGTTCGCGGATTGATTGTCCGCCGAGTTCGAACTGCATCCGGTGCCGAACAGAGCAGTCCCTAGTAGCGCTGTGCTGAACGCGACTTTGCTGAGCAGCGCTGTGGCGATTCTGATTGCATGCCGATCGGAGCGCTGCCTGCGGCCGTGTCGGTGAATCACCTTGGCAGTTAGCTGTGAGTAGCTCGTAGTAGTTGGAGTGCGCATAGTCAACGGTTCTGTGGGGATCTGTGAGGTTCTGTCTGATTCTGTCGGGCTCTGCAGGCTGAGTCGGATCTGCTGCCTAAGTCAGTTCCGCGGGCTAAGCCTGTGGCAACTCAACGACCACGTTGGTTGACTTGACTGCCGCAGTTGCTAGGTCGCCTGGTTGCAGATTGAGCTCATCCGCTGCCTCTCGGGTCATCATCGACACCAGGCGATGCGGCGGGGAATGGATCTCTACGATCGCTACCAACTTGTCTCGTTCTACGCGGGTGATGATGCCCGTGAAGCGGTTGCGAGCCGATTGGTGCACGACCGATTCTGGTTCGTACGCTGCGCCCTGCGTGCTCAGATAAGCCGCAAGGTCGATGCCGTCAATGATGCGACCTCGGCCGCTGTTCTCGGAGCTTTGCAGTTTGCCCTCCTCACACCATCTGCGAACAGTGTCGGGGCTCACTCCCAAAATCTCTGCGACTTGGCTGGGCTTATAGGTGGGCATCCGCCAAATGCTAATCGGCTAGTTGCATCTGCGTCATAAATTCCGAATATTCACCGATTTAACCCACTTATTATGATTGTTCCGCCGTATCTGCAGATTAGCGAGATTTTGCTGAGGCGAAGCGAATCATCTCCGCATGCAGAGCCCTGAGCATTAGGAACCCACCTAGGAGCAGTCGATATCGGGCGCTGCAAGAACAGGAGCAGTGGGTAACGGGTGGGCGGCAGTACCATCGATACATGAGCACAAGCGGGCAGCGGGACGTTCACTCCGCTCACAGCGATGCTCACGGCCATAGTCACGGACATGATGTTCGTGGGGCCCAGAAGAAGGCGCTCGTGTTCGCCATTGGTGCCAACACGCTGCTGCTCGGCGCTCAAGTTGCCGTTGGTTTGATCCTGGGTTCACTTGCGCTGCTTGCTGACTCCCTGCATAACGCCAGCGATGTGGTGGCCCTGATCGTGGCACTCATCGGCCAGAGCCTCGCTGCGCGTCCAGCTACGCCTCGCCAAAGCTACGGGTTGGCCCGAGCAGAGATTTTCGGTGCGCTCCTGAACGGTGCAGTGCTTCTTGCGCTGACGGGCTGGGTGGTGGTCACAGCCATCGGAAGATTCTCGAACCCCACAACGCTTGACCCACTGCCACTAGCTGCGATTGGGTTTCTTGGTCTTGTAGTCAACAGTGGTAGTGCCTGGTACCTGAGTCGTAGCGGTGGCAGCAACCTAAATATTCGTGCGGCTTTCTGGCATCTTGTGGCCGACGCGCTCGGTTCGCTTGGCGTTATCTTGGCCGCTGCGGGGATCTACTTCTTCAATGCCGAATGGGCCGATCCCGCCGCCTCAATTCTGATTTCGGCGCTGATTCTGGTGGGTGTTTGGCGACTCATGAAAGATACCGTGATGGTGCTTCTCGAGGTCACCCCGAAGGGGATTGATCCCGACGAGGTAATTGCGGGGATTGAGTCGATGACAGGCATTCGTTCCGCCCATCATCTTCATATCTGGGCAATTGACTCTGAGGCCACTGCGCTGACTGCACACCTAGAGCTTGAAGACGGAACAGACCTGCATCGTGCTCAGGAACTAGCTGATGCGGCGAGAGTGCTGGTGCATGATCGCTTCAACATTGCGCACGCCACGTTTGAGCCGGAATGCCACGATTGTGCGACTCCTGACCATGACCACGGGAGCCTAAGCACAGCGCAATCTGCAGATATGCACCCAAACACGCTGAGCGACCTGCCCACAGAAGCTCTGCATCGAACCATAGAGTGAGGATGGTGAACGACTTCATGCCTAGCCAAGCGCTCAAAGCGGGAAGGCTGGCGGTTCTGAGCGTGATCCTTGGCCTGACCATGATGCTGTTCATTGGTGGCTGTTCGAATCCGCAGGATTCCCAAGAAACCGCGACATCAACCGCAAACTCTCCTGCTGGGAGCGAATCTGCGACGCTTCATAATAGGGCCGACGTGGCCTTCGTGACCGGGATGATTCCTCATCATCAAGAAGCTCTAGAGATGTCAGATCTCATTCTCGCTCAGCCCGTCTCTGCCGCAGGCTCAAACGCTGAGGTCAGGGCGCTTGCTCAGCAGATTGCTGACGCACAGGCCCCAGAAGTTGAGCAGATGAAAACCTGGGTCAAGGATTGGGGTATGGGCAGTGACACCGTTACCGATGACGGCGGCATGAATATGGGCGGCGGTGAGATGGACGGCCATGAGATGGACGGTGCAGATATGGACGGTGCCGATATGGGCGGTGCTGATGCTGGCGGTGCTGCCATGAACGGCATGATGACCGAGGCACAGATGAACGAGCTTTCACAGGCGACTGGGGCTGAACTCGATCAGCTCTACCTCGAACTCATGATTGCTCATCACGAAGGCGCAATTGAGATGGCCCAAACCGAGCTCAAGGAAGGCAAGAATCCCGCTGCGCTCAAGTTGGCTCAAGGGGTTATCGACACTCAGCAAGCAGAGATCAAACAGATGCAAGCCCTGCTCACCGCAGAGCGTTAAGGGCGCTGAGTAATCTTTTGAACGCACATAGCGAGTCCTGCACTCGCTCCGGGTGAATCGCATTAGCTCTCCTTGACTGTCCCTGTTTGCAGGAGTCCGGACCGACTACCGACTCCCTGTCACAGAACAGAATCACGGGGGTAGATGATGGCTACAGTCAGAGCTGTGGCCCAAGACGCTGATGAACCGAAGAGCGAAAAATCGACTCACACTCCCGCCTACGGCGATGGAAGAAGCGTGGAACCTGTGCAGCGAGAGGTCGACGCAGTCACGTTCTGGGAACGCGGCGAGGAGCCTGAATTCGGCCGCATAGCGTTCTTCACAGACGCAGTGTTCGCGATAGCACTTACTCTTTTGGTGCTCGACCTGCGACTGCCTCGGATGTCGGGGAACCCCAACGATTCAGCGTCGATTCTGAACGCTCTGGGGGACTTGACTCCAAAGTTCGTTTCGTTCGGTGTCGCCTTTGCTCTTCTTGCCAAATACTGGATGGCTAATCACCGCTTCTTCGCCCGCATCGGACGGTTTGACAAGCGGTACCTCACTATTTGTATGTGTTACTTAGCTACCGTCGCATTCCTGCCATTCCCGACTTCGCTGATCGGCGAATACGAGAGCAACCCCATTTCTGGGGTTCTATTCGCACTGTCCCTTGCTGCGGTGAGTGGCCTCGAGACAGTTCTGTTGTGGCACGCTCAGAGGGCAGGACTCATGCAAACGCCAGCCTCGACCCAGGTCTATCGCTGGCAGGTAGTCGGGTCGATGATCCCATTTACCATGTTTTTAGTGACGATCCCGCTTGCCTTTGTCTCTCCGACATTGATGTTGTTGAGCTGGATTGTTATTGCGCCGATGGCTGGCCGATGGGCGCACCGACGCAAACCGGCCGACGCAACCTAGGGCCGCGCTCAACTGGGTCGACCTCCACCACATCGCAGTAGCCCAGCGGCGGCGAAACCACCCGAGAGCCATCAGGCAACCAGAAAGAATCTGGGACTACCTCTCACTGCATGGGAACTAAACCACGCAGTTCTGCGACTGACTCCACAGCGCAGCGAACTTCCTGCGCGTCAACAGAGCGTGGAGAACATATCTGTGTCTGACGTGGTGGAGCTCTCTGATCTGGCGGCCGAAGAGCCAAGGGGTCTTGCATTTGAGCCGGGAAGCAAGAAAGACAAGTCCAGTCGGTTCTGGCGCGCAGTCTGGCGTGTCCATTTCTACGCTGGCATGGCGGTGTTGCCCTTTCTGGTCATCCTTGCGGTCACTGGTACTGCGGTGCTGTACAAAGACATCATCAACAGCGTTTTCGAAGGTGACATCCTCACGGTTGTTCCCGCTGGGACGCCGGCCACTCTCGAGAATCAGGTTGCAGTAGTCGCCGAGCAGTACCCGGACTACAGCATCGGAGGGGTGACTCCACCGGCAACCGCAGAGCGCTCCACGATGGTTGCGGTAAGTAAGGGTGAAGACGAGACACTTCAGGTCTACGTCGACCCATACACATCCAAGCTCCTCGGCACAAAGGTGGCAGGGCAGGATATTCCTTCAACGATGGAGCGAGTGCACGGCAGCCTGCTGATGGACTGGACTGTCCCGGTTCCAACGCTTGCTGGAGTCACAGGTCAAGCCGACACTGTGTTTTCGGAGATTGCATTTGGCGATCTTCTTGTGGAACTGATGGCAGGTTGGGGAGTCGTGCTGATCGTCAGCGGCTTGTACCTGTGGTGGCCGCGTAAGAGGGAATCTGGCAAGGCACTCTTTAAGCCACGTCTGAACAAAAAGGGGCGAGCGTTCTGGCGCGATCTTCATGCAATTCCGGGAGCACTGTTCTCACTGGTTCTGTTGTTCCTGATCGTCACGGGTATGCCTTGGTCAGGCTTCTGGGGTGGCAATTGGGATCACGTGATCACCCGCGCCGAACAGGGATACAACTTCCCTGACACTCCACCTTCCGAGCCAGTAAAGGTGGGCGACCTTGACCGATTCGGTAATCCGATTCCGTGGGCAACCCAGTCCGAAACCGTGCCAGCATCTGCTGCCCCAGCTACCGAACCGGCGACGGCTCAGCAGGTTGGCCTTGACGCTGTTGCAAAGGTTGCGCAGGAAGAAGGAATGCTCAGCGGTTACAGCATCTCATTACCGGAAGACCTTGAAGCCGAGGATGGGGGAGTTTCCTTTGGGGTCTACTCCCTGGGTAATCCCTGGCCGGCAGCCGCAGTAGATGAGCGAACCGTGTTCGTAGATCAGTTCACTGGGGAAACCGTTTCGGAGTATGGCATGGGCGCAAATGGGGTTCTCGCAGACGCAACCTCAATCGGCATTGACACCCATATGGGCACCCAGTTCGGACTAGTCAATCGAATCATCATGACGATTGCCTGTGTCGGCGTGGTCTGGGGTGCGTTCAGCGGCCTGATGATGTGGTGGAAGCGGCGACCGAAGAAGTCGGCCGGCCTTCCACGCCGACCCAACGATGTTCACCTTCAGCGAGGGATGATCATTCTTGCTGTAGTCATTGGCGTGATCTTCCCGCTTGTGGGCATCTCGATGCTGCTGATTCTGGCGCTCGACAAGTTTGTCATCCGCAAGATTCCTCGCCTTCGAAAGACGTTCGGGATGCGCTAAGCATGGCTCCCGGTCCGAACATGGAAGCTGGCAGGAACGTGGGGGAAACTATGCCCGCCGAGCCCGCTGTTGTTGGTCCTGTTCGCTTTCAAGGCTCTGCTGTTGGGAAAGGAGAGCGGCAAGGTCTGCTCGAGCTCGAGAGACTCTGGAGCGGATTGTTCCGACTGGGCAGTCCAATATCTTCGCAGCCTCATCGTAAGAGAGGTCGAGGACTTGGGTCAGGGCGAAGGCATCTCTTCGCTCTGGGCTCAGAGTGTCGAGCAACTCGTCTCGGAGTTCAGGAGCTGGACTGGACGCCGCCACTCCGCGCAAAGCAATCCGATCAATCAGGTTGCGGTCGCGCACCCTTCGACGCACATGATCTGCGCATACATTCCTTGCAATGGCATACAACCAGGAGCGCACAGCGGAGTCACCGCGAAATGACCCAATCGACCGAATGGCACGTAAGTAGGTCTCTTGAACCAGGTCCTCTTCTTCGCCTTTCGAACCTAGGGCCGCGCACAACTTCCATAAGTCGACCTGCGTGCGGTGAACTAACTCGGCGAGCGCCCTATCATCGCCTTCTACCGCCTTATCGAGAAGTTCCCGTAGCGGGTCGCTGACAGACACTTCGACATAGTCTCAGGTGGGCCAGACGGGAGCAAGTTGGCCAGATTCCAGTGCAACCCTGTTCGGTAGAGTAAGCACAGCAAACACAGCAAACACAGCAAGCACAGCAAGCACAGCAAGCACAGCAAGCACAGCCTCTTATGGACCACGACTGCGAACCCTTTATGGCCGCACTTTCAGCTCAAGCTGATGGTGAGGACCTTGGAATGGATGCCGCTCAACTTGAGTCGCATCTCTCGTCTTGTGGCGCGTGTCAGCAGTACGAGGCGAGTGTGGACAAGTTGCTGGGTCGGTCTCGTGTGACTGCCGCGCCTCAGATGCCAGATTTGGCAAGATCCGTGGTGAAAAAGCAGGGAGCGGCGGAGCGTTTGGCCAGCATCGGCATCGTGCGTGGATTGTTGGCCCTCGTTGCTGTTCAGGTCATCATATTAGCGATTCCAGATTTGCTCACCGCCGATACCGCTGCTGGGCCTGCCCACGCTGCTCGCCACCTTGGGGCATTAAGCCTGGCCTACGCGGCTGGCCTTCTTCTGGTAGTGATCCGACCTGCTCGCGCCCGAACCATGCTGCATGTCGCAGCAGTCCTTGCGGGGGCGATGGTGCTCATCGCAGTGGTGGACGTCGCACAAGGCCGTGTCCCGCTCCTCGGAGAATCCACTCATCTGCCCGAGATTCTAAGCGTCTGGTTCCTCTGGCTTTTGGCCCGCACAAAGCCTGAAGCAGTGCTGTCTGATGCAGAGCCCTCTGACACAGAGCCCTCTGACACAGAGCTTTCTGATGCGACGGGGCAGGAGGCAACATCTGAGTCGCCAAGGCTTCGAGTCGTAGGACCGGGGGAGTCGGGCCAAGCGGGTGACTGAATAACCGGGTGCCCTATCAACTTCGTTGCTCAGCGGCGAAGTGAGCGCCCAAATCAATTTGTTCATCTCGGGAACTTCTGAGGGGTCTCCCAAGACTACAACTTCACCAAGGAGCCTCGATGCGCCGCAACGTTACGTGGCGAGATCCGCAGGTCGTCGAAACCAGATCGGAATCCAGATGAAGACAGTTGTGAACAATTCCAAGGCATTTTCCGAAGCGCAGACGAGCGATTCGCCGACTCGCACTTGTTCGCAAGGGTGGACTGCAAAGAAGATCCTCGCTGGGGCGACTCTGGCCGCCGCGCTGACTCTGGCCTTTGCCGGCACAGCATCGGCCCACGTTGAGCCTTCACCTAGCGATGTTCAAGCGGGCAGCACCCAGACCGTTGCTTTCACCGTTGAGCACGGATGCAAGGAGAGTCCGCTCATCAAACTCGAGATGCAACTTCCAGCTGGTCTAACAGGTGTGAGCGTGCCAGAAACCCCCCAAGGCTGGACGGGGTCAGTGACCGATTCGGTTGTTACCTTTGAAGGTGGCCCGCAGCCAGCACATAAAGAGATTGAGTTCGCCATTCAGGCAACCTTCCCGAACGCACCCGACACGATGCTTGGGTTCCCTACGATTGAGACCTGCGAACAGGGCACCGTTGAGTGGGTCCAGCCGGTTGTCAATGGTGAGGAAGAACCAGAGTTTCCAGCGCCCACGGTGACACTGACTTCTGGAGTGCCGGTGACTGCCGCTGAGGCGGATGCAGCCGCAGCAGAAGGCTCGTCAGAGGAGAAAGACGCTGACCATCCCGCTGGCCATCACGAGTCCGGGACTGAGGAAGCGGCCACGACCAAAGCTTCTGAGACCTCGGACTCTTCGAGTACCAATTTCCTTCCCTACGCACTGATTGGGCTTGTAGGCGGAGCAGTTGTGGTCATCGCTGTGACCATGGTGCGCAAGCGCAAGGCTGCAGATACCCCGAGCGCTGAGTAACCCGCGCTGCGGTCGCCGCTTTGGCAGGTGATGAGTCTGAATTACTTCAGGAGTGCATGCAGGGCTGCAGTGCGCTCTGCTTCTTCTGACAAGAAGGCTTGTTCCCATTCGGGCGGTTCAACTTGGGCGCCAGAGGCAATCGCCTGAGCGGTTTCGCTCCTAGATTCGAATCCTCGCAGGGCGCTAGCTCTTCGTGATCTCCACATGACGGCGGCGCAGCACATCAGAACGTAAAGAGTCATCGGCACAAGGGCCACTGGACTGAATGCCTGTTGCAAGTGCAGCGCAAATGCGCAGCCCAAAGCAGGCGCAGCAAGAGCCGTCAGCAGGATTTGGCGACTAGGGGAGTAGCGAACCTGCCCGAGATACTCGCCAATCCAGTCCAAGGTCATAGGTAGCGGAAGTGCCCACATTCCCAGCACCAGAATGGGCGCATCCGAGACTCCCAAGGCAATCAGAGTCGCTGCGCTGAGCAGAACTAGCGGATACAAGACCACGCAACGTCGACACACATGTCGTTTGCCAATCTGAACGCAGCGGTCGTATTGCTCGACATGGTGGTGCGCATACCACTGCGGGCTGACATGAGTCCCTACTGCGAGATTCGGGGAATCGGCCGGCGCTGCCATCCTCTCTCTATCGGCAGAATCAGACCAAACCTGAGACAACAGATGCCACGGAGTGCAGGAACGCGCGAGGATGACCACTATGGCTGAACAGATCAACCCTGATTCGCAGGTCCCTTCCTTAAGCGCAAATCCCGACTCTGCAGAGTTTGTCTATAACGAGTTTTCGCACTTCGCGGGCAACTGCAACGAGTACGCACTGCCGTGGGACGGCCAAGCTCAGGTCACGCGAGTGAGTCATGAACTGCCCGATGGCAGGGTTGCTTCTGCATTGAAATGGGGTGATGGCCCGCCAGAGTTAGTACTTCTGCACGGCGGGGCTCAGAACGCTCATACCTGGGACACGGTCGCCCTAGCGCTTCGACCGTGTTCAATCCTTGCGATCGACCTAGCTGGGCATGGGCATTCGGATTGGCGAACCGATGGTGGGTACGGACCAGAGAACAATGCTGATGATGCGGCAGCGATGATTGACAAATTTGCCCCGGCCGCAACGGTGCTTGTTGGGATGTCACTAGGCGGACTCACTGCAAACGTTCTGGCTGCCACCTACCCCTGGCTAGTTGAGCGACTCGTGATCATTGATGTGACTCCCGGAGTTACTCGCAACAAAGCGGCCGAAGTACATGCATTCATCGAAGGGCCTCAGCATTTTGCATCCTTCACGGAGATCTTCGACCGGACTGCAGAGTTCAATCCCACACGGTCTGCCGATTCGTTGCGACGCGGTATTTTGCACAATGCGCACCGACTTCCCGATGGCTCGTGGGAGTGGAATTATGACCGCCGGCCAATCCTTCAGGAGTCAATCGCCAACCCAGAAGATGGCGACGCTGCAACGTTCTCGGGGGACCTGTGGGGCGAGGTTGCCGATGTTCAAGCCCCCTACCTGTTGCTCAGGGGTGCGCTCAGTCCAGTAGTCGACGATGAGGATGTGGCCGAGCTTCTCGTTCGCCAACCACAAGCTCGCGTGCAGATCATCGAAGGTGCTGGCCACAGTATCCAAGGTGATCGTCCCCTGGAACTGGCCAGCATTCTGAACGAGGAACTCAGTCTGACTCGCTGACTGGGCGGGCTGTCTGCCCCGCTACCCATGCCTCGACAAGGTTGGCGAGCACGGGCAGGGTGACTGCCCCAGAACCAAGCACTGTGTCATGAAAAGCGGGCAACTCGAAGCGTTCTCCGAGGGCATCTTCTGCAAAGGAGCGCAGTCGCAAGAACTCAAGTTGCCCAACCTTGTACGAGAGCGCTTGGCCGGGGATGGCTAAGTAGCGATCCACCTCACCGGGTATCTGATCCTTCGGAACGGGTGTGTGCTGCTCGAAGTAATCAATGGCACGTTGGCGGGACCACCCCCGTGCATGCAGTCCGGTGTCGACCACAAGTCGGGCAGATCGCCAAGAGTCAGCGGCCAGCATTCCAAATCGGGCAACCCGGTCTGAATACAAGCCCATCTCATCGGCAAGGCGTTCGGCGTACAAGGCCCACCCCTCGATGTACGCAGTAGGGCCATCGTGGCGTTGAAACTCCGGGAGTCCTGTGAGTTCCTGACTAATCGCAATCTGTAGGTGATGCCCAGGAACGGCCTCATGGAACGCAATCGACTCGGCCTCAGTGCGAGAGGCCTGTTCCGGGTGAGCAGTGTTGATGAAGTAGGTGCCAGGGCGCGTTCCATCGATGGCTGGCGGAAAGTAGTACGCGTAGGGTGCGTCGGCGGCTAGGAACTCGGGGATCGGAGACACCAAACATGGCGAACTTGGAAGCAAAGAAAAAAACTCCGGGAGCGCTTGCGTAGCCCGAGCCACACTTCGCTCGGCAAGTTCAACAATTTCGGCTTCGTCCACATGGCGCAGCGCAGGGTTGGTGCGCAGAGACTCAAAGATGGCCGCAAGGTGGCCGGAAGCAACGCTCTGACCGTCCCCCGGCTTGTTCTGCAGCGTTCTGAAGCTAGCCGAGAGCACATCCTTTGGGTCTGGCTGTTGCTGGGCCAAAGCCAAATACTCTGCGGGCAAGGTGACCTCCGTGTGCTGCCGGCCGAGCTCGTGCAGTTCGTTGGCAGAGAGTTCACAGGTGGTGTGTGAGCGGATCAGCGCCGCGTACAACTCCTCCCCGTCAGGTAGCCAGCACCATCCGGCCTGGTCATCAGGGCGGGCTGACGGGGCGATCTGATCGCGAAGCGCATCGCGATACTCCCCAAACGCAGGCCGAATGCATTCCCGAACCAACTGAGCCATCTGACTCTGCCACTGCTCGGCCCCGGACCACCCCTCGGGTAGTTCCGCCGCTAGGAATGGATCCTCATCGGGGCTCGAAGCCAGATAGGAATCCAGTGAGTGCAGCGACCGGCCAATGACCCGCTCAGAAGGGGTTCGCCCCGCATCAAGGCCTGCACTGAAGCGCTGTATTGACTGGCTCAACATCCGAGGGACCTGGGCGTAGCGAACCAAAGCTGCCTGAGCATGTTCAGGCTCCGGGTACGTGAGCTGCGGGGCAAGCATGAGCAGCGCTGCGTGCGGGCCGTCCATCTGATCTGAGGCAAGTTCAATGAGACGTAAGTCCGCTGATTCGATACCTGTTTGCAGCTGATGAAGAAGAACTGAGCGCGTCACCCGATCTGCCATGGTCAGGTTGGCGTCACTGAGCGCTGAGCTACGCAGGCGCAACCCGTGCAGAGCTGCGCGGTGGTCTTGCTCAGCCTCGAGCGACAAGTCGTCAAGGCGATCGTCGAAATCGTGAACTCCAAGCAGAGTCGCCGAGAGCGGGCTGTTCTCAAGCGACAACGCCCAGAACTCTTTGCAGATCTGAGCTAGCTCAGCGCAGATCTGAGTTAGCTCTCCACTGGTCTGCGGTAGCCCGGTGTTCCCATCCGTCTGAGCAGCTGGGCTGGATTCAGCAGCCACGATGCACCGGTTCCTTCGGTAGGCCCAGCATCCGCTCGGCCACGATGTTGCGCAAAATGTTGGTAGTTCCACCCATGATTGTGTAGGCGGGTGCGTAACAGATATTTCGTGCAACTCGGCCAGAACACATGGCCTCAGCACCGGCAACTCGCACGCAGAACTC
>CAMDLX010000025.1 GCA_945901935.1 Bifidobacterium breve | reverse complement strand
GACACAACTATCAACGGTCTCGATGCCAGAGTGGCCGCAATCGTCGCAGTAGCTGTGTCAACTGCCGAAGAAGACTTCGTGCTGCTCGGTGAGGAACTGAACATTCTGAAAGACCTCGAGGAACTCATTTCCTCTCTCAGTCCAGGGGTCCTTATCACTTGGAATGGCAACTCCTTCGACATGCCATTCATCGCAGAGCGCGCCGCCCGAGCAGGAGTGCCGCTGGGGCTGCGGTTTGGGCCGCTTGAGCCCACAGGTTGGTCAAGGGGCCGGCACCATCGCCCATACACCTGCAGTTGGGGCGAGCATCGCCATCTAGATGGCTATCAGCTCTACCGCTCAGATCTGGGCCGACAATTCAAGATCTCCTGCGGTCTGAAGTCTCTGTCCCGCATGCTCGGATTAGAGCCAGTCGAGGTTGATCGCACTCAGATCCACCTACTCAGCGATGATGAAATGCAGGAATACGTCGCTAGCGATGCGCGCCTCGCCAGAGAACTCGTGGCGCGACGCATGCCGCTCGCTTACGAATCTTGCGATCATTTTGTGCCTGCGCGCTGACTGCTCACAAGCTCGATCGCGGCTCACAGGCTCTAGCGGCAGATGTGCGGGGACTCCTCCCCTCGTCCAGCACTTCAGCTCGGCAGCAATTTCTGTCAGGCTGACTCGGCAGGGTTAGACCCACCCCATGGGCCTCGAACAGCGGCATCTCTAGGGGACCCATGCACCGATCCAGCATTCACCAGCTTGGCAATATGGCAAGCGCACGCGATTACATCGAGTTGATCTCGCTTGAAGAAGAATTCATGCTCTATGGATTTGAGCCCAACCCCGAGTTCCTGAGTGTGCACGTTGCGCCCTTCCCAGAAGATTCCCGCACTCCCGGGGCCGGACTCTTCGGCATGTATTTGCCTGATTCTTGGCAGGCAGTTGGCCTCTTGCTCAGCGGTAGGGCGACTCACCCAGAAACGCACGAGGTGCTGAGCATCGATGCGCGTGTCCGCGTTGTCGTGACCCGCTCAGGCGAAACCTGCACTCAACTCTTCATTGACGGAAACATGTTGACGGAGCCACTGGGCAACACGCTCTCAGAGCAGCCACTCCCCGAATCGACTGAAGATCCAATACATCCCGCTCAGGGGCTTCTGACCGACTGCCTTCATCGCATGCTCGGCCTTCCCTCGCTCGGGGTTGCTCCCTGCTTAGGGGAACTCGTAGTCGGACTGTGGCTGAATGATCTTCTGCACAGGGCCATGAGCCTTGACGATCTCGACTGGGACTCAGCCGTTGCTCTGCACCCCGGCGAACCAGGAGAGCCAGGACTCGGCCCCGTTGCACCCTCAATCGAGACCATTACCGAGGCCACGTTTCGCGCTGCGGGCCAACTCAATTGGGAGCGCATGCGACAGCGCGCCGCCATTGGCGAATTTCAAGCGACGGCGCTTGCACCAGAAGAAGCAGAGTGGATGGACGCAACCATGTTTGGTCGTTGGGTGACGAGTGCGATTCCAGACCCCGATGCAGTACTTCGGACGCTTCGGCGCCTTGGTGCCGATCAGATCTCGGAAAATATCACTCAGGTTCTGCACTCCATTCGACAGGGCAGAGTAATTATTGAGTGAACAATTCCTAAGGTGGCGAACTCCCGCTCGGCTTGGATCTAGCTTGGGGTAGGCCTAGAGCTGTTCAGGAGTACTGCTCCTGTACGACTCGTCCGCACCCCGTCACGTTTCCGCAACAACATGCAAGGCTGAGACTCATGAGCGCTGTCGCCTTTGACCAAGTCACCAAAAAATTTGGAGACACCGTTGCTGTTGACGAGTTCTCGTTGCAGATTGCCGACGGTGAATTCATGGTATTGCTCGGACCCTCAGGTTGCGGCAAGTCAACGGCACTTCGCATGATCGCAGGACTCGAAGAAATTTCGAGCGGAATCCTGACCATTGGCGAGCGAGTCGTGAACCACATTCCGCCCCGCGAGCGAGACATAGCGATGGTCTTTCAGAGCTACGCGCTCTATCCCCATATGTCAGTCGAGAAGAATATTGAATCGCCCCTCGTTGCAAATAAGCGAGCCAAGGTAGATGCAACCGAGCGCACCCGGCGAGTCCACGAGGCAGCCGAAACTCTTGGCCTAACCGAGTACCTCGCCCGCAAGCCTGGAGAACTCTCGGGTGGTCAACGGCAGCGGGTGGCTTTGGCCCGAGCCATTGTGCGACGTCCCGAGGTGTTCTTGATGGATGAACCGCTCTCCAACCTCGACGCCAAGCTGCGAACCCAGACTCGCCTCGAGCTCGTGGACCTGCACCGTCGCTTGGGAACCACCTTCGTCTACGTAACCCACGACCAAGTCGAAGCCATGACCATGGCCGATCGAATTGCTGTCATTAGTGACGGAAGAATCCAACAGGTGGGCGCCCCACAGGATGTCTACGAGAAGCCAGCAAACTTGTTTGTCGCCAGCTTTATTGGCAGCCCACCCATGAACACCATTCTCGGCACACTTCAAGGTGGCACCGAGACTGCAGCGGCATCAGTGCTTACTGCCGAGGGGACTCTCGCAATCGGCCACCCGGGCTCGGCCCAACCCGGAACGGAATTGGTCTTGGGAATCCGCCCGGAACACCTGCACGCGACGGACCCAGTGGACACACCCGGTGCAGTACGAGCAACAATCCAAAATATTGAGTTGCTGGGCCATGAGCGTCATGTGATTTGTACAGTTGGTGCCACCCAGATGACCGTTCGCCAGCCGAACGATGCCCCTCCTCTAGCAATTGGTCAAGCAGTGTCTTTGCATGCTGACCCCTCTGAAGTGCACTTGTTCGACCCCGTCTCGACTGAGCGACTCAATTGAACACATCACCGCTCAACCCCACCGAACACGCACAAGGTGAGTCAGCGCAGGTAACCACGGTTTCAGCCCCTGCCAAGGCTCAGACTCGACGCTTCGGCAACAAGGTCCGAGACGCAGGTCTTGCCTATCTCTTCTTGCTTCCGGCCCTGATCATTTTCGGCGTATTTGCGTACTACCCGCTCTACCGCTTGTTCTGGTACGCCACACATACGCAATCAAGATTCCGAAACAAACCGGCTAGCTATGTGGGGCTAGAACAACTCAAAGCATCACTGACAAGCAACGACTTCATTAGCGGGCTGACTCATTCTGGGCTCTACATGTTGTACACCGTGCCGTTGGGGTTGCTGCTTGGAGTGATGCTCGCTGTCTCAACTCACCGCCGCCTGAAGGGAATCAAAATCTTTCAGACCATCTTCTCTTCCACTGTTGCGTCCTCAGTAGCGGTTGCCTCGGTGGTGTTCATCACCTTGGTAAACCCAGAGATTGGCTACTTCAAGAATGTCCCATGGCTGAGCCTGCGCAACCCGACCTCGGCACTGTTTGCCGTCTCGCTCTCCTCTGTCTGGCAGAACCTAGGCCTGACCTTCATCGTGGTACTCGCAGCACTACAGACTGTCCCGGATGAACTCATTGAGGCAGCAACCCTCGATGGCTACGGAGCAATCCGAAGGTTCTGGCGAATCACCGTGCCGCTCATTTCGCCGGCGCTTCTCTTTTTGGGAATCGTGCTTGTCGTCAGCGCACTGCAGGCCTTTGCGCAGATCGAGATTCTGACCGGTGGTGGACCGAGCGGAGCCACAGAAACACTGCTGTTCAAGATTGCAGACCCACGCGGCATAAGACCGCTCGGCGTTCGAGCCTCATACTCGCTTGGCCTTTTTGTTCTGACCGCGATTGTGGCCGGGGCGCAATACTCGATCATGTCGAAGCGGGTGCATTATGGCGACTGACCCCACGGTCTCAGCGGCGAACGAGCAGAATCGCTTAAACCAAAACGCCGAGCAAATTGTTGATCCGCTCGTACCTGCGCCCTACGACAACGACAAAGCTGTGCAGCCACCGCGCAGTGGGCTGCGCAACGCAGTCGCCACCACCACCACGTATCTAGTGCTTACTGCGCTCTCTGTGATCGTGCTGTTCCCGATCTACATGTTGTTGTTGCGTGCACTATCCAGCCCACTCAAATACATCTCGGCAGGCCAACCTCTGTACCCCGTCTCGATTGAGTGGGATGTATTCAATAGGGCTTTCGGCCAAGCCAGCCTGGGGCGCTCGATGGGGCTGTCCTTCGTGGTCACGTTCGTGATCGTGATTGCGCAAGTACTCACCTCTGTACTCGCTGCCTATGCCTTTGCCTTTCTTGAATTCCCCTTGAAGAAGCTGGCTTTTGTTCTGGTCATCGGAACCTTGCTGCTACCGATTGAAGTCACCCTGATCGCGAATGTGGAAATCATTCGCAAGCTGCACCTTCTCAATTCGGTACCAGGTTTGACCTTCCCGTTCCTTGTCACGGCAATCGGCATTTTCTTGATTCGCCAAGGATTTCTAGGCATTCCACGCGACCTACGTGATGCCTCCGAACTCGACGGCTACGGGCATCTGCGCTTTCTGTTCAAAGTTGCCATGCCCATGAGTAAGGCCATTATCGGCAGCTTTATCGTTATTGCATTCCTTGGTGCTTGGAATCAGTACGTGTGGCCTCGATTCGCAACAGATCGCGGAGCTTGGCAAACAGTTCAGGTTGCTTTGCGCACCATCGGTTCAGAAAACCCAGGCGAACTGAACTTGGGATTTGCTGCCGCTATCGTGGCGTCCCTACCGCTGCTCGCACTGCTCATCTTCTTCCAGCGGCAAATTGTTCGTGGCCTGACTGCCGGAGCAGTCAAAGGCTGAGTAAGTCGCCCTGTTCTGACTTGGCAGATTGCTTTTTACGCCCACTACATTTTACGCAGGCTACTTCTTACGCAGAATCTCACACCATCCCCTACCCCTAAGGGAATTATGAAAAACAACCTGATTCGCCCAGCCCTTGCGATAGCAATTTTGGCAGTTCTCGGGGTGTCTTGCAGCAGCGGGTCCGACGGAGCGAGCGAATCCGCTACGAGTGACCAGAGCAGCACGACAGCACTAGAGGCGAATCCCGCCAACTGCCCAGTCAAGGCCCTTGATTCGGCTAGCAAGCCAGTTGAACTGACGGTTTGGCATCCGTATAACGCTCTGACCAAAGAATCCCTCGAGAAGGCTGCAACGGCCTACAACGCTTCACAATCCGAGGTGCGGGTCTCAGTTGAAGCCCAAGGCACCTACGAAGAACTGCTCAAGAAATATGAGGAGAGCCTCGGGGACCCCTCAACACTCCCCGACCTTGTCTTCGCCGAGGACACCACCTTGCAATTCATGATTGATTCGGGTTCTGTCATTCCTGCCGCTGACTGCATCGCAGCCGACCCTGCCGCCGGGCAGTTCTACAAGGAACTCCTCCCAGCTGTCAGGAACGCCTTTAGCTCCCAAGGCCAACTCTGGCCTGGGGCCTTTGGCGTCTCTATGCCCATCATGTATGTCAATAATGCTCACTTAGCTGCAGCAGGGCTCAGCCCAACAGCACTTCCCACGACTCTGGACGAAGTGCGTGCCGCCGCCGAAAAGATCAAGGCCGCACAGATTCCCGGTGTGGAATTCCCAGTGGTCATGGAGTTGTACGGCTGGTTCCCCGAGAACTGGCTCACTGGCGTTCAGCAAGAGATTGTCGATCAAGGCAACGGCCACGAGGGGCGCGCCACTACCTCAGAGATGAAGAACCAGTACACCACCGAAATCCTTGATTGGATGCAAGGGATGCAAGAAGACGGCCTGCTTAAGGCCTACCCGTATGCAGCCGGAATCGACCAGTTCTTGGCAATGGGAAACCAGAGTTCCTCGATTCTGATCGACGGGTCACGGGCCATAACTACAGTCAACGCGATCGTCCAGAATTCCTATACCGGCGACGCAGTCGAGGGCGCAGGCTCAGTAGATAGCGCTGCGCTTGCGGGCCTTGACCTTGGTGTCGGGCTAGTTCCCGGCTTGAAAGCAGCCGGCCAAGGGGCAGTTTGGGGATCGGCCGCCTACCTAGTGGCCGGGCCCGAGGATGCCAAGATCGCCGCCGGTTGGGACTTCATGAAGTTCTTCAACTCAACCCCAGTGCAGGTGGATTGGACCTTGCAAGGCTCGTACTTGCCGGTCTCCACTGCAGTTCAAGAAGACCCAATCATCGTGGACTATTTTGCCAACGACCCAGCCGGCAAGTGGCTTGGTGTTGCCAACCAGCAGTTGCTCGGCCTGGATCCAGACTTTCCTGGCCCCGTGATCGGCCCGTACAACCAGTACCGATCTGGAATCCACACGATGCTCGAAGGTGTCGTCCTTGGCGGGAAAGACCCCGCAACGGCGCTGTCTGAGTTCAACACAAAGTTCCAGTCAGATCTGGATACGTACGCCAAAGAGGTCGCCGGCTAGCCCCAAAGTCATCCCTAGCAAGCAGAGTTCACCATCTGTTTGCGCATAACCTGCATGCGCGGCCCGCCCGGCAACTAACTTGGTGGTTTGCTACTAGGTGCCGTGAATCAAACGCGGCCCTGAGGTGCCTCAAGCACAGGAGAACTGCCAGATGCAGAATCAGCCCACCACTCGCCCGCTCAGTTCCTCGGCACCTCGGCAGGTCCGACCCAAACATCGAGCACAACTCGGGGCAGCGCTGCTCCTTGTGCTCGCGCTGTTCGCACTGGCCTGCAGTAGCTCTGACGGTGAATCTGGGTCAGGCAACACAAGCAACGGCGATGCCTCGCTGTGCCCCGTTGCTGCGCTCGATGATGCCGCCGGGCCAATCAAGATCACCATTTGGCATGCATGGATCGGACTGACTGCAAAGACTCTTCAAAGCATTGCGGACTCCTACAACAAGAGCCAGACCAAGGTTGTTCTTTCGGTAGAGGCTCAAGGGAGCTACGAGGAACTCCTCAAGAAGTACCAAGACGCTCTCGGCGATCCGGCTTCGCTGCCCGATATTGTGCTGAGCGAAGACACAACCACGCAGTTCATGATTGATTCGGAGTCCATCGTTCCCGCTCAAGATTGCATCGCTGCCGATGACGCAGCGGCCGCCATCTACGAGGACATACTCCCTGCTGTCATCAGCGGGTACACCGTTGATGATGTTCTCTGGCCTGCTGCATTCTCGGTGAGCCAGCCGGTGCTCTACGTCAATCAGGCTCACTTGGCCGTTGCAGGGGTGGACTCAACCCCAACTGCACTGCCCAAGACCTTGACTGAACTGCGGGCCACCGCCGAAAAGATCAAAGCGGCAAATATCCCCGGGGTCGAGCAACCCCTGGTCTTGCGCGTCGACTCTTGGTACCTCGAACAGGCCCTCTCTGGCGTTGAACAACCCGTGGTCAACAACAGCAACGGCCGCTCTGGATTGGCTACAGAGTCAGACCTGATCAGCGATCCAACAACCGAGGTCTTTCAGTGGTTCCAAGATATGCAAAAGGACGGCCTACTCAAAGCAATCCCCTACTCCGACTCCTTTGGGCAACTCTTCGCTATGGCGCTTGAGACCTCGTCAATGCTGATTGATACCTCCACTGCAATCACCTCGGTGAACGCAGCAATTGAAGGCACGCTCACGAACGAAGATGTCGGGGCAGCTGACTTGGGGATTGACCTCTCAACAGTAAAATTCGACACGCTCAAAATCGGAGTCGGGCTCAACCCGGGCCTAACCGAATCAGGAGTTGGCCAGATCGGTGGCGCCGGGTGGTACATAGTCAACGGTGAGGATGACGCATCGATTGCAGCCGCGTGGGACTTCATGAAGTACTTCAACGAGACCCCTCAGCAGGTCCGCTGGACTCTTGAAGGCTCGTACCTGCCCGTGTCAGAGTCCGCACGTGAAGACCCTGCCCTGCTCGCAGCCTTCACAGCCACTCAGCGCGGTCAATGGCTCTCTGTTGCCTCAGATGGTCTCGTGAACCTAGATCCCGAATTCCCTGGACCAGTGATTGGACCGTATAACGAGTTCCGCTCCATCACCCGAGGTGCACTCGAGAAGGTCACGACAGGTGGTGGTGACGTCACTGCAACTATTAAGACTGCCAACACCGAGTTCCAAGCGTCCTTGGACCAGTACGCCAGTGAGGTTGGCGGCTAAATTAGGTTAAGTCTGCGACTCATATCGCTGCAGAACCTGCCCTCAGGGTCTGCAGCGTTACGAATCTGCCGCCACTCATCAAGGCGTGGATACATTTCTGGTACAAGTTCTGGGCGGACTCGGCTGTCTTTGGCCAAGTAGACCCGCCCCTCGGCGGCCACAACAAGCTCATCGAGCTCATCGAGCAAGCGGTCAAGGTCAGCAGCAACTGGAATATCGAGCGCAAGCGTCCAGCCCTTTGTCGGAAAGGACAACGGTGCAATATTGCCCGGACCAAAGCGCTTGAGCACTGCGAGAAACGAAGACGCTCCTGCAGCAGAGAGGCGCTCGACTGTGGTTCGAACCACATCGGTTGCCTCGTCAGGAACCGCAAACTGCCATTGCAAAAACCCTCGCGGCCCGTAGAGCCGGTTCCAATCCTCAATCATGTCGAGCGGATGGAAGAAGGCCTCGATACTCGAGATGTGGTCCCGCTTCAGCTTTGGGGCCTTGCGATACCACAGTTCGTTGAACGCACGAATAGTGAGTCGATTGAGAAGCCCAGAGGGAAACAAGTCCGGGGGTGAAATCAGCTGATGCGGAGAGTATTTATAGGGGTCAGCGCGCCCAGCGGCTAGCGCCTCTTCACGAGTAGCAAAGCGTCCCCGCTCCAGAATCGAACGCCCCATATGCGCACCCGTTGCAATCAGATCGATCCAAGCGACTGAGTAGTCGTAGTACTCATCGCCCTCTCGCATGAGCGTCATAACGCCATCAAGGTCATCGGTGCGGTCTGTGTCGACCACCACAAAGCTTGACCCAATAGGCGTCATCTGGATGGTTGCGTCCACCACAATGCCCGTCAGTCCCATGCCGCCGATCGTCGCCCAGAACAACTCCGGTTCTTGCGAGGGAGAGAGCTCACGGATGGCGCCGAACCCATCGACCAGACGAAGGGACAGCACATGGCTACCCCAGGAACCCTTGATGTGATGATTCTTTCCGTGAATATCGGCAGCGATTGCTCCGCCTACTGTGACCGAGCGCGTCCCGGGAGTCACCGGCACAAACATGCCGAGCGGGACAAACCACTTCATCAATTCGTCCAAGCTGGTTCCCGCCAGCGCACGCACCTGCGAGCGTTCCAGGTCAACCTCGATAATTCCGGAATGTGCGGGGCCATCGAGTACCAGTCCACCCGCATTCTGAGCGCAGTCCCCGTACCCGCGGCCAAGACCTCGGGGGATGATTCCTCGGCCATTCGCAGCCTGAACCGCCTGAACGACCTGCTCACTCGTGCGTGCATGAACCAAGTCCGAAAGCGTCGGAGACGTTCGCCCCCAGCCACCAAGCAGTTTCGATTCGATGTCCAACTCGGGGCCCCTCACAGGTAAATTCCGATTGCTAGCAAGGCTACCCAGATCACGCCCATCACCTGCATCAGCCGGTCATGCAGGATGACATCCTCGGGCGCTGAACCCTTGCCCTGATCCACCAACAGCGCGTACTGCAGCACTGCAATCAAGAAGGGAATAATCGAGATCTGCGCCCAGGGCGAAGCATTGTTGAGGTCAGCATGCTCAACCGCCCACAGGCAGTAGCTGATAACTAGCGCTGCGACGGACACTGCCCGAAGGAAGCCGAGGTACTCAAGGCTGTACGCACCGAGTGTTGGCCGAAGCTCGGCTGCACGGTCTCCAAGTTCTTTCTTCTCCGCAAAGCGCTTCGCCGAAGCAATAAACAACGAACCAAATAGCGAGATGATCAAGAACCAGTCTGAAACGTCAACCTCGGCTGCGAATGCACCACCCAGGAGTCGAAGAATGAAACCCGCCGAAAGGATCACCAGATCCAGAATTGGGATGGTCTTTAAGAACAGCGAGTAGCTCGTGGTGAGCACGGCATAGAAAGCAACCACCATGGTGATCTGAGGATTGTCGAGCCAAGCAACCCCAAGGCCGCCGACAAAGAGCACCACTGCCATTGCAATTCCCAAGGGAATCGGCACAACACCGGCAGCGATCGGGCGATTGCATTTCGTCGGATGCTGGCGGTCCGATTCAACATCCAGGATGTCGTTGAGCAAGTAGGTAGCAGAGGACACCATGCAGAAGGCAATAAAACCAATGATGGTGAGTTTGAGCCGGTAGGGCTCAGTAATCACTCCCGCAGCGGCAGGCGCAACAAAGACAAGAACGTTCTTCGGCCACTGTTTTGGCCGACATGCCTTGAGCATGCCGACAGGCAAACTGGTTTTTTCAGGCGTCTTGGTCAACTGTTCTGCCACGACGCACCTTTCCGGTCTCTATCATGATGAGCCCATGTGCCAAGTGAGCACACGCCTAAGTATCGCTTGTATTTGAGCATACAGAGACTCCATGTCTTTTCGGAATCTTTGAGGTGGCGCTAGAGGAAACCCCCGATGTTCAAGCTGCGCTCTCTTAGCGGGGCAGGCCCGGGAGCACGACTAGGCCAACCAGAATTCCAAGCTGCGCGGCAGTGGGAGGAGGCCCAAGTTCACCGAACCAGGTCGGGGGGCCGACCTGCCACCACGCAAAGCTCTCTGCAAAATCGCCGCACCCACTCGAAAAGTCTGCGCCGCCAGGTCCGACAAACCAAGGGACTGCAGAACCAAGCTTTCGAGCAGACATCCAAGCTCTCCGGTCACCATCATCAAAGAAGGTCAAGTCAACTGCATGTCCAAGTTCGTGGGCCACGACGTGAGCCAGACTCGTAGGCGTATCGTCAGCGCGCAGGTACACCTCGATTCGGCGAACATCGGGGTAGGTCATGCCGCGGTAACCAGTTCGTGAGCCAAGAAAGCGCAGTTCCCAACCCTTCAAGGAGTTCTGCCAGTCGTACTCGATGAGCCCTAGCGCCTGAGAAGCCAGCATACGATCCTGAGGGGATGCCAGATTCTCTACTGCTTGCGCCGCTCCAGGCTCGATTACGGGCGGTGCGGGTTGGGTTGGAGTTGGCAGATCAGGAGTTGTTGAGGGTTCTGCGGCACCGTCAGACTCAACCCTTCCTAGCGACAGGCTGCTCGGAGGCGAGACCTGATTTTCTGTCGACGGGGAAGGCTGAATGACAACAGGATCCTGCACAGTCTCGGGGTACTCAGTAACACCGGAAGCAGGCAGTTCGGCCGGCATATTCCCTAAGGCAGCTTGCGAGTTGGAGGAATCTTGACTGATTGCTTGGCTGGGATAGTTACCAATTTGAGAGGTGACCTCTACGGTGCCGGCCTGCGATCCACTGGCGTTACACGCGCCAAGCAGACATGTCGCGCAGGCGACAGGAACGAGCAACGCTCGAATCGCTCTGACAGGGATTCCAGAACTCAACACCGGCCCGAGGCTAGCCGGACAACCTATGGCAGTTCACCAAGAGCAATCGCCAAGGCCCTGCGCACGGACTCCTCAGAGCAGTCCTTCAGGCTGCGGCCCTGAGCCGCTCGAAACAGGCGGTCATTGACTGCTCTCCCGATGCCTGCAGGTTGCGTTGGACGCACCAGCAGCAACGTTGCATCTGTTGCATCAGCCTCACGCAGCAATTGATACAGGTTACGAGCCGCTTGAACCTGGTCCTGAGGGATCTCCACGCTCAGTGCTGTCACACCTTTGTCGCCGAGAGCCTGTAGGAGTTGCTGAGTCAGCGACTCCTCCCCCTCGACAAGCAGTAGTGGTGTCAGGGGTGAGTAATGCCGCAAGAACAGTCCCGGTGCGGGTGCATTGGTTGTCTCTGCAGCGACGACCCGGTCGACATAGGTGATCTCACCGAGCACCTCACTCAAGTCCTCCAACGTGACCCCACCCGGACGCAACAATTTGGGCACGGGTCCCGACAGGTCAACCACTGTTGATTCAACTCCCAATGTGGTTGGGCCGCCATCCATTAGCAGGTCATACTGCCCGGCGAGTTCACTCACTACATGAGCAGCGCTGCTGGGACTGATTCGACCAAAGCGATTTGCCGATGGAGCCGCAACTGCGAATCCGGTTTCAAGCAGCAAGGCCTGAGCCACAGGATGCGAAGGAATTCGCACGGCAACTGTCGGTTGGGAAGCAGTTATGAGATCAAGAACATCTGGGTGGCGAGGAAGCACCAACGTGAGTGGTCCTGGCCAGAACCGGGCCGCCAACTCTGCTGCGTCCTCGGGAAACTCCGAGACCAACTCGTGCACCTGCTCGACTTGAGCAACATGGAGGATGAGCGGATCTGTCAGTGGCCGCCCCTTTGCCAAGAACACATCAGAAATTGCTTTCGGATTGCTGGCCCGAGCACCAAGGCCGTAAACGGTTTCAGTTGGAAAGGCCACCAGAGCGCCGCTGTCAAGGAGTTCAGCCGCGTACCGAATGACATCTGGCTGAGGGGATTCTGTACTCACCTGACGGTATTCGGCCAAGCGGCTTTGATCAGCGCTGGGATTCGAGAACCCCTCCGAACGAGCAGACATCTCACCATTGTGACTCACCGCAAAGGTCCGGGCTACCCGATTGGCATGACTCGCCCAGCTAGCTTTGGCAGATGCCACGCACTCAGTCGCCGCTCGCTAGGCGGAGCATGCTCGTGAAGGTCCTGCTGCTCATCGGGCTGAGCCTCTTCGCTGGACTGATCAGCGCCCCGCCCGCCGGAGCGCAGGACCCCAACGACGCACAGCCGGGACAACGCCTGCCGACCCGAGGCCCCGTGAAATCGAGCTCGGTACCAAAGGCCGAGCGCGACGTGAATCTTGTGGATGGCCTACTCAGAGGTGTCCCCATCGTCGAAGGCGACTTCGCCGACCCTTTTGCTCTTGCCGAGCCAGACGCGCTGTACATCTATGCCACGAATACCGTCGATACGAACATTCCGGTCATTCGCATCCAAAAAAACAAGCTCTTCAAAGCTCAATACCTCGGCGATGCACTTCCCACACTGCCCTCGTGGACCGTCAAGGGGTTTCAATGGGCACCCTCAGTCTGGGCTGATCCTGCTGGCCGCTTTGTGATGTACTACACCACCCCATCTTCGGGGGGACTCGGAAACAAGCAGTGCATCTCCCGCGCTACGAGTAGTGATCCGGCGGGACCATTCGTGGATAACTCAACCGAAGCATTTATCTGTCCTCTCAGCGAGGGCGGAGCAATCGACGCCTCCATCTTTGTCGACACCGACAATGTCCTCTATTTGATCTGGAAGAGCGACGGGAACTGCTGCAACTTGCCCACAGTGATCTACTCACAGCCGCTCACTTCAGATGGGCTGAGCGTGGCAGGACCGCCAGTGGAGTTGATAACGGCAAGCCAGCCATGGGAAGACAACCTTGTAGAAGGCCCCTCAATGATTCGAAAGGGCGCCACCTATTACCTGTTCTACTCGGCAAACCAATGGAACACGACTGACTACGCAATCGGTGCTGCTACCTGCACCTCGGTGTCTGGTCCTTGTACCAAACCAGAGGACACGCCGTGGATGGATTCCGGCGCCTTCTCGAAAGGGCCAGGCGGTCAAGAGTTCTTTGAGTCTGCTGGTAAGCCCGGAGTTTGGATGGTGCATCACGGTTGGCTACCGAATCAGGCTGGTACGCCTGGCGGTCAGCGCCGTCTCTACCTTGACAAGCTCGGCTTCCAACAAGGCGACACACTCCCCACCCGCACTGGCAAAGCAGCCGCCGCTGAGGCACTGGTTCAGGACGCCCTGATTGTGGGACTGGTCTTGGCAGTGATTACCGGCCTCTGGTTCTTGGTGAGGTCGCTGCTACGCCGGCGTAGACAAAAATCAGCTGCCTGAAGCTGGCGAGACAAAGCGAATATCAAGCGAACGCAGGTAGGTATGCAGCCCGGCATCTTGCACTGGAAGCAAATACGCAGCAGAACCTGACTCGTTGTAGTGCGCGTGCCAGAGGCCTGGTGGCGTCACGAAGGCTCCACCCGATTCCCAGTCCACCCGCGTTGGTTTTTCAATCTCGCCTTCGGCATTGACGGTCGCCCCCACAAGCGTGTAGCACCCCGGCTCGCACTGCACGATTAGGTCGAGCGCCACTGATTGGTGACGGTGCGGCTTCTGGACTGCGCCGATTGGCAACAATCCAAACATGGCCCACAGCACATGGGTAATGGTGAGTGTTTGAGTCTGCGGCGAGGTGCCGAGCAAAACGCTCAGCCTGTTCCGATCCAGAGCTCGCGGATCGCTTGCAATGAGATCAAGTTCGTGACGAATTCGCTCAGCAGGAAACCGGGTCGGAGAGAAGCGGCTCGAAGTAGGTGCCACTCCCAAGTACTGCATAAGCGGTTCATCCGTCACCCAATACAGAACGGCTCGCTGCTCAGCAGAATGAACCACTGAGGCAGACATCGGCAGCACAATTACATCCCCCTCAGCCCAGTGAAGTTCCTGCCCCTCAAATGCACTTTTTCCCGAACCCGAAAGCACATAGAACAACTGAGAGGTTGCCAACGATGTGGTGCTCAAGGACTCCCCCGCTTGAATCAGCAGAAAGGCGGCTTGTAGGGCAGGACTCGTCGCAGGCCATGGGGTGTTGAGCTCAGTCGAGAGGTCAAGCACCTCAATAGTGGTGTCCGTTCCGCTGTGCAGAGCGGCCGAGAATGTTCTGATGGGAACCTTAGATGTGATGCCGGCACCGATGGGGTTGGCTGCACGCGAATACTCAAAGTACTCAGCATCTCCTGACCAATCAGCTTCGGCTTCACCCACCCGAATTCCACCTGAGGCATCGCCACCTGACGCATCGCTAGCGGAGTTATTCACGTCTGAGACACCAGGCTGAGTTCGCCCGTTGCCGGGTTCACACGGGTCGAGGTAGTAAGAACGTTCCACATAAGCTTTCCCCCCACACAGCCATATCAGGTACACCGGGAAGGCCAAGGCTGCGAAGCTCCTCGGCAACCGAAGATGTGCCCAACTCCATCTGAACCAAGCTAGGAGAAATGAGTCCGGCACCGAGCTCAATTGTGAGCGGCAATTCGGTTGGCACTCCGTTGAGATACGAGAACGTGACCGTCTCTGTCGATGCAGGGGCCTCTGTCGCCTGCACGCGAGGCAGGGTCAATTTCATGGTTTGCTCGCCACCCATAGCTAAGTCGATCACGACAGAATCCTCGGTGTAGACGAAACTCAAGTCCTCAACCGTCTTCGGCAAACCAAGGACTTGGTTGCCCGCCTTCATGGTGAATTCCTGATCCACCGGCATGCGGTACACATAGGCACCGACTCGCTCAGGCTGACCAGTCGGATGCGCCAGCAATCCGAAATTCACCTCGTTGTAGTCGCCCCAAGGATTCTGCACGTAGTCAACCACAGCAAGCAGAAACATCGCAGATCCCGGAGCAACCTCGAATACTTCAAAACCATCTCCCGGGATCAGGGCCTGAGCCGCTTCGAGAGGAACGGTGTAGGTCAACGTCGCCTGATGCATTTCATCAACCACCATCGGAAAGTCGATGGATACCCCATCAATTTCTCCCCAGTGATGAGTAGTGGCAGCATTGGACGAGTTCATTTAGCACTCCAAGTAGTCAACGTTGCCCGAATCGTACCGGGCCAGAGGAGTATCTCATGACCGTGATCTTGATCGTTTCTCTAGTGGGCGTTGTTGCAATTGGCATCTTTGCATTCGTTCGATCAGCCAAAGACAGCACCACCAAGAAGACCGGAAGCAAGTAGCACCAAGCTGCCCTCATCCAGTTCTGCCCGACGGTGCGCCCGCTGCCCATTACGATCTGCCCGGTGAGTCGCGCCGTTCAACAAACCCCCCAACAGCAGTCGCTGCAGGAAAGAAGAACGGACCCGTTGCTAGCAGCACCTCGCCTAGAGCATGAACGTCTCACTGACGCAGACCAGCACCTGAGGGAGTCGCTCCGCGAGCTCTCCTCTGTAGTGATCGCATTCTCAGGAGGAGTGGACTCGGCCCTGCTCGCCTATGTAGCGCTCAAGTCTCTCGGAGCCGACCGTGTCCTAGCGGTAACAGCCGATTCAGACTCTCTTGCGGACGGGGAACTCGACCACTGTCGCAGTACTGCAGCGGCATGGGGATTGCCTTGGCGCAGCGTTCAGACACGCGAGATTGAGAACCCCGATTACAGAATCAACTCATCAGACCGCTGCTACTGGTGCAAGACCGCCCTCATGGATGCACTTGCTCCCATTGCCGAGGAGCGACGGGCCGCCGTAATCCTTGGGGTAAACCTTGACGATCTTGGCGACCACCGACCCGGCCAAAAAGCAGCACAAGAGCGTGGTGCTGTCTTCCCCCTAGTTCAGGCCGGGCTCGATAAGCAGCTCATTCGGGGACTGGCTGAACAGTACGGACTTGAAGTGTGGGATCGCCCTGCAATGCCTTGTCTTGCTTCTCGCATTCCCTACGGCACGGCTGTGAGTGTCGAGTTGCTTCGTAGCGTTGACCGTGCAGAGGCAGCCGTGCGTGGGTTCGGTTTCAGCGATGTAAGAGTTCGCCATTATGGCGAGACAGCACGAATCGAAGTACCCGTGTCAGAGCTCGCAGCCGCCGTCGCTCAGTCTGAACAACTTGTGGCTGCTCTGACAGCCTTGGGGTTTAGCTACGTCACGTTGGATCTTGCTGGTTTGAGATCTGGCAATCTGAACCAAGCCCTCTTGCCCACAGGCAGCTCGTCGTGAGCAGCACGGGTCAGAGAGAACCTTCAAAGGTTGAGGACCTAGGCCACAGCAAAATCGATGTTGACCGCATGGGGCGACTAGGTATTCCCGAGGCAGTCTTCGCTGCCGGAAAAACTGTGGATCAGTGCGTCGAGATTGTCTCTCGCCTACTTGAGCAAACCAATCACCCCGTGGTTGTTACTCGCAGCACAGCTGAGCAGCGAACGGCATTAAGTGGCCTTGCCCCTCAGGCCATGCAATCAAACACTCTGAGCTGGCAACACAGCTCGGTTATGGCCGTGAATCCAGTTGTGATTGTTTCTGGTGGAACCTCTGATCAGTCAGTAGTTGACGAAGCCCAAGTCACACTGCAAGCACTCGGTGCACCAACCAAAGTCGTTCAAGATGTGGGAGTCGCTGGATTACACAGACTCTTAAATTCTCTCGACCAGATCTCTGAGGCTTCTGTAGTTATCGTGGTGGCCGGCATGGAAGGTTCACTGAGTACGGTGCTCACTGGTCTGGTGCCGAACCCAATTATCGCAGTGCCAACCTCGGTGGGATACGGCAGCAGCTTGGAAGGCATCACGGCAATGTTGTCGGCAATGGCTTCTTGTGCTCCGGGCATGAGCGTGGTGGGCATCGACAATGGCTACGGCGCAGCCTGCGCTGCTATGCGGATTCTGAATCTGAGATCTGAGATCTGAATGCTCTACGCAGGCTCGCTCCAAACAGAAACCGAGTACTGAATGACTTCCTCGCTCTGGATCAACCCTGCGTTGGGTGTGGCGGGCGATATGGTCCTCGGCTCGCTGTTCGACCTTGGTGCTGATCAGGCATGGGTCCGCTCCCAGCTTGCTGCAGTTGAACTTCCCGGCTGGTCTTTGGAGGTGTCCCCCACTCGCCGTCGAGGCCTGGTTGCCACAGCCGTAGATGTGCAGCTTCTAAGTCATGATCATCACCGGCCTTGGTCTCAGATTGATGCCATGTTGAGCAGTTCAACGCTTGACCCTCGAGTAGCAGAGGGCGCTCGAAAGAGCTTTTTGCTGCTCGGGACAGCCGAGGCCAAAGTGCATGGCATAGCGCTTGATGAGGTTCATTTTCATGAGGTCGGCGCAGTGGATGCCATCATCGACATTTTGGGTTCCTGGGCAGCGCTGGTTTCACTCGGCGTGACGCAAGTGCATTCGGGACCTATTGGCCTGGGAACGGCCACGCAAACTATGGCCCATGGAATCATTCCGGTGCCTGCCCCTGCCACCCTCGAACTGTTAGTTGGCATTCCCACTGTTCCTGTGGATTGGGACTGCGAAACTGCCACTCCCACCGGCGTTGCGCTGCTCGCAGCAATGGTCGACACCTGGGGAAACATCCCAGCTGGGATCATTGAACGAACAGGCCGAGGGGCAGGAAGCAAAGACCCCGACTCCCATGCCAACGTGGTCACCGCAGTGCTCCTCAACCCTGCACCTCAACCGGAACCAGCAGGCGAATGGTTCACCTCAACGATGATTGAGACCAACCTTGACGACATCACTCCCGAGATTCTCGGGCATGTGCTGACCGAGCTCATAGCGCTCGGGGCCGATGATGCTTGGGTTACCCCGATCACCATGAAGAAGTCCCGTTCAGCGCATCAGCTGAGCGTGCTCTGCACACCGGAGCTTGCGCCTCAGATTGTTGAGTTCATCACGAGCGAAACCGCGACTCTTGGGTTTCGTCAGTGGGACCTCACCAAACGTGAACTCCCCCGCACGATGCACACCATCGACCTTCATGGCTACCCCGTGCGGATCAAGGTTGGGCCCCACGGCGCAAAGCCCGAATACGAAGATCTAGTGGCTGCATCTCAAAGCCTCGGCAAATCTGTTCGGCAACTGAGCATCGAAGCGCTCTTCGCTTGGACTTCCGCGCAGGATTGAACTCTCTGCGGACTGCTACCTTGGCCGCATGCAAACCTGGAGCATCATCGGAGAATCCGCCAGCGCTGACGGTGGCACGGGATCCAACCCGATGCTGGCGCTTGAGGACTTAGCCAAGGTCACCGGATGGCAGCAAAAACCCGAGGGATGGTGCAGGGGAACCGAATGCATTCCGGCTTCCTTCATTGGCGAGGCTGCGCATGCAAGTCATCTCAGCGCAGCCAAAGTCGGCGAAGCCCTTGGTGCAGCCGTAGCTACAGATCAGAAGCACCGAATTGCAGTCATCGGAACTCGAGTGGATGCATCTTCGGCACTCAGTTCTGGCCAAGCACCTGAGGTCACACTGCTCGGAGTCGACGGTGTGCAGCATGGACTCTTTGACGGCACAGAAGGCAAGACAATGGTCGTCGCTTTTTCTAGCTGGTGCGGGTGCCGATACGACCTTCCCGGATGGAATGCTCTCAAGGAGGAACTTGCCGGTTCTTCCTTCAACGTGGTCGCTGTGGCCATTGACGAATCCCTAGCGGACGTCCTGCCCTGGGCTGAAAATATTGATTATCCAGTCTTGGTAGATACCGACCGCAGGTTTGCTGACACGTACGGCCTGACAAACGTCCCCACTGTGTTCTGGCTGGATGAGCAACGCCGCATCGTCCGGCAGCCATCAGCTGAATTCTCCGATGATCAGTTCACCGAGATTCACGGGGTTACGTCGGGGCCTCATCTAGATGCTGTGCGCAATTGGGTTCTCAACGAGGAACTCCCCGCCGTCGAGGATCAGCCCACTGCAGAGATTGGCGAGTTGACTGATGCTCAGCGACAAGCCCGCACCGAGTTTCGGTTGGCACTCGAGTTGCACCGACTTGGTTTTCTAGAAGCGGCACGAGCACGAGTGGCGCTTGCTGATCAACTCGCACCAGATGACTTCACGATTTGGCGCGCTGGTATGAAGCTGATTGGCGAGGACCCATTCGGAGCGGAGTTCTTTGATCGCTATACCGAGTGGCAGCAGCGACATGGCGGGCCATTGCAGGTTCTCGAATCCGAGACGTGAGCCCAGTTGAGGACTTGGGCGATTGGGGCCCGCTCCTAGCCGCTCAGTTAGAGGAGCCCTACTGGGCTGGGTTGCAAACATTTCTTGCGGCCGAGCGCTCCGCACACCAAGTGTTTCCGCCAGCCGAGCAAGTCTTTGCGGCGTTCCAGCGGACACCGCCGACACAGGTCAAGGTGGTCATTCTTGGTCAGGACCCCTATCACGGCCCGGGGCAGGCTCACGGACTGTGCTTCTCGGTACCCGAAGGTGTGGCGCTACCTCCCTCATTACGCAATATCTTCAAAGAACTTCAGGCCGACCAAGGGACTCCCGCTCCAAGGAACGGAAGTCTCGTCTCTTGGGCAGACCAAGGAGTCCTCCTGCTCAACACAACCCTGACCGTTCGCGCCGGTGAAGCGGGGTCGCATCAGGGTCAGGGATGGGAACAGTTCACTGATCAGGTCATTGTTAGCGTCAACTCGTTCGCCGACCCGGCGGTGTTCATCCTGTGGGGAGCTGCCGCTCGAAAGAAGCGAGTCATGATCGACCAGCAACGCCACCACGTCATTGAATCCGCTCACCCATCACCACTCTCTGCATATAGAGGGTTCTTTGGATCGGCCCCCTTCTCTCAGGCCAATGCAGCACTCATCGCTGCTGGACGAGGCCCGATCGACTGGGCTCTTCCAAGCGCCTGAACCGCTATAGGCAGGGGCTACTCGGGTGCGATGCAGCACCAACCGCGTGAGACGAGTTCGTTTGCCATGACCTCGGACTCGATCCGAGTTGCAACCTCTTCTTCTCGAGCTTTTCGTTTCTTGATGGCACGAGCCTGCGCGGCTGCACTCTGAGGGACCTCAGCCCCAGTAGTTTTGCTGCTCCCAACCTGGGCCGAGTCGGCAGCCACCTCGGCACTCTGGGCAGCGGCCGGAGTTGCCGACCTGCTTGGCTTGCTGCTGCTCGTTCTGCTTGATGCTTTGGCTGCAACTGGGACAGCTGGCTTCTTGGAGGAGGCTCTACTCGTCGTCGATGGCAATGGCTCGGCCGAGACCACGGACTCAGCCTCGAGCCGTTCAATAAGTTCAGATGCTTCTCCACTTGAAAACTTGCCAGCAGCTTGGCGTTGGGTCAGGCCGAACGGGTGTCTCGCCTCTTTGAAGGAATCAAAGCCTCTCTCAGCTAAGAGTTCAGCCAATCTGTTGAGTTGTTGGACTGCGGCCGGAGGCCCAGATGCTTGGCCAAAGGCCATGGTTACTCCTGTATGTACGGTGATTCTTAGGGAGGGGGAAGCACGAATTCTCTAGCTCTGCAAACAAGTTAGCGACTAGCAGTGACAACTTGGGTACTCATCTCGTTGACTCGCCCCTCAGCTCACCTCTGGGACAATTCGGGGTACCGTCAGCAGGTGAGCCTTGACGTTGCACAACTGCGTGCCGATACACCCGGGTGCGAAGAGATCATTCATCTGAATAATGCTGGAGCGGCCCTGTCTCCTCGGTCAGTGACCGATGCTGTCACAGACCATCTGCGCCTTGAATCACAACTAGGTGGCTACGAAGCCGCCGAGGCAGCAGCCGACAAGCTCACGCACACCCGCTCTTCACTCGCTCAGTTGCTCAGCGTTGAGGCAACAGATATTGCACTCACCCACAGCGACACCTCCTCTTGGACAAAGGCCTTCTGGGGCCTCGCACTTGCTGGTTGGTTTAGCTCTGGCGGAACCGTCTTGGTCGACAGTGGCGTGTACAACAGCCACTACTTTGCATTGCTTCAGGCTCAGCAGTTGTTCGATCTGCAGATTGAACTCATGCAGCTCAACGAGGACGGATCCCTCAACCTTGACGATCTTGATTCACGCTTAGACTCCTCGACCAAAATGGTCACAGCCACTCATGTAGGTACCCACAAAGGTGCGGTATCTGATGTCGCTCAGATCGGTGCGCGTACCAGAGCACTTGGAATTCCCTTCTTTCTTGACGCATGTCAGTCTGCGGGCCAGCTACCGCTCAACCTCGCCAGCATTCAGTGCGATGTGGCGACGGGAACCGGCAGAAAGTTTTTGCGCGGTCCCCGTGGCACGGGCTGGCTGTTCGTGCGTGAAGAGTGGGCCGAGCGAATGCAACCACCGGGAATCGATGGTTCTTCAGCTACTTGGACCAGCTTGGGCAGCTTTGAGCTTTTGCCCCGAGCCGAACGCTTCCAAGAGTTCGAGTACCCAATCGCAGCGCAAGTAGGTCTAGGTGTTGCGGTGAGCTACGCCCTGGAGTTGGGGATTGAGGCGATCGCGAATCGGATTTCTGCTCTCTCAGCCAAATTGCGAACGGGTCTTCAACAAGCGGGCGCCAAGGTTCACGATGGCCCGGGGCCGCAGTCGGGCATTGTCTCGTTCACGTTGCCCAACGTTGACTGCGATCAGCTTGCTAGCCAGTTAAAACTGGCTTGCGTAAACGTGTCGGTGACTCGAGCGGCTTGGACTCGCTTCGATATGGACGAGCGTGGACTCCCCGCTGCGGTCCGGGCATCGCCGCACGCATACAACACCGAAGCCGAGATCGACTACCTCGTAGACCAAGTCGTCTCGCTGCAAAATCGGTAGTTGCAGTCGCACGGGGCATCCTCCACTCGATACCCCTTCTTTTCATGAGCGCCACCGATGGATTCTGAACTCTGAGCAGTCTCGGCTAAAGTAACGCCCGCATGCTTCGGGATGCCATCACCTTCGGGGGTGGTGTAATCGGTAACACAACTGGTTCTGGTCCAGTTATTGGGGGTTCGAGTCCTCCCCCCCGAGCTAGCAAGCCAGCAACAAGATCTCTGGAGCAATCCAGGGTGCATAGGCCCCCATCGTCTAGCGGCCTAGGACTCCACCCTCTCAAGGTGGCGGCACGGGTTCGAATCCCGTTGGGGGTACTCAAACGAATCCCCTGCAATCGCAGGGGATTCTGGGGCTTTTGGGTAGCAGATGGCGGGTTGGGAGTCCAAGAAGTGGGTAGCCCACTGGCAATCACCGTCCGCTTTGCGGACCTTGGCAGTCTGTGCCCGTCTCTGGCGTCTCCTGATAACGTCAAAGCCGCTTGTACTTGCCCTCGCAGGCTCCCGACCACGGCAGACCAAGAGGAGTGAAGATGACGGTTCGGATGACCATGGCCGAACGCACAGAGAGCGGCAAGGCTGGCCGTTCAAGGGCGCCGCGCTCCTCACACGCCGACTGGCAGCCGTCCGCTGACCGCCCCGATCCGGTTGCGCTGCTCGAGGACCAGAACTTGGGCCGTGTGCCGTGGCTCGTACCGGTGCGCCGCTCCCGGATGCAAGTCTCGCCGTTCACGTTCTTCCGGGGCGCGGCAAGGATCATGGCAGTCGACCTAGCGTCGACCCCAACCTCGGGGCTTGAGGTGCAGCTCTCCGGTGATGCTCACTTGTCGAACTTCGGCGCCTACGCGTCACCAGAGCGTCAACTGGTCTTCGATCAGAACGACTTCGACGAAACGCTGCCCGGGCCGTGGGAATGGGACCTCAAGCGTCTCGCTGCCAGCTTCATGATCGCCGGTCAGCACATGGGCTTCACCCCTCGGCAGTGTCGGACTGCAACCTCGGCCGCCGCTTCGGCGTATCGCCAAGCGATGGCCGGATTCGCCGAGATGGGGTTGCTGGACCTGTGGTACGACCACGTCACCATCGATGACCTGCGTGGAGAGAGCGGCCTGAACCGCAAGCTGCTAGACAATGCGCTCGATCGCTTCCAGCGCCGCGCCACTCGCAAGACCAGCTTGCAGGCCCTGTCGAAGCTGGCGGAGGTCGTCAACGGCGAGTACCGGATCCGAACGGACGCGCCCCTGTTGCTCCGCATGCTTGACCTGCCCGACCAAGACGCGGCGCCGGCTCTGGAGGCTGCGGCGATCCAGGCGTTCGCTGACTATAAGCAGACGCTAGAGGATCACCGTCGCCACTTCCTTGAGCGCTATGAACTAGTCGATGTCGGACTGAAGGTTGTTGGGGTAGGCAGTGTCGGCACCCGCTGCGTGATCCTCCTACTCAAGGGCCGCGACGACCATGACCCACTATTCCTGCAGGCCAAAGAGGCCGGTCCCTCGGTACTCGAGGAGCAGTTGCTTCGGAGTGAATACGACAACCACGGGCGCCGGGTCGTCGAGGGCCAACGGCTCATCCAGGCCCAGAGCGACAGCTTCTTGGGCTGGACCAAGAGCAGCGGCCCGGCTCATGCCGACTTCTACCTACGACAGCTCCGCGATTGGAAGGGATCCTTCGAGGTGGAGGAGAGCACCCCGACGGGCCTAGAATTTTACGCACGCTTGTGCGGGATGACCCTCGCCCGTGGGCACGCCCGCTCAGGTGACGCGGCGGCCATCAGCGCTTACTGCGGCACCGGCGCCTCTCTGGACCGGGCGATCACCACCTTCTCTGAGAACTACGCAGCACAGAACCTCGACGACTTCAAAGCCTTCCGGCAGGCAATCTCAGATGGCCGCCTCGAAGCCTCGGAGCCAATGTGAGCCGATGTGAAACGAGGCCCGACCACAATTGCCCCATAGCGAGCTGTTCGATCACGAACTCACCCAGCATCTTGCTGGTCATGACTGACGAAGAGCAGTACGCCCCGCACAGCTAGACGCAGGCGGTCGTTGAGTCCTCACGGAACCCGCCCACGGCGAGGGAGTCCATCCGCAGTAGAGGCCGATATGGCCCTGGCTAGCCGGTACCCGAAACTCCGAGGCTGTGCAGTCACATGCCCGTTCACTCAACAGCACACTCAGGCGCTATGAGTGGTTTTTGGTGTTTTTGGGTTGTGTCAGTTTGTGTGTCAGTGGGTGGGGTTTTGGGTGGGGTTTTGTTTGTACTGATGTGTCTGGGTGGTGTCAAGTGTTTGTGGTTTGTGTAGGCCGTTTGGCCTAGTTGGCTGTTGTTGTGGGTGTTTTTACCCGGTTGTGTTGTGTCACAGCTTGCTCATAATGGTGTCTGCGTTACGGCTTTTGAAGCCGCACCCCACAGGGTTGTGTTTTGACAGATTGTCGGCACAATGTCTCTGTGAGTGGTTTTTGTTTGTTGTTTCTTATGTTGTTGAGGAGTAAAGATGTTTCGTAACCCTGAGGTAAA
>CAMDLX010000024.1 GCA_945901935.1 Bifidobacterium breve | reverse complement strand
TGCGCGAACGGCAACCTTGGTCAATTCTTCGGCATTCTCGGCGCCTTCTGCGATGGCCAACTCGGCGTGCTTGACGCGAGTCTTGACCTCAGAGCGAACGGCCTTATTGCGCTCACGCGCTAGTTCATTGGTGCGGTTACGTTTGATCTGGCTTTTGATGTTCGCCATGAGGGGCTGTCTCTATTCGATTCTGTAGTGAAGGTGTACCTGCAACTTCGGTTCTGCTGCAGTCCCAAGTGGACAGCTGAACCAGCCATTCGGGAACCTGTAGAGGATAGCCACCTCAGGCGCCGGAGTCATCTTCGCGAGAAGGAAACTCGCGCTGCGATGCAGAACATGGGCTCAGAAGCGGCCAGAATAGACAGACCGTGACTGATCTTCCTCGCCTCCGAAACATCTCGATCATCGCTCATATCGACCATGGCAAGTCCACGCTGGCTGATCGCATGCTCGAGATTTGTGGCGCAGTAGACCCCCGAGACATGCGGGCCCAGTACCTAGATTCAATGGATATTGAGCGTGAGCGCGGCATCACGATCAAGCTGCAGTCAGTACGCCTTGAGCATGGAAGCCATGTCATCAACCTTATTGACACACCTGGTCACGTGGACTTTGGCTACGAGGTTTCTCGTTCTTTAGCGGCCTGCGAGGGAGTCATTCTGGTAGTGGACGCATCACAGGGGATCGAGGCGCAGACCTTGGCCAACTGTTATCTCGCCCTTGAAAACGACCTTGAGATCGTGGCGGTGCTGAACAAAATTGATCTGCCTGCTGCAGACCCTGACACCTATGCAGCAGAGATCGAGCAGGTCTTAGGGATTCCTGCTGATGAGATTCTGCGCATCTCGGCAAAGACTGGCGAAGGAGTCAAGGAACTGCTCGACGCCGTAGTTGATCGCATACCTGCACCAGTTGGCGATGCCGATGCGCCACTCCAAGCACTGATCTTCGACTCGCACTTTGACCAATATCGCGGCGTGGTGAGTTCGATCAGAGTGATGAATGGCCGACTCAAAACTCACGCAAAGCTTCGTTTTATTCAGGCGGGTTCAACCTACGAAGCACTCGAGGTCGGAGTGCGAACTCCCGATAATGATCCAGTTCCCGAACTCGGCCCTGGCGAGGTTGGATATCTGATTGCAGGCATCAAAGACGTTGGAGAGGCCCGCTCGGGCGAGACCGTGACCGAGGCTTCGCGACAGGCTGCAGCGCCACTAGATGGGTATCAGGACCCCAAGCCGATGGTGTTTTGTGGGCTCTACCCAGTCGAGGGAGATGAGTTCGAGGACTTGCGTGAATCCCTAGAAAAGCTGCGACTGAATGACAGTTCGTTTACCTACGAGCCAGAAACTTCTGGTGCTCTCGGCTTTGGGTTCCGCTGCGGGTTCCTCGGCTTGTTGCACATGGAGATAGTGCGGGAACGCCTCGAGCGCGAATACGACCTGAATCTGATTGCGACTGCGCCCTCTGTTGAGTACCGAGTGCTGCGCACTGATGGCCAAGAGATTGCAATCGATAATCCCGCCGATCTGCCGGACCCGTCATCGATTCAGAAAGTGCTTGAGCCTTATCTGAAGGTGACAATCATTACGCCTTCGGCCTTTACGGGAACGATCATGGATCTCTGCCAGACCCGCCGCGGCGAGATGGTCAAGATGGAATACCTCTCCCCGGAGCGTCTCGAGATTCAGTACCGCATGCCGCTCGGAGAGGTTGTCACTGACTTCTTCGATCAGATGAAGAGCCGCTCCCAGGGTTATGCCAGCTTGGATTATGAGCCAATTGGTTATGAACCAGGAGACCTTGTCAAGGTTGACATCCTGATTGCAGGCGAACCTATTGACGCATTTAGCTCGATCATTCACCGCTCAAAGTCGTATGACTACGGCAAAAAAATGGCAGACAAGCTGAAGGAACTGATTCCTCGGCAGCAGTTCGATGTGCCGATTCAGGCAGCCATTGGTTCCAAAATTCTGAGTCGCCAGACCATCAAGGCCTATCGCAAAGATGTCACGGCCAAGTTGTACGGCGGTGACGTTTCTCGAAAGCGCAAGCTTCTCGAGAAACAGAAGAAGGGCAAGAAGCGGATGAAGAGCCTGGGACGAGTTGAGGTTCCCTCCGAGGCCTTTACTTCTGCGTTGCAGTTAGAGGACTGACTGCCCCCGATCTCGGTTCGGTGCTGGCACTCGCGTAGACTGACTGCCAATGCTCGACGACCGAAAGTCCGCGATTCTGCGTGCCGTAGTTCAGCAGTACATCGAGACTGCCCAACCAGTGGGTTCGTCAACGGTGTCTGCTCGGACTGAGGTGGCGGTTTCATCGGCAACGGTTCGCAATGACATGACTCAGCTTGAGCGTGAGGGCTATCTAGTGCAGCCACATACCAGCGCCGGACGCATCCCGACCGAGAAGGGGTACCGGTTCTTTGTTGACACCCTGACTGGAACCGAGTCGTTGAGCCCGACGAACGTTCGATTGGTGCGCGACTTCTTTGCCACGACTCATGGTGAGCTTGAGCAGATGCTCGCCGAAACTAGCCGCTTACTCTCAGATGTGACCGGAACGGCTGCCGTGGTCGTGGGAGAAGCCAACGAGGTGTCAACGGTTCGCTCCGTGCAACTCGTCGACTTGTCCCCACGAACCATTTTGGCAGTGATGGTTATGAGTAACGGTGCCATCGTGAAACGAACGATGGAGCTAGACCAAGACGTCACTCCGTCAGAGCTCAGCGCAGCACACGCGTTGGTCAATGACCGCATGGTTGGCTCCTCCCTGCATGCACCGACTCCCAAGCTCGCAGTGCCGCAGCAAGAAGGCGCGGCACTAGCTGCAGCAGCGGTGAGTGCGTTGCGAGAAGCTGCCGAGGCAGAGGGCCAGCACATGTTTGTGGATGGTCGCTCACGAATTGCGGGCTCCTTTGATGCACGCGAAACAATCGAGGCCGTGCTCGGAATTCTGGAACAGCAGTTTGTGGTGGTGAGTTTGCTGAAGGAGCTCGTTGACGGCGGTCTGGCCGTGTCAATTGGCTCCGAGAGTGGCGTTGCCCCGCTAGCTGATTGTTCACTAGTGGTCGCCCCGTATCAGGTGGGCGGAGAATCTGTTGGGGCCATTGCGGTACTTGGCCCTACTCGAATGAACTACCCCGAGACTCTGTCGGCTGTGGCGTTAGTGAGCCAGCGGTTGAGTCGTCTACTAACTGAAGGTTAAGTGTGGCTGATCTATACGAAATTCTTGGAGTGGGTCGCGATGCAACCCCCGAAGAGATCAAGAAGTCCTATCGAAGTTTGGCGCGTGAGTCTCACCCTGACGCCAACCCCGATGACCCAGACGCAGAAACCCGATTCAAAGAACTCTCAGCTGCGTATGAGGTCCTATCCGATCCCGCTAAGCGCGATCGATATGACCGCTACGGAAGTTCAAACGGTTTCGACATGTCTGACCCGTTTGGCAGCGGTGCTGGCGGATTAGGCGACCTGTTCGACTCGTTCTTTGGGGGGAATAATCCCTTTGGAGGGGGAGGCGGCCGGAGCCGCGGCCCAGCAGGACCGCCTCCAGGCGAAGACCTAGACGTTCAGACTGTTCTTGAGTTCACCGACGCAGTGTTCGGCTGCCAGTGCGATGTGACTGTGCGAACGGCAGTCTCCTGCGAGGAGTGCAATTCCACAGGTGCAGAGCCTGGTAGTTCGGCAGTGCAGTGCGGCGATTGCGGTGGTACCGGCGAAGTGCGCATTGTGCGTCAGACCGTGCTCGGGCAGATTGTGTCTGCCTCTGTGTGTCGCCGCTGCGGTGGTCAAGGCCAAGTGATTGCATCTCCTTGTCAGGTTTGCAGCGGTGCGGGTCGCCTCATCGAAGAAAAGACCTACACGGTGGACGTACCGGCAGGAGTGGACGAGGGTTCAACGTTGCGACTGACTGGACGCGGCGCTGTTGGCATGCGCGGAGGTTCTGCAGGCGACTTGTATGTCCGCTTGCGTGTCAAGCCGCATGAGCGCTTTGCACGTCAAGGCGATGACCTTGTCGAGGAGTTAGATATCTCGATGGTGCAGGCAACTCTTGGTGCAAATATCGCGCTCGAAACGCTTGACGGGGTAGAGGAACTAGTCGTTCCTCGCGGAACACAAGTGGGCAAGGTCTTCAAGATGAAGGGTCGTGGCGTTCCTCGCCTGCATGGGAATGGGCGAGGAGACCTGTTGGTCCGGGTTGGAGTCGAGATTCCACGCAAGCTTGAACTTGAAGAAGAAGACCTGCTTCGCCGCTTTGCCGAGGTGCGCGGTGAAGAGGTAGCTCCTGCTGATGAGGGTTTCTTTAGTCGGTTCAAGACCGCGTTCAAGAACTGAGGCTGAACGTGGAGTCTGTAGCAGGGCTCACGCCGTGGAGGTCTGCCGCCGCTCAGGTGCTGGTGAGCAACCTAGATTCCCCCGAGCTTGAACCCGATGACCTGCATCATCTGCAGCGGGTACTCCGGCTACGGGTTGGTCAGGAAGTGTGCGCTACCGACGGAGCGGGAGGCTGGCGGTCTTGCGCATTTTCAGCAAGCCATGAGCTAGAGGCGCTTGGCGAGATGCATCAAGAACTACCTCCCGAGTATCCGGTGACCGTTGGGTTTGCTGTGGTCAAAGGGGAGCGGCCCGAGTTGATTGTCCAAAAGCTGACAGAGCTTGGCGTGGACAGGATTTGGCCATTTATGGCCCAACGCTCAGTAGTGCGCTGGGATGAGGAGAAAACTGTCAAGCAACTCGAGCGTTTGCGGCGGGTTGCCCGCGAGTCCTGCGCTCAGAGTCGAAGGCTGTGGCTTCCAGAAGTTGGGTTTGCTCCGGACTCGACTCGGCCGGGACGCGCAGAGCGGCTTGCAAGCTTTGAGCAGGTGCGTGACAGCGGGGCAGTTCTGGCGAACATGGGCGGATCTGCATTGAAGCGTGCCGATCGAATTGTCTTGGTTGGCCCGGAAGGTGGCTGGGATTTGGCCGAGTCTGAGGGGGCTACCTGCGTGACCCTGGGAGAACATGTACTGCGCGCAGAGACCGCTGCGATTACTGCTGGCGTTCTCCTCACCGCCCTACGTGCTGGCATTGCAACCGAAAACCTGAGATAATCACTCTGCGCGGTTTATTTCAAGGCTTAACGCTTAGGTACCGAGCGATTATGACGCAGAGTGAGCAGCCAAAACTGACCATTCGCGCAGTGAGTAGTCAGTAGTAAGTAGTGATGTATCAGCAGTGAGCAGCCCAGTCAGCGGCGTGGTGATGGGCGAAGCAACAGAACCCGATTCAGGTGGGAGATGAGATGTTGAACGAAGACGCTATCGGTGAGGACCCAAGCGGTGAGGCATACGGCAAGGCGGTTGGCGAGCGCCTTCGGCATATCCGTCGCCAGAAGCGGCTATCACTTCAAGAGGTAGAGGCCGTCTCTGCCCAGGAGTTCAAGGCAAGTGTGCTTGGTGCATATGAGCGAGGGGAGCGCGCCATTTCGGTTCCTCGCCTGCAGCGTCTGGCCCAGTTCTACAAGGTGCCCGTGGATCAACTCTTGCCTTCGGTCGATGGGGAGAGTGAAGAAGACGAGGCCCTTCGCCGCATTGCAGATAACGGTGGCGCCAAAATCGACCTAACCCGCCTTGAGCAAATGAACGATACCGAGTCCCAGATGTTGTCAAGGTATCTGCGCATGATTCAGGTTCAGCGCCAGGACTTCAACGGCAGAGTGCTGACCATTCGCCGAGATGACATCAAGGCAATTGCCTGCATTCTCGGTGTGAGCGAAGTGACTGCTGATCTTCGCTTGGATGAGATGGGTCTTCGCCTGGGTTGAGGCACTTCGGCTAACCGCCGGCTCGGTTCCGCCCCGGTGCTCGTGCCATCAGGGTGCACTCCGGGAGCGGAGGTAGCTGGTCTCGCCGTACAGGGGCACTCCGTCACGCGCGATCTCGGCAAGGACGGGTTCGCTCCTGGTGGTCCGGGAGTCGATCTCCTCCTCATCGAAAGCGAGGACCCGAACGTCGTTGCCGGTCCAGGCCGTAGCGTCAGCGCTCAGCCTCGCGACGTCAGCGCTCCACCGCTCGTCCTCGTGGGCGACCCCCCGTGGCCGGACCAAGAAGAGGTCGATGTCACTGTCGGTCCGCATGTCCTGTCGGGCAGCTGAGCCGAAGAGAGCAGCGTACGCCGGTGGATGGGCGAACTCGCCGAGGCGTGCCCTCAATCGGTCGACGAGCGTCTCGAAGGAGCGTGCAATGGCCAGAACTCCATCCACGGCTAGGTGAGAGCGGTTGAGTTCGTAGACGTGGGTGCGTCCAACTCGGCGATCGGACAGGAGGCCCTCGCCAGCGAGCCGGTAGACCGCCTTGCGCACCCCGGCCTCGGAGTACTCGCCGATCAGCTGGTGGATCTCTGGGACAGAGAAGGCTGCCTCGGCCCGGGCAAGCACGAGCAGGACCGACCCATCGACAGTCGGCGTCACGGAGCTGAAGGGCTGCTGGAGGCGCATAATTGATAATAGTACATACTTCTTGACTATTGTCAACCGTCGGGGGCGAGGTGTCCGCCTGGCCGCTGGAGCGATCTGCTCGGCCGCAGCGCTAGGCGATCGTCCCCGCAGGCGTGACCCGCACTCAGTCTCCGGGGCGCCGCTTCGTATCCTGCGAAAGCGGCCGTCCACGGCTGCTTGCCGTCACCCTCGCACTCGCCACAGTCACCGTGGTGCTCGCAGCCCCCGCCGGGGTCTCGGGACCTAATGGCGCCATGTCAATCTCGCCCTCGCAGTGAACCTAACGTCACGATGGTAAAAAACAGCTGATCCCGGAATTTGGTTCACAGGCTTTCGGCCTGATCAGGGCAGTTGAAATACCTGACCAACCAGAATGAGCCCGGGGTTCTCTGGGTCAGTCAGGGCTTCTTGATTGTTTGATATGAGTTGCGCCGAGTACTGGGCAATCTGCGATGCGGATGGCTGTGAGCCAAGGCGCATCAGGAGCACCTGTTCGGAGATTCTCCAAAAGTTGTCGCCTCGTATCACGGTGTAAGGAACGGTCTGGTGGGCCGATTCTGGCGTGCCTGTTGCTGGTGTGCCTGTTGCTGGTGCGGCAGCTGCTTGGGCTGCAGCTACTGGCAGACTTGTTGCTGGTTGGGTGCTTGGGTCGGGTGCCTGCGCTGAGGGAGTTGCGGTAGCCCCCAAGCCAAGGAGTCCTGGCAGTTGGCTCGGCTGACTCCGCTGACCTCCTGGGGACTGCTGGCTCTGCTGACTCTGCCGGCCCTGCTGACCTGATGGAGACACTAGAGCGCTCATTGTTGGCGTACCTGTTGGGGTACCTGACGGGGCGGCTTGTGGTGCATTGGCTGGGTCTGTTGCCGCGTTCGAGTCTGCTGCTGGCGAGGGAATTGGGGCCGCTGTCGGAGGCGGTTCCGCATTCTGCGATTCATCGGCAACAGGCCCAGGGGATGAGTTGGATGCCCAGGGGAGCGATGTTCTTGCTTGTGACGGATTTACGGGCTGCAGATCGAGGAAGGGGGTTGCAGCGTCGACCACCTGCATCATGGGAGCTGTGGAGGGTTCGGGCTGGTCGGGCTCTGCTGCATAGGCGGCCGTTGCAGCAAAGGCCGTCGACGTGGAAGCCATCAGGCCAGCGGTGAAGAACAGCAGGAACCTCGGAGCTAGGCGGACGGCAAGCGATTGTGTGTGCTGTCGCTGACCTCGCAATGCAAAGGCTTGGATGCTGCTCACGACTAGCAGGTAGCCCAGGAGCAGAATCGCAATCAGGCGTCCCGCCGAGGCCGCTACATCGAGCGGGTCGCGTTCCAGAAACCAATTGTGGAATTCGCTTCCTGATTGCAAAGGTGGAGTCGATGCAAAGAAGCCCCCGCTGCGAAGGAGCAATGCAAGGGCGGCCGCCAAAGCGCCAGTCCAGAGCGCCCAGATCATCAGCCTAGAGAGCCGTGAAGGCGGCTTCACCTGTCGAGTAGTTCTTGTGCCTGATCGGGGGAAGTTGCCATAAGGGGTCGGCTGAGTCCTGTAGTTCGCATTGGGACGTCTCGTTTTGCCCGGCGCTCTGAGAGGGGTTTTGACGTTCATGGTTTGGCCTTTGCTGGCTGAGAAAATGGGTCAACTTGCGACCCGTCGATGAGTGCAACCAATGCGCGGTCACACGATATTTTCTCGGCTGCAGTCGAATCAGTTATTCGCTCGCCGGATAGGTCAGCTGCTTGTGCGATGGTAGAGACAAGCTGGCTTTGAGCGGTCTCTCCCGGTTTTGCCCACGCGGAGAACTCGAAGAGTTCTCCGGTGGATGGTCGCAGCAGGAGTGCAGTTGCCCGACCGTCGCAGTCCCAGTCACCGACTGCAAGTCGATCCTGCGGGAGTCCAACTTGGTAGGTCAGGTCATCAACAGTGATGAACTGACCAGCGATCTCTACGTCATCGGGGCAGGAGTCACCGTCGATGTCGACGCCTAGCCCCGAGCCATTGTTGATCATGGGCCAGAGCCCGCACCCGCCGCCACTGGCGTCAGGCGCCGTGGTTGCTGGCACTGTGGTTGCTGGCAGCGAGGGTGCTGCCTGAGCGGAATCGGTCTGGCTTGGAGTCTTGCTTGAAGCGGTGAGAGCAAACCCTGCCGAGAAGAGCAGGGCGATTCCCACTGCTGCGGCCCCTAGGGTCACCAAACCCCGAGCAGGTCCGGGCGCAGGAATTGTCCTTCGAGTTGTAGCCCGGCTTCTGTGGCGCAGGGGATTGATACTTCGGCTCCTGAGTTCGCCTACGGCAGTTGCAAGTTCGCTAGTTGTCAGGGCAGTTGTGCTGGTTTCACTCAGTTCGGCAATCTGGCGAAGTGTTCGAGACTGTTGGCGCCATCGCCACCTGTCTGAGCGCGACATAGAGGCAATCTGGAAATTCGCCACGTGAGCGAACATGGCAGCCAGTTGATCCACGTCACCTTGGATAGCTGCAGCGGCTTTTTCGTTGGACAGGTGCAGGAGGGGTTGAGAATCGCCAAGAGAGCAGAGCTTGGGGCGTCCCCGGGCCCCGAGCAGAACATGTTCGGGGCGGAGCGAACCGTGACTCCAGCCGGCTTCGTGCAACTGTTCGACAGCTGTGCAGCACCGTTGCAGAGCGCGGAGGAGTTCCTCACCCGTCATGTCGAGTGGCCACAAAAGAGTGCGCGGGCCGTTGTCGAGAAGCAGGAGCAGAGTCTGATCGTCCTCTTCTTTTAGTTCGAGCATGTCCACTAAGGCCGAGAGATGCAGAAGCCCGAGTACCTCGGCTTCATGGCGAAGCCGAGAGCGTTCTCGTCCAGTCGCCGATTTCACCAGAATTCGCTGCCCATGTATGAGCTTATGAGAGATTTTCGTGCTGCTGACCCGCTCTGCGGCCTTCGAAGTCATTTGAGGATCCGGCCAGCCGAGGTGACGGTCAAATCCTCATACGCAGACCGTCCGGGCAGGGCCCGCATCATGATGTGGGGAACGCGCACGGTGATACGCACTTCGATTGATTTGCGGTCGGTACTCACGATCACAATGACTGGTCCACGCAACGATGCAGCGGGAACTCGTGCGGAAATGTGAGCGCGAGCTACTCGCTCTGCCGCAGCGATATCAATACGCAGTTCGCCATTTTGTTGAATAAGTCGGGTGTCGAGCATGGCAGCAGCATCGTCTGCGGCGGCCGATACGCTCCGCTGAGCGCTCCGTTGAGCAAGGAAAACAGCAGTTAAGTCAATAGCGATTGAACCGAGTACAAAGAAGACCAGAATCGACGCGGGTACGAGCATCAGTGCGGTGCCGCGTGAGGGTCGGGTAGCAGCGTGGAGTCGGTGCTGTGTAGAGCTAGCTCGAGGCGCAAGGAGTAGCGAACTGCTGGTAGTTGGCACTAGCACTCACCTCCCGATGCGCATCAATGAGTTCGGTCTGAGTCACGCGAACGGTGGTACTTCCTGCGCCGGCCAGAAATGGAACGCGCACCCAGGGGACCTGAGTGGTGAGTTGCACTACAGCCACGGCGCAGGGACCAAACCCCTGAGGTTCGCTTGCCTGAATAGACACGCGGTAAGGGGAAAGGCCTCGCTGGGCGAGTGAATCCTTTGCGGCGGCCTCTCCTACTACCCGAGCCTGAAAGAAGTATTGCTGTTCGGTATACGTACGGAGGTACTCGCTCGCTGCGGTGTCGAGCGCCATCCGGGCGTCGAGAATTGCCCAGAGGTTGAGGATGACGAGGGTGCCCGCCACAAGAATCAGCATGCCGAAAATCACACCCTCGCCACCTCCAACTGCCCCGCGTTCTCCAAGGTGTCTGTGTCGCGGGAGCCTCATGTTCACCTCCCTTCCTTTCGAATGATGATGCGGCGATCTACTGCACCAAGGATTGGTCCTGCGCTAATGAGCCGCGGTAGAAGGCCCATCGCTGGCGATCGAACATGAAGAACAACTACTGAGGAGTTGGGATGTTCAAACTCCAGGACGACTCGCTGGCCGTAGCTGCCGAGTGCTTGGCGTGCGTGGTCAATTGCTGCGGCCTCAATCTGGCTGAGTGAGGCTGCAGACTGAGGCTCGCTGATCGGGGCTGTGGCCACCCTGCGGGCGGCATCGAAAGCGACTGAATCCACCGTGCTTCGCGTCCAAAGCCCGAGCGAGACGTTGGAAGCGAACCCAAGCATGGCAATCATCGACGCCACGCCAATCGTGGTGCCGAGGATTCCCGTTCCCCGCTCAGAGACATCTCGTCCCACAGGAAGGAGAGCTGCGAGTCGCTCTGCGAGGTGTCCTGGAGTGGAGGTCACCTGCCGATTTGTTCCACTTGTGTGCGGGTGCGACTCGTAGCCGTGCTCATCATGCTGTTGAATCCGGTCCACAGCGCAATTCCAAGGAACGCAACGATTAAAACTGCAACAGCAGTCGAAATCACTCCTTCACCTCGCTCCGAATGGCGCTTCTTTGCAGCAGGGGTCGCATTCGGCGAGGTTGCTGTTAGTAGCGGAACCTCTTGAGCCAAGGGCCGTGCAGTCGTAGCCGCATTGCCTGTTGTGATGTTGCAAGTATCAGTAGTCGTTACTTCAAGTGAGTTGTGCATAGTGATGTTTCTCTTTCTGGTTGTTGGTCTGCTTGTTGATCTGCTTGTTGTTTCGGTGGGGGTCTTGGCGGCTAGGTGTTCGCAACGTCTTTGCGGAACGTTCAGGTGGTGCCTGCGACCTGAGCCATGGCTGAGTAAAAGGGCACTGCCAAAAAGATCAAGCCTGGAACCAGCGTCGCTACGGTCACGGGAATCCAAACCAGTTGCGCACGACGCTCAATTGACTCAATGAGTTCCCGATGCGCTTCTGCCCGGACTGACCGAGCCTCGGCTGAGATCAAGCTCCCTAGGTCACCCGTTTCTCCATGCAGTGCAAGCACTGCAACGAATCCCCGAATTGAGTCCAGGTCTGCTCGTTCTGCCCACTCGGCCAAGGCGGTGGTATCTGAAACGCCTTGGCGAATCCTGCGCATGACGGCGGTGAGATCTTCGGCTGCAACTCCTGAGCCCCGATCAGCAAGTCGCGAAAGCCCTGAAGTTAGGGAGTAGCCAGCGCAGAGAAGCATCCCTAGTTGCTCAACGATCACGGGGAGTTCGGCTTGAAGCTTGCGCTGTCGTTGAAGGATCTTGGATGACAATTTTTGCTCTACGAGGGCCGCAGCGAGGATGGGCAGACCAACTATGAGAAGAATCGAGATTGCAGTTGGCGGAGAGATCCACAGAGCTAGAACGGATCCCGCAGTGACTCCAAGCACTGCAGCAATCACCTGCTGAAGTCGGAACGAGACGGCATCTTGTGGGGACCCAGCGCGCTCAAGACGGAGCTCAATAGGAGTGTCGATCCCCAGCAGCCTGCTGCCCTTCGAACCAAGGTCTGCAAGGACGGGGCCTATGACTTGTCGAAGCGATGAGAGGTGTCCGAGTTGAACCGTGCCGGGCGAGATGCCTAGGCGCGCATGGCGGGTGTAGGGGCGAAGTCTGTCGGCAAGTGAATGCTGTCGAATCCAAGGAATTTCGCTCAGGCACAGGGTGAGACCTAGAGCAAAAAAGGCAAGACAGCCCAAGTCAAGAAGGGTCATCGGTGGCTGCGATTCATTGGTCAAACACCCGCTCTGCCTCGGGGAGGCGCATGATGCGACTGGCCCACAGCCAGCAGGCAATGATCAGGGCAATTCCAACTGACACCAAGAATTGCCCCATGGGTGATCGATAGGCGGCAGATCCGTTTCCAACGCTGAGCCCGGCCAACGCCATTCCAGCTGGAACAAGAATCACGAAGATTCTTGCGAGTCTGGCACCTGCTTGTTTCGCATCGGCTTCCTTGCGACCCAAGAGATCTTGCCGGCGATCCTCGGCGAGTGCTTCGAGTCGTGAGTCGATATCACCGCCGACTTGTGTCGCGACGAGAAGCGTCTCAAAGGTCGCATCTGCAGTCGGGTCAGCGAGGCGTTCCTTGAGTACGTGAATCGTGCGTTCGAAATCTGTGGTGAGTGACCACTCTCTCTGGGCGGCCTGAAACGCGCTGCGCAATTCAACAGGCCCACGCAGTCCTACCTCGAGCAGCGCTTGCGGGATTGATCGACCTACCGACCCCGTCAGCACACGAAGTTCTTCTATGAACCGCGGCCAAGATTCGCGGGCTATTGCTCTGGCCTTTGCACGCCTCTTGCGCCAGATGGCAGCTGGGGTAGTTGCTGCACAGCCGCCGATCAGAAGTGTTGAAAGTCCAAATCCAAAGATCGCTGCGGCGGGAATCATCGCAACCAGTCCGACGATTGCAGACGCGCTGAGAAACTGAATTGGCGACACTCCGTCAAGGCCTGCTTGTAGCAACAGTCCGTGCAGGCGTTGATTAAGCGAGCGATGCTGAGAAGGGCGGTCAGAGTCGCCCAGTTGCTGCCCCGTGGTCGAGTGGGTGAGCAGGAAATACACGCCAAGGGCGGCGCAGGCAGAGAGCAGAAGTGATGTCATCGCTTCACCTCTTCCACTGCGCACAGCATGCGGGCATCAAATCCGTGTCGAGCGAGTTCCTGAGTTGCCCGCAGCGGCAAAAGCCCTGTTGGTCGCAGTTCTCCAGAGTCACCTTGGCGTTTGAACAGTTCGGTTGTGGTGAACTGAACTGCTTCTGGTCCTGCCGTGTGGTCCTCAACAGCCAGAATTTCGGTGACCTGCGGTCCGTTCGGGCCCCGTTCGGTATGAACCACCAGGTCGACTGCTTCGCTGACCAGATTGTTGAGCGCCGCTACTGGAAGGTCACTCGCGGCATCAGAGAGTTGCGCAACGAAGCGCAGCCGGGTGAGTGCAGTGCGAGCTGACCCGGCGTGAATTGTTGTGTAGCCAGTCACCCCAGAGGAGAGGGTGAGCAGTAGCGGCAGAGCCTCCCGGTCTCTGACCTCCCCGACGATGGCTACGTCGGGCGCCATTCTTAAGAATCCTGCAACGAGCCGCCGCAGATCGATCTCGGGGCGATCTGCTCGTGAGGGTCGTGTCTGCATGCTCGCAACATTGGCGAGCGGCACATCTGCCTCGAAGACTTCCTCGGCAACGACGACACGCTGCGAGGGGTCAAGTTCGGCTGCGCAACAGGAGAGCAGCGTGGTCTTTCCTGCGCCTGGCGCTCCAGCAAAGATGATGCTGAGACGTGATCTGACTGCTGCGCTGAGGAACTGTGCTGCTTGAGGTGAGAGCGACCCGCGATTCACCAGTTCATCAAGCCGAGTGATTGCAACCCCTGTGAATTTGCGGATGTTGAGCATGAGGTGGCCGCCCCGAGCGAGGTCGCCGTGGACGATATGGATACGTGCGCCGTTGTCGAGCTGTGCATCTTGTAGGCCCTCGGTCGGGTCGAGTTTGCGATGCGAACTGCTTGAGTCGTCGAGGAGTTTGGTCAGCGTGCGTGCAACGTGATCATCGTCGTGGAATACCTCATCATGAAAGGAGCTTCCTGTTGAATGGCGCCGAACGAAGATCAAGTCGGGGGAATTCACCATGATCTCCCAGACGTCATCGTCCTCGAGAAGGTCGGTGAGCGGGCCGTACTGAGCAAGATTTTGAAACGCCCGATTGGCCACTCCCTCGGGGTCAGACAGAGAGATTTCCCGCTGACCCCGATGATGCTCATCTGACCACTCGATGATTGCAGTCTCGATTAGATCTCGAAGATGCTCGCCGCCTTCAGCAGTATCGACATCAAGTGAGAGTGCTGTTGCTCGGACCTGAACGAGCTGCTCGAGTTCTGCCAAGGGGGACACGGTGGTTTGCATCAGGCCACATCGCGTCGCGAGTTTGAACGCCGATGAGGCGTCGGGTTATCGGCAGTCCGCTGAGCCGCACGCGCCGATCGGTTGCCCGCTCCGAGGAGCCGATCCTGAAGTCCGAGTTCGCCTTCTTGTACTCGTACCGGCTCATTTGCTGTGTTGCGCCGAGGCCCGCGTTCTAGCAACAGTTTGCGCGAGAGATGAGCCACCGGCTTTCCGAATGTCTCTGGCAGAGGAGCTGCGCTTCTGTGAAGTTCTTCCACTCGCCTCAGGCTGCGGAGAAAGAGGGGAGCAACCAGTGCTGAATCTTGCGTGCCGGGTGAACTGCTGAGCTCCGCTATCACCCGGGCAGTGGCCATACGCTGCGCAGGATTTTTGGGAGCGTGATTGACGATCGGAACAAGACGCTCCCGAGGTACACCGAGATCTGAATAGCGGTCGATGAGTCGGATGAGGTCGTGAACACCCTTGGCGCCCGGCCTGCCGACTAGGAGTATCAGGTCAGCAGTTTTTGCCGTGGATCGACTGAGCGTGTGCCGCTCCTCAATGTCGATTGACCCAGTTTCGGCTTCGCCGTCGAGGTCAGGATCGTGATCGAGTACTACAAAATCGAAGCTCCTTCTCAGCCCCTCCACTGCAGCCAGAATGGAATGGGGTCGCATTGCGGCGGCATCGCGACTTCTACGTTGGCCAAGTAGCAGGTGGTAGGAACGATTCTGAATTGGGAAGAGCAGGCGCCTGACTTCATCAGGATCGAGTTGGTCTACCCGGTGTGCCTCGACAAGTTCAGGTAGACCCGGAAGCACGTCTCCGACGTCGTGGTACATGGCCATGTCCGCAATCCGAGCCCCATCAGCCAGAGCCACCATCGGGGCGGATGAATCGCGGCCCAGTTCTTGTGCCAGGGCAATTGCCACGGTGGAGGCACCCGTTCCTCCAGGTCCAGCGACGCCAATCAGAGGACCGAGGGAGGTGGCGGGGGATGGACCAACAATGGAGCGAGTTGCCCTCCGCGTGGATCGGTCAACTGGCACTGCGTGTCTGCTCAGTGCCTCGACTAGTTCCGCAGGGGTGAAATCGCTCCTGAGAATTGCAGAGCAACCCAGTGATTCCCAATCGCGTGAAGCTGCGGTATCAGCTACAACGATTGTGGTTGCTCCTATCGAGGCTACGAGCGCAATGAATTCTCGATCGACCCCCGAGATGGCGGCATCGACTAGTACTGCCGATAGCCGACGGCCTGAGCCGATCAGGGCCTGAGCTTCATCTGAGGTCAAACACTTGATGTAGTCGATAGGGGCCACTGCGTGAGAGGACCAACTCGCAAGGTCAGAGAACCACTGACACCTCGAGCGTGCAAGCCCAAGAACCACGAATCGATCGCTCATGCTGCGCCCTGTTCGATCGGACTTGGCAGTACCAAGGTGATCTCGGCCCGCCGAGCAGCATCTACTAGCTGCGTGGCAATTTCAGAACCTGACACGCTGAGCACGACGCGCAGTTGCCCGCTTACGCCGATTCCGGAAGCGCCGCCTCCAGTATCTTCTGCAGACCCTCCATCGGGGCTGCTTCCGTCGCCGACTGAACTGACTAGCACCCGTGTGGCTAGCACTGTGGTTGCGCTGCCAGTGTTCGGATCCGGTTCGGGGTCAGTGGCGAGGACATCAACGAAGCTGCCCTGTTGGACAATTCCCTGAAGAGCCTGAGCCGGTGGCAATTCAAGCGCTACCTCTACGGCCGTTGGATCAACGAATCGACCTGCATCTAGCGCGTCATCAGTGCGAAGCAGTTCGGAGGGGGACAGCGAGTTTCCTGCTACCCGGCCGATGAGTTTGTTCGCCTGGTTTGCTGGAACGGCATCGAGTTGGCTTGGTAGATCAATTGCGATACTGCCAAGGTCTTCGGCTTGGATCACCTGGCCGGACTGGATTGACTTGGTAGCCACGAGGTAGCGGCTGCTTGGCGGTGCGGATGCGCTTCGGTGAGCGAACAGCACCCCAGCGGCAGCGATGGTGACGAGCATGGCTCCTACGCAAGCTCGGCCCGAGGGGAGACTGCGCCGTAGCCGAGCGGTGGCCTGCGGGGATGCAGTTTGCGAGTCGACCGGTGCTGTCGAATCGGCGGGTCTTGTTCGACTCATGCTGGTGGTCTCCTGGGTTGGGCTTGGGTTCTCAGTGGGCTTGCTCTGGGTTGGGCTTGGCTGGGTCGGGGCTCATTCTGTGCGGGGCTTGTCGAGGCGGGCTGGGCTGGCCGGGCGGTGGATGGGAGGGCTGACCAACCCAGCCGACCTCGATGTATGAAACATAATCAAAAGTACTGAGAGTTGTCAAAACATAATTAAATAAATTGTTAAGTCATGAAAACTCTTGGAAGTGTCGACATGCACCGGATAGCCCTTGGAAGGCGCTAAAGTGGTGTACGTGGACACTGCAGATATCACTTGGCTCAACACCGGCGAGTCCGCTCGACGGCTTGGAATCACCCCCCGCACGCTTTACCGATTCATCGATGACGGCAAGGTTCCGGCCTACCGGTTTGGCCGTGTCATTCGCTTGAAGGAAAGCGAAGTGGCTCAGTTCATCGAGGAGTGCCGTATTGCCCCAGGAACCCTGGACATCTCGGCACTAGAACCCGAGGAATCCGAGTCGGTACCTCCAAAATCGGCAACCTAGAGATCGGTTACCGAGGGGACTGAGGAATGTCCAACAGGATGATCTCGATATTCGCAAGATCGATCACTGCGATGTTTCCGCTCTGAGGTAGTCGTAGCCGAAGCGCAGCGCCAACGGAGATTGCCAACCCTGCTAGAACAGCCCCGCCAACTAAGGTCAGCGTGATCTGAAGTTCATCAGCCACGAGGTCCTCGAGTACCTCCGAGAGCAGACCCTCGGCGGGGTCAAAAGCCTCTGGGTTAGCAACAACTGAGGAAGCGGCCTCAACAGCAATCACACAGGTCAAACGAATCCAAAGGATCGACGCTCTGCCGCGCACTTGCACGTAATCCTCGCCGAGGCTCGACACTTCAACTCGACGCCGTTCTCCGGTTCGCAAGATGAGGAACACCTCGTTGCCCACGGAAGCGTGCAGCGTGGCAGCGATAGTGGTCGACTCCTCGAGGAGATGCCGAGCCCAGCGTCCCCTTCGGGCCGACTCAACTGCTTCCTCGCCGCGAGAGTCTGCCAGGAATATGTCGGCCCCTTCAGCCCCTCCTTGGCTAGCGCCGAGCAGGGATTCTCCGCCCCCTAGGGGATCCTCGCCATTAGGCACCGGTGTATTCACAACTACACTCTTGCTCGTAATGGCCAGCCCTGACACCTCAAGCGCTCAAGACGTACCCACGCGCACCCTGGTTCGGGTCCCGGGCAACCACCTGATGACGGACCTGTTAGGTAGTCGAGACGAGTTGCTTGACGCAATCGAGGAGGCCTTTCCGCAGGTCGACATCATCGCTCGCGGGAACGAGATCACCATCGCAGGACCTGACTCCGAAAGAGTTGGCCGACTGTTCGAAGAGTTAGTCGTGCTGCTTGAACGCGGCCACGTCCTAGAGACGGCCGTGCTTCGTCGAACCATAGAGATGGTCAATGCTGATGAGCGACCGTCCGAGGTCCTCACAGCCGAGTTGCTGCGAACGCATAGAGGCGGGCGGGTCAGGCCAAAGACCTCGGGGCAGAAGCGTTATGTTGACGCGATCCTTGACCACACGGTGACCTTTGGAGTTGGCCCAGCCGGTACGGGTAAGTCTTGGCTTGCAGTTGCCATGGCAGTCCAAGCGCTGCAGGCAAAAGAAGTTGAGCGCATTGTGCTGACACGGCCAGCTGTCGAGGCTGGGGAGCGACTTGGCTTTCTTCCGGGTGACTTGATGGCCAAAATCGATCCCTACCTGCGACCGCTCTATGACGCACTTCATGACATGGTGGGGAACGAAGGCGCACAGAAGTTGATCGAGCGGGGCATCGTCGAAGTCGCACCCCTAGCGTTTATGCGCGGCCGAACGCTGAACAGTTCGTTCATCATTCTTGACGAGGCGCAGAACACCACACCTGAGCAGATGAAGATGTTTTTGACTCGCATCGGCTTCGGCTCAAAGGCCGTCATCACGGGGGATGCTACGCAAGTAGATATGCCGGGTGGAAAGTCAGGGCTTGCTGGTCTTGAGCCGCTTCTTGAGGGTATCGATGGTGTGGCCTTTGTTCGCTTGACTGGTTCTGATGTGGTGCGTCATCGCATCGTGCAAGACATTGTGAACGCCTATGACCAACGCGATGCAGAGCGGGCTGCTGCAGAAGCCGCACGCGAACTACAGCGAGAGTCTGATCGCCATCAGACCAGCAACTCCGAATCGACGCCAACGTGAGTAGTAGTAGTTCGGGTGCTGTTGCACCTGGAGTTCCCTCAGTTCGCTCGAGCGATAACCGCACGGAGGATCGCACTGAAGTGGACCTTGATGCACTCAGCGAGTTCTTCGCAGCGGCCTTGCACCGAGAAGGCATCTCGTCCCAAGCTGAGGCTTCGCTCACACTGCTCGACCCGAGCGAGATTGCACAGCTCAAACAGCAGTATCTGGATGGGGATGGCTCCGCCACGGACGTACTGAGCTTTCCCATGGACGGAGCAATTTGTCCCGAGGAATCAGCCGGCGGATCGGGCACCTGGATGGTTGGTGACCTGTTGTTGTGTCCCCAAGTTGCAGCGACTCAAGCCCCAGAGCATGCCGGAAACTTGGATGACGAATTAGCACTGCTGGTGATTCACGGAACCTTGCACCTGTTGGGCTGGGATCATGCAGAAAAGGAAGAGCGAAACTTGATGTGGCAACGCGAACGTGAACTCTTTGAAGCACTCCGGGGAGCCCCGGAGCGCGACCCTTGGTCCGAACAGGACTACAACCGCGCCATTGGCAATCCAACGGTCCCAGAACAAGGAGCACCTAAGCCGTGACGAGCATTCAATTTGTTCTGCTCGGCGTTGTCGTGGTGATGACCCTATCTGCGGCCGTCCTAGCGGCAGCCGAAACCGCAATTACGAGAATGACTCGATCGCGGGCGACTGCGCTTGCGCAAACTGATCCAAAGCGCGGCCCTCGGGTACTTCGTATTGTTGAGAATCTGGAGCGAGATCTGAACTCGATCTACTTGTCAGTCAACATTGTGCAGACCATCCAATCGGCGTTAGTGGGCGTTCTTGCTGCAGCACTCTTTGGCCCGCTTGGACTCGTTATCGGCATTTTGTTGAACGTGCTTGTGCTCTTCGTGATTGCAGAAGCGGCACCAAAAACCTGGGCCCTGCAACACACTGAACGGGCCGCGTTGCTAACAGCACCGCTGATTGAACTGATGGGTAAGACACTGCGGGTACCCGCTCGAGCGCTGATCGGTGCGGCAAATATTCTGCTACCCGGCAAAGGCCTCAAGAAGGGCCCCTTCGTCACAGAGGAAGAGATTCTTGCCTTAGCGGGCGAAGCTGCAGAGCATTCTGTGATCGAGGAATCGGAACGAGTGCTTATCGAATCGATCATCAACTTTGGTGACACTGTTGCCAGAGAGATCATGGTGCCGAGAACAGACATGGTCACGATCGGTGCTGATGCAACTGTTTCTGAGTTGGTAGATATGGCAATTGAAAAGGGTATGTCTCGCTTCCCTGTCTACGGCGAAAATGCTGATGACATCGAGGGTGTGGTCTATGTCAAAGATGCAATGCGCGTGGAGCGCGAAGGCGGCGGAGATTCAAAGGTGATGGACCTTGTCCGGCCGGGGCTCTTTGTTCCAGAGACCAAGCCTGTTGCTGACCTTCTTGCAGAAATGCAATCAAGTCACAATCACTTGGCCGTGGTTGTGGATGAATACGGTGGCACTGCAGGCCTTGCCACGCTTGAAGATTTGCTCGAGGAACTCGTGGGTGAGATCCATGATGAGTTCGACGAGGACATACCGCTTGTTGAACACCTCCCGAGCGGGGACGTGTTGGTGAATGCCTCGATGAACGTGGATGACATCAATGACGAACTGGGTTTGAGTCTTCCTGAGGGCAATTGGGATTCCGTTGGCGGCTTGGTGTTTGGACTTCTCGGCCGCGTAGCGGTGCATGGGGATTCGGTAGAAACCGAAGGAACAAAAATCATTGTCGAACTTGTTGATGGGCGACGAGTCGTCAGAGTTCGCATCGTGAACAAAGAGGGCAGCGCGTGACCGACCAAGACTCAAGCAGCCAGGACTCAAGCAGCCAAGACCCCAGTGAAGATGCGACTCCAGAAACTCGTCCCACCTCGGCCCCGGGTCTTGGCGGGTCAGCCTCGGAGCAGCTTGAACGCATGCTCGCGGCAGCAGGCATGGGTGCAGAGGCAGAGGTGCCCGAAGGATTCCGCTCAGGATTTGTCACCTTTGTCGGGCGGCCCAATGTGGGCAAGTCCACGCTGGTGAATCAAATTCTTGGTCAGAAAATTTCGATTGTTTCTGACAAACCTCAGACCACTCGGCATCAGATTCGGGGAGTGCTCAGTCGGCCTGAATCGCAGATTGTGTTTGTAGACACCCCAGGAATCCACCGTCCGCGCACGTTGATGGGCGAGCGACTCAATGACACCGCTACATCTTCACTCGAAGGAATCGACGTTGCCTGCTTGCTCATCGAGGCAACTGCAGCAATGGGACCAGGGGATCGCTACATCGCAGAGCGGATGCCAAAGAACTCGGTCCTCGTGCTCAACAAAACTGATGCCGCAACTGCCGAGCGCATTATGTCGCAACTTTCCAAAGCAGCATCTTTTGAGTTTGCTGAATACTTCCCGATCTCTGCCAAAACCGGCGATGGTGTCGATGCGCTAGTCGAGTACCTGGTCTCTCGTTTACCCGAGGGCCCGCGGTGGTATCCCGAGGGCGAAGTGACAGACGCTCCGGAGCCGTTCAGGGTTGCCGAACTCGTCCGGGAGCAACTGCTTGCAGTAACTCGCGAGGAACTGCCCCACTCGATTGCAACGCGAGTTTCTGAATGGGAGTGGCCACGAATTCGAGTAGAGATCATCGTGGAGCGTGACTCGCAAAAAGGCATTGTGATTGGCAAGGGCGGGAGTGTCCTGAAAGAGGTCGGTATTCGGGTTCGTCGGCAGCTGCCACCCGGAGCTTTTATCGAGTTGCATGTGACCGTGGACAAGGACTGGCAGTCAAAGGCACAGTCCTTGGAGCGGCTGGGCTACTAGTTGCTCAGGGCCACTGTGGCTGGGCCCAGACTTGGCGCTGTCTAGGGGTTGTCCGGTCGCTGTCTCGGTTCAGGGGCGCAGGTCGGGTACCTTTCCGTAGTGGACTTATCAAGCCTCGACCATCAACGGATCCCAGTTCACGTCGCTGTGGTGATGGATGGCAACGGCAGATGGGCCCAAAGAAGAGGCCTTCCCCGAACCGATGGCCACGCCGCAGGGGAAGAAGCCCTGATGGATACCATCTGGGGCGCTCTGGACGCCGGTATCCGGTGGCTGACGGTCTACGCGTTCTCTACCGAAAATTGGAAGCGCCCCGTTGACGAGGTTCGCTTCTTGATGAATTTCAATGAGAGGCTGCTGTTAACTCGCCGAGATGAGTTGAACGAACGCAACGTCAAGTTGCAGTTCATCGGTCGTAGGGACTGGCGTGTGCCCAAGCGGATTCTGCGGCGCATTGATGAAACGCTCGAACTCACCGGAGACAACACGGCAATGACAGTGAGCATGGCCTTTAACTACGGCGGCCGTGCCGAACTCGTGGATGCAGTCAGGGCCATCGCAGCCTCTGGCATCAAACCCGAGAAGATTGACGAAAAGACCATTCGTCAGCATCTGTACGACCCAACGATGCCCGACCCAGAACTCATGGTTCGTACCTCTGGCGAGTATCGAATGTCCAACTTCTTAATGTGGGAAATGGCTTACTCGGAACTGGTCTTTACTGACGTGTTGTGGCCCGACTTCCGCCGAGAAAACCTCTATGCGGCTATCGACGAGTATCAGCGACGTGACCGTCGCTTTGGTGGCTTGTCAGATACTGACGGTCTGGGCTGACTCCGACCCGCTCAGGGTGAGAGAATGGGCGGGTGAGCCTGTACCGCGACTACGCCATTGTGCTGCGGACCTACAAGCTCGGTGAGGCCGATCGCATCGTCGTTCTGATGACGCGTGGCCATGGGAAAGTTCGAGCGGTTGGCAAGGGCGTGAGAAAGACCACCTCAAAGTTTGGGTCTCGGCTTGAGCCTGGCTCGTACATTCAGGTGCAACTCCATGAGGGTCGCGGCGACCTTGACATCGTGACGCAGACCGAGACTGTTGAGCCCTATCGGCGCACCAGAGAAGACTTGTCGAGATTGTCGCGAACGTCTTCGTTGCTCGAGGCTGTGGAGCAGTTGGCACAAGAACGCGAGCCAACTCCGCGATTGTTTGACATGTTGCTCGGCGGTCTGCGGACCGTCGAGGAGAGCAATCCTGCGATGATCTCCGCTGCGTTCTATCTCAAGCTGCTCGCCGTCGAGGGCGTCGCACCAGAGTTAGATGCATGTGTGGAATGTGGCGAGGAGACCGGCCCGTTTGCCTTAGCACTCGAGGCTGGGGGAGTGCGGTGCACCAGCTGCGGCGGTGGCCGGCCAGTCTCGCCCGAGGCGCTCAGCGTGAGCCGAGCGGTTCTGGGCGGCGGCCTGAACGCAGTACTTTCCCTGCCCGAGAGTCCAGTGACCTATGAGGTTGAATCTCTGGCCACTACGGCGCTAGAGGCACATATTGAGCGCAGGCTGCGAGCGCTGCGTCTGCTTCACGAGGCCTAGAGAACTTGCCTCACCCCTGCTAGGTCTAGAACCAGGGCTTCTGAGCTGCCTCGTAGGTCCAGTAGAACTCGGGGTCTGACTTGGTTAGGTAAATAATTCCCTCGACTAGGCCAATGATTGGGCTGATCCCACAGAAAAACAGCAGGATCATGATGATTCCTTCGGTGGTGTAGCCCAAGTAAAATTTGTGCACTCCAAAGCCGCCGAGCAGTATCGCCAGAATGCCAGCGGTTACTTTTTTACTCGGGTCGTAGTGCGGCAGAGCGTTAGGGTCGATTGGGGCGCCGTTCGCCCAAGACCAAGTCCCCCAAGGCGGAGGTGGGGGCCCAGCGCTGAACGCTCCAGTTGAACCCTGATACAGCGATGCGGCGGCTGCAGGTGCTGTCGGTGCAGAGGGTGCTGGTGCTGCTGCGGGCGCTAACTGACCCCATTGGGTTCCGTCCCACCATCTTGTTGACCCTGACCCATCGGGGTACCACCCTGCGGCCGGTCCGACGGGATTCGGTGCTGCGGCAGTGGGTGCTGGGGGGACCTGATTAGGCCAGTCGTCATTGGGCGGAACATTCGTCATAGGAAACTTCCTCAGGGTGTCTTGACTTGCGAATTCAGATGAATCTCGGAGTCTGGCGGAGACCGAAAGAGGGGGCCCGTGGGCCCCCTCAGTACTAGTTCGAGTTAGTCGGATTGCTATGCAACCACGGTCTCGTTATTGAGCGCACGGTAGCTGTAGACGATCGCAACCATGGATACGGGTGCCGATACCAGGGCGCCCACTCCGCAGAGGCAAGCACCGGCGATGTACACCAAGTAACTCACGAGGAGGATCAAAAAGACCCCGCCGAAGTTCTCTTTCACCCAGTTGATGCTTCCCTTGATGGCATCGATCGGGCTCATGCCTTTGTCCAGCGCAAGCAATGGAGCATAAGCGGTCAAGATCAGCCAGATAATTGCTGGAATGATGCAAAGAATGAAACCAATAAAGACTCCAATTCCAATCAGAATCTGGGTAAGGATATACGGGACAATGTTGTCTGTCTTGACCAACATCTCGGGTGAGGGAGCCTCGCCGCGAGTGACAGCAAGGCCGGCACGCCAAACTCCAGCCTGCACAATCGAAACAGCAACGTAGAGAACAGCGAAAACAAGAGCAGACCAGAAAAGCGCAAGATAGCCAGTGCTATTTGGCGTGAGCACCATCTGAACTACTTGGATCACGATGGCCGCAACAAACACGGCAATCATCAAGAGGATGAAGGGGCCGACATTCTCGGTGAACTTCTTCCAGCCGTAGCCAATTGCGGGGCCGACCTCGAGGCGTGGAACTTCACCGCCGCCCCCATAGGGCTGCGCTGGTGGCGGAGTGAATCCTCCGGGAGGTCCACCAAATCCACCAGGGGGTGGTGGGGTTCCGCCGGGTGGCATCGGTGGAGGTCCACCAAACCCACCAGGCGGTGGTGGAGGTGAGGCAGGTGGAGGTGAGGCTGGCGGAGGCGGGGTTGCTCCAGGCGGTGGTGGCGGTGTGCCGGGCTGGTCGCTCATAAGTCAATCTCCAAGGTGTTCAGTATTTTTTCGGCGGTATAAGGGCACCAAAGTACTTGCAATCCATACCTGGCTGACGGATTTTATTCAATCACTGCCCCGAGACTCCCGGACCAATCGCAGCAGGAGTCTGTGCATCTTGCACCGGAGCAGTAGCGTGGGCGCTCATGTCAGGCCCCTCAGAATCCGGATCGGGCAAGGTCGGTACCCCCGAACTGTTCGACAAAGTTGTCAACCTCACCAAGCGTCGCGGGTTTGTGTATCCCTCCGCCGAGATCTACGGCGGGTTTCGCTCTACCTACGATTACGGGCCAATTGGCGTGCTACTTCTGCGCAACGTCAAAGACGCGTGGTGGCGTTCCATGGTGCAGCTCCGAGAGGATGTCGTGGGGTTAGACGCCTCCATCCTGTCGCCCCCACAAATCTGGGAGGCCTCTGGACACCTCGCAAACTTCACCGATCCGCTGGTCGATTGCACCAAATGCAATACCCGCCACCGGCTCGACAAACTCGAGGATCCCGAGGTCTGCCCTAATTGCGGCACTCGGGGGTCATTCACCGAGCCGCGTGAGTTCAACTTGATGTTCAAGACTCAAGCTGGACCTGTCCAAGATGCAGG
>CAMDLX010000023.1 GCA_945901935.1 Bifidobacterium breve | reverse complement strand
CTGGCGGTTCGGCTGGCAGCTGCTTGCAAGGCTCGCTCGTAGATGTCACCCACGGGGAGTCCGACCGCACTGCACTCAGCCGATTTGCCGAGCTTGTCAAGAATGATCCCGCCGGTTGTCTGGTTCTTGAGTTCATCGACCCAGCGGACCCGACTTCGCTCACCATTCGAGCGGCAAATCCGTCAGCTCAACGCATGCTCGACATTGAGCCTGCATCAGTGGACGGAACCACCATCGACATGGTGTTCGCAGAACCCTCTGCGCAACTCATTCGTTCTGCGCTGTTCAACGTGTACCACACCGGCGCATCTATGACTGCTGAGCGCCTCAGCTTTTCTGAAGTGCCAGGTACCTTCTTAGACCTGCGAGTTGATCGGCTGAGCGACGGCAGCATTGGCATGACTATTGAGGATGTCACCGGAACGGTTGCTGTCGAGGATCGGCTCCGCCGGCAGGCCTCTCACGATGCCCTCACGGGTCTTCCCAATCGCACCCTCCTCGAGGAGCGACTCGCGGCGGCTAGCGATTCCGCAATCGCTTCAGCCCCTGTTGCGCTGATTCTGATCGACGTAGACAAGTTGCGAGAACTCAACGAATCCTTCGGGCTCAATTTTGGCGATCAGTTGCTCGTCGACCTAGGCCGCAGATTGGTGCAAGAAGTCCGGGGAGCAGCGATTGTCTCTCGTCTCGGTGGCGGGCAGTTTGCTGTGCTGACATTGCCATGCTCAACCGAGGCTGAGGCACTCGAACGCGCAGCGGCAGCGAGCAATTCCTTGGCTCGCCCCTTTGATATTTCGGGTCACATGATTCACTGCGAGGCAAGCGTGGGTGTAGCCCTTGCTCCGGGCGACGCAGACGACTGGCGCATGATGCTGCGCAACGCCAGCTTGGCATTGCAAGAACACAAGAAGCGCTCCTTGGATCAGCAGAATTCGGCTGGCTATTGCGTGTTCCGCAGAACTGCTGAGCCAAGTTCCATCCGCCGACTCGCGCTGCTCAGCGAACTCCGACAGGGCCTTGCAAACAATGCGTTGGAGCTTCGCTATGTGCCTCAGATCGACCTTCACAGTGGTCGAGTCAGCAAGGTTGAAGCGGTCCTGCATTGGGAGCGACCCGAAGACTCCACCAAGTTGCCTGCCGATTTCTTAGAAATGGCCGAACAGTCAGGACTGATTCAACCATTGACACGGTGGATACTCGCAGAGGCAGCTCGAGCTTCAACCACGCTGCTAGGTCGCTCTGGTCCTGCCATTTCTAGGCCTACAAGCCCGTTGATCATTACCACGAACCTGTCATTCAGAAACCTGTTCGACCCCGATCTGTTTAGCTTTGTGCAGATGCTGATTCGCTCAGGCGAGCTCCTGCCCAACCTGGTCGAGATTGAGGTCAGCGAAACCGAACTGATGGATAACCCAACTCGGTCACAAGAGGTTCTGCTGCAGCTCTCTGAGCTTGGCCTGAGGTTTGTGGTGGACGACTTCGGCACGGGCTACACCTCGCTTGCAACAATGCAGCACCTTCCCGTGGTGGGCCTCAAGATTGACCGCAGCTATGTGAGCACCATCTCGAGCGTTCCGGCCGATGCTGCCATCGTGCGATCAACCATTGATCTGTCTCACGAATTGGGTTTGAGTGTGTGCGCTGACGGTGTTGGCGACCCCGCAACGCTGGCGCGCCTAGCCGAGTTCGGCTGCGATACTGCTCAAGGCGCCCACCTGTCGGGACCAGTCACGATGGATGCGCTACCCACGCGAATCGCAGAACTAGAAGGTGCCGTTCGTGGTTGGATCGGCACCTCTGATAACGCTCACGTCTAGATTGGCCGGTCGGGGTCGACCTTGCCCTCGCCGACATCTCCAGTCACTTTGATCACACCGTCCTTAGGGCAGTGGAAGCCGTCTACATCGTCTCCTTCGCCACCGAGCTTGGGGTACAGACGAGTGAACTTCCCGCCTTTGACCACGAGCAACATGTTGCAGGAACTTGCAACGGCCTCTGAACTCTCCGAAGGATTCTGGGGTGAGTGCAGCCCGCCACCTGTCCACTCCTCCACTGCTGCTGCCTGTTCCAGAATGCAGGTGCGGTCAAGGACGCCCTTGTTCTTTGCACCGCATTCATTTGCCGCAGTAGCAAAAAGTAGCCAAGCCGAGAGACTCTGAATTCCCAGAGCACCCAGCTCTCCACCTGGCTGATACTTCTTGTTGATGTCGATGTACTGCTGAATTGCCGGCCACTTGTCGGCCTCTTCGAGCGTATGCAATCCCATGCGCACTACGGCACCCTCGGCAGCGGGGCCCCCTCCGTCGAGCAGTTTCTGGTCATACATATTTGTCTCGAGTAGCGGAATGCCCTTCCATCCCTGCTCGCGAGCCTTCAGTAAGAAGCTATTGAGATTGTCTACCTCTCCCACAAAGCTCAGCGCTTCTGCGCCAGTTCCGATCATGCGCTGCGCATAGGGCGTCCAGTCCGTCACCCCGGCCGGTGGATAGACGACCTCACCGAGGTTGTTCATGCCTGGTACCGAGGCCGCAGCATTGTCGTACTTGATCTTGACTACTTCGAGCGAGGGAAGCTGACCCCAGGCCACTGCCCACTTAGCTGCCTCATCTGGGAAGAGCTTCGTAAAGTCCTGATACCAGGTGTTCGCAACAGTGCCTCCCGGGTTGGGCACTGGCTGAACTTGGCCGTTCGAATCCGCCTTCTCTACTGAGACTGCAAAACCGGGAATGTCGATCATTCCGCACTCGTGAAAGTCACTCCCAGCCTTGCCAGAGAATTCCAGTGCGTCCTGCACGAGCCCGCCGCCAACCATCGCAAACACATCTGCACAGGCTTTGGTCATTGCTGTCTCAACGTTGAAAACTCCGGCGTCAAGGTCCACAATCTCGATCGGTAATCCGCCTATTCCACCTAGCTCGTTGCACCAACCGGCAAAGGCCACAGAGGAGTCGTACAGGACCTTGTTGAGACCAGGTCGGATCTCGGCCGAGCGGTCATTCGCAACACCGATGTACAACTTGTCGGTACCGAGGCCGGCCTCGGACGGGTTCACACTGAACTCACCTGGCCCGCAGATATCGCCCTTCAAGTCGCCAAAACTCGCGTTGCTAGCGGTGCCACCAACATCACCAGAGGTAGTGGTCGAACTTTCGCTCTCTGGATCCTTCCCAGAACTACTGTCCTGAGCACCACAAGCCCCTGCTACGAGTGCGGTGGCCAGAACGAGTACCAACAGTGCACGCTTCACACTCACCCCCAGAGTCCGCGCTCCGTTAAGTGAAACGCATATGTGACTTTAGCCACACTTCAACTCAGAAGTTCGGCAGAGGCCCACTTGTAGTCGGGCTTTCCATTTGGCCCGCGGTGCACCTGATCCACAACCAGTACTCGTTTTGGACACTTGTAGCCCGCAAGACGAGATTTGGTGAACTCAATCAACTCCTGGGGGGTTGGCAATGCTGAGCCCGCTCCCGCTTCACGCAGCGAGACCACTGCATTGACCGACTGCCCCCACTTCTCGTCAGGCAATCCGAGGACATTCGCGTCCAGAACAGCCGGATGCAGCTTGAGGGCTTCTTCAACCTCTTCGGGGTAGACCTTCTCTCCAGCAGTGTTGATGCATGCAGACCCCCGACCCAGAAGTTGGATAGTCCCGTCAGACTCGACAGTTGCAAAATCTCCTGGCACTGACCAGATCTGACCATTCAGATTTCGGAAGGTTGCAGCGGTCTTCACGGGGTCGCGGAAGTATCCGATGGGGATCGGACCACCTACAGCCAGCAAGCCACGTTGGCCCGAACCGGGCACAACATCTTGGCCGTCATCGTCAATCACGCGGGCATGTTCGCCCAGCGTGAAGCGCGCTGTCTGTGCCGGCTGATTTCGTTTCGCCACCGAATTAGCAAAGCCCACGCCCTCTGATGATCCAAGGGTGTCGGCCAGCGTCGCCCCACACCATTCAAGAATCTGGTCCTTGGTTTGCTGGGACCACATCACTCCAGAGGAGAGAATGACTTTGAGAGAAGAAATGTCATAAGGCGTTCCGGCTGCTTGGGCCTTCTCGAGGGCGGCCAAAATCGGCTTGGCGAAAGCATCTCCAACAATTGTCAGTTGAGTCACAGCGTTGTTCTGTACGGCCTCACATAGTTCATCGCCGTTGAATGAATGCGAGTCCAAAGTGATCACACAACCGCCAACACTGAGCACTGCAATAGAGGCAATTGCCGATGTGCCGTGCATCAGTGGAGCGGCCGGCAAAAAGCGCACCGCCTTTGATCGTTCATGAAAGCGCCGCACGCCAACCGCCACCTGCTCTGCAGTCTCTGGGATTGGGCAGTCGACAACAGCAAAGGTGGTCTTGGCGGTTCCCAACAGACTGCGGTGTGGCCACATGACACCCTTTGGGTTTCCTGTTGTGCCGCCGGTATACAGCAGCCACAGGTCATCACCGCTGCGCGAAATCGCAGGCATTGGTGCAGTCTGCTCAATCACTTTTTCGTAGTCACTCGCCCACTCAGGAACGCGATGTTCTTCGGTGGCCCCGACGCAGACAAAGGTCGTCAGTAACGGCAGGCTGTCGCGCACTGCATCGATCCGATCCGAAAACTCCGCTGCAAACACAACCGCTTCTGCCTGGGAATTCTCGAACAGGTACTGCAGTTCGTCTTCGAGGTAGCGGTAGTTCACGTTCAACGTGGCGGCACGCAACTTAAAGGCACCGAATGTGGATTCAAGGTACTCCGGCCCGTTGTACATATAGAGCGCTAGGTTCGACCCTGGAGCAAGGCCCGAAGCCACTAGGTACGCCGCTAGACGAGCAGCACGGTCCTCGAACTCAGCCCAGGTCCGAGTCAGGTCGGTGTGGATAAGTGCGGGCGCAGATGGAACAGCGGCGGCCACTGCCTCCCATACCGTTGCCAAGTTCATCCCATCAGAATCTGGTTGGACTTCCTGCATTGGACTGCTACCTAACTGTGGGACCTGCCGGGTGGATCGGCATGTTCGGTTTGCAATGTTCTACACCCGGAACGGGTACTACGGTCTCAGGTCAATGCGCCGCACTCTCGGTCGGCACAACGAACTAGGGATTCATCATGGCTGCTCTACGGGTTCAATCGGCATCAGAGGCCGCTGCGTTCTTAACTCCAACCGACGATCTAGCAGTGGGGCTCGGACCTGCGCACCCGAATGCGTTCCTGCATGCGCTCGGCGAGCGAACAGATTGGGTCGACCTACAAGTCTCTGGAGCGCTACTGACTGACTTGTACGCAGTGTTCATGCAACCCAGTGTCCACTTCCGTAGCGGGTTCTTTGGCCCCGCCGAGCGCATGCTGCGCGATGCAGGAGCAGACATCCAGTATGTGCCGGCCGACTTTCGTAGGTTCGGCCCCATCCTTGAATCGCTCAAGCCACGGGTGCTAGCAACTGCTGCCTCGGCGCCTGACGCAGACGGGTACTGCAGTTTCTCGCTCCATGCAGGAGCAACAATTGATGCCTTTCATCAGGCGGGAGCTGACCCTGATCGCCTCTTGATTGTGGAGCACTCGCCGCTCTATCCGCGCACATTTGGGATCATGCCGGATTATCCCCACCGGCTACACCTTGACGAGATTGACGTGATCTTCGAGAGCCAAGCTGCTCCGGTCGACCTAGCCGAGCCACCTTCGGATGAAATTGACCTTGCGATTGCCACCCACGCTGGCAGATACATCGAAGATGGAGCCACGCTGCAAACTGGAATTGGTGCCATCCCATCGCTCATTGCATCGCAGCTGTGCGATGCACCCGGTGGAGGCTACGGGGTGCATTCTGAGATGTTCACTACCGGACTTATGCGCCTGCATCAGGCTGGCAAAGTCTCGAACATGAACAAGGGCGAATTTGAGGGATTCTCGGTCACCACCTTCGCTGCAGGTACTCCAGAGTTGTACACCTGGCTCGACGGAAATGAAGAGGTTCGCTTTCTTCCAGTTGCGATTGTGAACTCCACTGACGTCATCTCCAATAATGCAAACTTCATTTCGATCAACGGTGCAACAGCTGTGGACTTGCTCGGCCAAGTTGCTGCCGACACCATCAACGGCCGGCAGTACTCCGGGACGGGTGGCCATGAAGATTTTCTTGCAGGTGCAGGATTGCAAAACGATGACCGCTCCCTGTTGTGCTTGCGTTCCTCAACCATGATCGACGGGGTTCGCACCTCAAGGATCTTGAGCACTGCAGGTCCCCATATGACGGTGACCACCCCTCGACACCAAGTCGACACAATCATCACAGAATTCGGTGCAGCAGAACTCAAAGGCCGCACAGTGCATGAGCGTGCCGTGGCACTTGCAGAGATTGCCCACCCGGATTTCCACGAGGAACTTCTCGAGGCGGCAGCACAACTCCGCTAAATGGGCAACTGGGCTAAATAGGCAACAGGGCTACCCGGGGAGCTGCGCCCAAGCCGCTCTGAGGCTTCGCACCAGAAGTTCCTGCTCCTCCGTGGACGGATCAAAGTAGCGGCACCAGACTGAAACCCGATACTTACCTGCTCCCAATCGGTATGCGCTCAGAGTGTCGGGTCCACAAGACGCAGTCCCCAGGCCGCGCTGAGCAGCGTCAAGGTATACATAAGTCTCCCGGCCGGGCCCAGCGGACAGATCGCTGGAATGCAAAGCAGCCCACAGTTCGGCATCGTTGTGATGCCTCGCAGCAAACCCCGGCCACTGCAGAATGCGCGAACCCGGAACCCGGTTCGGTTCCGCCACCATCAGTAGCCCGCTAAGCGGCCGTCCCGCTGTGGTCGAACTTGTGGATTCTTGGGACAGAGAGAGCCATCGCAGTCCCCCACGATGACCGTGCTCCTGCGGGACTGCGTAGTCCTCGTATTGCTCAGTGACAGTTGACTTCCAATGCCCAACTCCAACGGCGGCAGAGCGATCGGAATAGTTCTCACCCGGTCCGTTTCCGACCCACTGCAGGCTCTCCCAAGAGGTAGTCGGCCCGGCTTGTGCTGATGCGTTTAACGAGGCCGAACGTGTTGCTGGCAGCACGAGTTCCACGCCTACCCGAAGTGGGTCACGCAGACCCTCTGGAAGCCTGAACTCGACAGACAGCTGTGTCCAACCATCGCTGCGGACTCTGGCCTGACGTTTGATCTTGACTGCCTCGGCAACACCTGGGGCAATGAGGTCTCCGGAGGTGGTTATGACTATGTCGGTACCCACCTGACGAGTCCGTTCGGCGTCAGGTTTCCAGACACACTTGTCAACTCCTTGTACCTCTACCCACCGATGTAGGCCGCCAACAAGGCCACGCATCCAACCCTGCTTCAGACCATCGTTATCTGTCAGCGCCCGAAAGATCGTTGGCTTCCACTCGAGGTGAGCAATCGGCGTGGGACTGAGTTCCGCCGGTACCTGCTCAGCTGCATCCAGCTTGGATCGACGGCGAGTTCTTGGCCCTACAGCAACAAGTTGATGTTCAGCGCTCGGCAAGAACTTGGGATGCGAATCCGCGGACAATTCGAGTTGGTCTCGGCCAACCTCATGTCCAGCGGGCGCCCAGGCTGTTCTGCCCGCCTGAGTCCAAATCACGTTCACATGCAGTTCGGTTCCACGAGGCAGTTTTGATGTAACCGACGGCAGCACAGCAACGCCGACCACGGCAGAACCGCGAGGCAGAATCTTAGGCAGTTCTAACTTGCCGGCGTCGATTACCTGGCCATCGGCCAACAGTTCCCATCGCGCCCGAAGGTTCTCAAGACCAGAAAACCAACGACAATTCGTCACCTGAACACGTAAGGACCCAGAGGGCGAACGAGCCCAGATGGCTTTTGCGGGCCGGCCAACATGTCGCACCTCGGCTAGAGCCGGGTGAGCCTGTCGGTCAGCAGAGACCAAACCATCGCAGATGAAGTTGTTGTCAGTGGGCTGATCACCAAAGTCTCCGCCGTACCCCCAGCTGACTGAACCATCGGGTCCTCGCAGCGCTACCCCAGCGCTGTCGGTTCTACGCAGGCCATGATCCAACCATTCCCAAATAAACCCACCCTGCAAACCGTGAGTGGACTCAAACGCATTCCAGTAATCAGCTAGGGATCCGTTGGAGTTGCCCATTGCGTGGGAGTACTCACAAAGAATCAGTGGCCGGCGAGGGTCTTTGCCCGAGGCTGCCCAAGCCAGAATCTCGTCAATGGATGAGTACATGGGACAGACGATGTCTGTTGCGGGGGCATGAGCGAACACGTCGTGCATCAACTGCCCCTCGTACTGCACCGGGCGCGTGGGGTCATACCTGCGCAGCCATGCCGCTGCAGCCTCGTGCACTGCCCCGTCACCTGCCTCGTTTCCGAGTGACCAGATGATGATGCTTGCGTGGTGAGCATCACGCTGGGCCATACGCTGCACTCGTTGCAGAATCGAGGCAGTGAACTGGGGGTCGTGGCACAAGGATCGCTGCCGACCGTGTGACTCAACATTGGCCTCATCAACTAGGTACAGCCCGAGTTCGTCACAGAGCTCTGCAAGATGTACGTCATGCGGGTAGTGCGCAGCGCGTACGGCATTCAGGTTGTGCGCCTTCATCATCTGAAGGTCCTGACGAGTCCGCTCTGCCGGAACGGCCCGCCCACGATCAGGGTCATGCTCGTGGAGGTTGACCCCGTGCAACAGCACGGGCTGGCCGTTGATCAGTAATTCATTCTCGGCAATTTCCACCGACCGGAACCCGACCTTGGACTCATGCACCTGCACCACTTCTCCAGAAGGGTTACGCAGCACGGCAAGGCTTCGGTAGAGCTGAGGGGACTCATGTGACCAAGGCCGAACCTTCGGCACCTCTAGCTCGCAACGCACAACCCCAGGCTCTACAAACATCGCGCCGATAAGTTGCGATGCTTCGGTGGAGCCATCCCAAACTGGCACTGCTTGCGGCTTAGTAGTTGCCCTGCTCCGCCCTGACTGCCCGAGGTCTTCAACGCTTAGTTCAAGCGTCCACCCGGACTCCCGAAGGGCTGGCCCAGCAAGAAGGACTTCGGCCTGCAGAGTTCCGGTTCGCTGCTGCTTGGCGGCGAACTCTGCAGTTGTAGCCGCTCCCCCCTTGACGCGCTTCAATGCCGGGGGCAACAAACCTGGCAGGAGCTTGACCTGTTGTAGATAGCTAACCGGTGTTGAGTAGAGACGGACTGATCGTTGAATGCCGCCGTGCCACCACTGGTCCTGATCCTCAAGCCAGGTCTGCGCTGACCACTTCGTCACGACCAAGGCCAGTTGAACACTGCGGCCAGCGCGCAGGAATCTCGTCAGATCAAACTCGCTCGGCAGCCGACTATCAGTGCCGCCGCCCACAAACTCTCCGTTGACAAAGACTTGCAAAACCGATTCCGCGGCCCCGACTTGTAACACGAAACGGCGGCCCTGCCAGTCTTTCGGAACACTCAACTTGCGCCGATACACCCCAGTCGGGTTGCTCGCCGGCACAGCCGGCGGGTCTGTATCGAAGGCCATGATGACGTTGGTGTAGTGAGGCGATTCGAACGCGTTGAGACCGTCACCAAGTGCCGAATTAACACCCTGGAGCGTCCACGCACCTGGGACCTGAATCGAGTTCCAGTCACTCGCAGATACTGGCCCGGTGAGCAACTCTGCAGTTACCTGCTCTGGGCTGCTGAGCAACTGAAACTTCCAGGTGCCATCCAGACTGATCTGCCAAGGATCTGCCAACCCTGCATGATCCAAGCTGTCGCAGAATCGACCCGAACTGCGCATTGGCAGCCGGTTGACCGATGTGACTTGCGGATCGTAAATCAGCGCCCGCATCTCAGCTACCACTACCTGAATCAGGCAGTCGTTGCACGAAGCACCTTGAGTGCTTCATCGGCATGGATATCCATATTCAACTCAGATCCAATGGCCGCCAGAATTCGGTTGTCAGTCCCGATCACAAAGGTTGCGCGCTTGTTCATGATTGGCCCTGGCCGCTTCACACCAAACCCAGCAGCTACTGCGCGGTCGGGATCAGACAGGAGGGGGTACCCAAGGGTGTGCTTGGAATCAAACGCCGCTTGCTTGTCGACGGTATCGGCCGAGATGCCGACGCGCTGTGCGTGCAAGTCGGCAAATTCCCCGGCAAGGTCACGAAAATGACATGACTCTTTCGTACATCCAGTTGTCATTGCCTTTGGATAAAAGAACAACACAACGGGGCCGCTCTTGAGCAGGTCCGACAGGGTCACCTTCTCACCCTTTTGATTCAGCAACGAAAAATCTGGTGCGGCATCGCCGGTTTTCAACATGCAATCTCCTCAGTCGGTAGTTAGTAGATCAGGTTTTGCTCAAGAGCAGGGATTCGCGAAGGGTACTGATGACATCAACTTCGAGACCCTGCTCAATCATGTACTGCTCTGCGCCACCGAACTCGGCATCAAGCCAACCAAGCGTTCGCAGCATCGTCTCGGGGCGCGCTGACCAAACCCCCAGCTCAAGGTCGCGATCAGTGGTCTCGCCTCCGGGCAGGCTAAATGACCAGAGCCATTGCACTTGCACAGCAGTTGCTGCGCTCGACTTGGCATAGTCGCTAGCAATCACCTTGTCTTCAACACCAAGAATCGACAGGAGAAGCGCAGTCAGCAGCCCCGTGCGGTCCTTGCCAATTGCGCAGTGATAGGCCACAGCACCGTTGGGGGAGGAGTTCGATTCATCTAGAACCTCTGCAATGGAGTTCACTGCCCCCAAGAACCTCAGTCCGAATGAAGTAAAAATCTCGCAGTACCGCAGGAACAGCAGGTCAGCGAACTCAGACTCTTCTTCGCTATGCCAAGCAAAGGCAGGGTCAATCACGGGGTGATGCTCTACCTCGATTCCATCGACTTGTATCTCACCGGACTTCTCTCGTTCCAAGTCATCACGCAGATCCAGCACGCGCACAATGCCGAACTCTCTTAACGCTGGACCCGACGACTGCACGCGCTGCAACGCGTCGGCGCGCAACAGCTTTCGCGGAGCGATTTTCTGCTCGTTCTTAGTGGGTAGGCCACCAAGGTCACGGGTGTTAAAGATGCCGTCCCTAGCAAGGTCGGCTCGTAGCTGAGGTGAGGGCATGGGGCTACTAGGCCAGCGACACCACAAGGCCGAGGCCCTCTGTGGTGACTCGAAGATCGTCGATCAGAACGGGGATGGTATCGCTGCTGTCTGGAATGACTGGCAACTCAATTCGCGCAGGAAAACGAACTCGCATGGGCGTGAGTGAAACCAGTTCCCCAAGCTTTCGTGAAAGCTGATTAAAGATCGAGGGAACGGCCGATGGCAGTTCAACCCAAGCGGCCTGCACGGACAACTCAAGGCGACCCCGTAGCAAGCGGGTCCTCACCTCAGTTCGAAACGCAGACCTCAAATCTGGGAACGAATCCGGCAGCAAACGAGTATTCCGAATCCGGCCTCCCACTTGTTGCTCCCCTAGTTCGAACTCAAGCTCGAACGGAAGCGGCAAGTCTCCAGCGGCTCGCAGAATCATCATCTGCGTCAGAGCATCAACGGCCGAACTAGCCAAGCCAAGGCCGACTCGCTTGCCTGCGATTGGAACCGGCAAAGCCTGCCCAACAACGCTCTCCGTTGCGGGCAACCCAATTGACAACAACCCAGAGGACACACTGATCTGAGCCTCGCCCTGAGCAACGCCAATCTGACCAAGAATCCGGCCAACGCTCTCATCAAGTTCTGTACCGACCACTCCCACATGTTGGCCCAGCGTGTCGAAAAGTCCGTCTCCCAACGAGCCAAACAACATCGAGAACATTCCAAGCGCACCTGCCCAACTAGCAGGATCAACACCTTCGGGAACAGGCGCATCGGGGTTGGTCTGCAGCGAGATCAACTCGGCCGTCTCTAGGTTGAGTCCAATCGCTACGGTGGAGTTGGCTTGTAGTTCAATGCGTGGCTGCACGAGCGCTTCTACTCGCACAGGAATGGGTGCGGGTGCAACGGGCATTCCGCCTAACGAAGGGGTCTGGGCGCCAACTTCGACATCGGCAACATCGCCGTCGAAATCTTCTGCACGAGTTGAAACATCACCGTCGGCAAAAACAATGACTCGCACCCTGCCCGCATCCTCGGCGCGAAGATCAAACTCTGCTCCAGTAATCGTGAGCGCTAGCCGAACAGCTATGTCACCCATTCCTGGCAAAGCAATCGCCGTTTCGAGTGGCTCGAGCTTGATTCCCGCTCCGACCACGAAGAGCACCAGGTCATTCATCATCTCTTGTGTGACCGATGCACAGACTGCTGAGCGATTCGATTGACGCGTCTGATTGGCCGAGCCAGATTCTTTGGGCCCCGTTTTTACCTTGGAAGGAGCCTTGGACTTGGACGCAGCCTTCTTTGCGCTGACTGTCACTGGTGCCGGTCCTTTACCGTTGGACTCTTCTGCTGTAGCGAACTCTTCTGCCATGAGGTCATGGTTTAGCCCATGATGAGCCACGAAGGCATTCTGGGTTGGGCATACTTTGTCTGTGCAAGCCGATGATGGAAGCCAAACCCCAACCCCCGAAGTCAGCCCTGAGCAAGAAACACCCTCCCATCCGATTCAGGATCTGGGCCATGAGTTGCTCGATGCAGCCATAGAAGCCGAGTATCAGACCGGAGTTCACGAGGAATCAGAAGAGCAAGCGCGCCGGCACGTTGCGATTCGCATAGCCAGGATGATCGGGGGGTTTGTTGTCATTGGTATTGGCATTGCGGCCCTACCCCTGCCGGGACCGGGCTGGGTGCTGATCATTATTGGGTTGTCACTACTGCCATTCGCTTGGGCTGAGCGAACCATTCGAGTCATCCGTCGCAGAATCCCAGGGATTCCCGAGGATGGAAAGATCTCGCCGATAGCTTGGTTCGTCATGGGCGCATTGCTACTGACCACCACTGTGGTGAGCCTGCTCTTCGGAGCCGAGATCACGAACTGGGTCGTTGGCCTCTGGGACAGATAGGCCCTCGCTGCGCATGTTCTTAATGTGCCAATAGCTATGCCAGCGATCAGTGCGACTGGATTGAGGTCGCAAAAAGTGGAAGGCCCCGACATTGTGTCGGGGCCCTCGCTTAGTTAGTTGGTGTGCGGGTCAGCCGGTTCCTGATTCAGTTGGGCATTCCGTATCCTGGACAATTCCAGTCGGACACGTCGTGTTCAACCAAGTGACTCCGGTAAGGGTGGAGCCGGTCAGGTAGGCGTTGGACAGGTCGGCGTCGGTCAGGTCGGCGTTGGTCAGGTCGGCGTCGTATGCGGAGACGCTGGCCATGTTGGCGTCGGTCAGGTTGGCGTCGGTCAGGTCGGCCTCGGTCAGGTTGGCGAACCTCAGATCGGCGCCGGTCAGGTTGGCGCCGGACAGGTTGGCCCTGAGCAGGTCGGCGTAGTAGAGGTCGGCGCCGGACAGGTCGCAGCCGTGAAGGTCGGCATCATTCCCGCGTACGGTGCAGTCAACCGGTGCAACCGTGGTGGTGGTGGTTGGGACTGGTGCGGGGACACACGCAGCGAACAACGCCACGCAACCCGCCGTCAAAGCAACTAATAGTGAACCTTGTTTTTTCATACGTTCCCGCCTTTTTCGGTCACCGGACAGCGACTCTTCGACGGTAAACGGATAAAAGTGGATAAACAATCCAAAGTATTTTCAATCATGAAAAAGGATTTTTCAACGCAGAAATGACAGAGCCCACGTATTGCTCCGCCCGGAACTAACTTGGAGAAATGGAAGCATTTCCACCTGCACAGATGATCAAGCTCTCGGGTCAGATGCAGCCCCTAGGAACTGCGCCTGCTGAAGTATCCCTATCGGTGCACCAACTCCCCGCTGCCGCACAGGCCCTAGGGGCGCCCGCAGCAGCCACAGATGGTCCTACCCCGGCGGTTGTGTTCTGCCATGGGTTTCCCGACCTTGGTTACTCCTGGCGTCACCAACTCGGACCTGTTTCCCAAGCAGGGTTCCGCGTTATTGCACCGGATCAGAGAGGCTACGGGGGCTCCTCTGCCCCCGAACAGATCGAGGCTTACGGGTTGGGTCAACTCTGCGGAGATCTGGCCGAACTCCTGGACGCACTTGAGATAGAGCGGGCAGTTTTTGTGGGTCACGATTGGGGTGGCTTTGTGGCCTGGGGCATGCCAGTGCTCTTCCCCGAACGGTGCGCTGGAGTCATCGGGGTCTGTACTCCTTACACACCGTTCCCATCTCTTGAGTTTCTGCAGATGATGTTCGGCGATGACCCCGAACAGATGTACATGATGTGGTTTCAAGAACCCGGGGTTGCTGAAGCCGTTCTGGACACACGAGCAAGATTGATGTTCGAAAAACTCTCGGTGCAAGGAATCGATCCCGCCGTCCTGGCCGAACTCGGTGTGGCCCGCGAAAGCGGGTTTAACTTCAATCCGTTCATCGACCTTGAAGGCCTGCCCACTGTTGCCCCCTCGGTCCTCACCGAAGAGGACCTTGAGTTCTACGCATCCACCTTTGAACGGACTGGCTTTCGTGGACCGGTGAACTGGTATCGAAATATCGCGGCAAACGGCCTGAACTACCCAGCGGTTGGAACACAAGCCCTAGAACTCCCCACCCTGATGCTCTGCGCTGAATGGGACCCGGCCCTGCCGCCAGAATTGGCCTCGGGCATGCCCGCCCTGTGCTCAGACCTAGAGATGCATACCATCCCCAAGGCCGGTCATTGGGTACACGAGGAGTACCCCGATCAGCTCAATGGCCTGATGATTGATTGGCTCAAACGCCGCTTTCTTGCCTCGAATAAATCCTGACAGCAAGAGCTAGGGTCCTCAGCGGAGACTGCCAGAAGCAACGGCTCGCGCTAACAGCGCTCGTAACTCTTTGGCTCGCCCTTCCCATGTAAAGCCAGCGCTCACAAACTCCGCAGCGGCTGCACCCATCTCTTCTCGAGCGGCCGTGTCGGCAAGGAGTCGGATGATGGCCTCGGAGATTTCCGAAACCTCACTCCCGTCAACAAGCAGTCCGGTCGAGTTTGCTCTCAGTGCATCCGGAACACCCCCGATGTCTCCAGCGACTACGGGCACTCCAACGGCTTGGGCTTGGATAAAGACAATGCCGAAAGCCTCAACTTCTAGGCCACGTTTACGCTCCCGGCAGGGCATGGCAAACACGTCTCCCGCGGCGTAGTACGCAGGTAGCTCTTCCTCTGAGGCTGGCCCAGCAAACACCACGTACTGCTCAACTCCGCGCTCAACTGCAAGAGTGCGGAGCGCTTCCTCATAGGGACCGCCACCGACGATTAACAAACGTGCCTCTGGAATCTGTTGCCGCACGGAACTCAGGGCCGCTATCAGGCGATCCTGACCCTTGCGTTCCACAAGGCGAGAGATGCAGACCACTACTGGAGCATCAGCTAACCCGTGCCGCAGGCGAATTGCAGTTGCGTCCACCCCCGGATGAAACACACTGGGATCTACCGCTGGTGACAGCACTGCAAACTCCGGGCCCGACCCAAAAGCCGCCCGCAGAGAGTCATCACACCAATGAGAAACAAAGGTGATAGCCGCTGCAGAGCGACCGATTTTGCGGAGCAGATGCGCTCCACCGGGGGCCCGAACTGCAGACACCTCAAGTCCGTGCGTAAACGCAATGTAGGGCCGCCCCGATTTTTTGCGGATACGTGGCCCCATCAATCCAAGTGGAAAAGCAGCACCAAAGATCACTACCTCGGCCCGGGAGTGCTCAATCAACCGCAGGGTATGACGAAGCACACGAGGAGTCGGCAGCAGCACTGAAGAGCGATCCCGAATGACTTGGAACGGCGCAGCCTCATCCCAGAGCGCGTCTCCTTGAAATGCTGAGGCATAGACCGTGACCTCATCCCCAGCGGCAACCATGCCGCGACACAACTGATCTACATAGTTTTGAATCCCACCAAGACGCGGTGGCAGGTCATTCGTGACAACGAGGACGCGCATTTATGTCTCAGCTGGCTCAATATGTGCCGAGCCAATCTCGGGATCGCCTACTAGGCACAAACCTGCGAACTGCAATTGATGCGGTGTGAATTCCTGCATCAGGTCGAGACATATTGGTGCAGGCCCAGACCGTGAGGCTTCGTCGCTTCGCCGGCCGAGCTCAATGACTTCGCTCAACAACGAGCGAGACTCATCGTTCAGTAACGACAAGTCATCCGAGACCAGAACCATTCCCCCGCTCGCACCGACTGCTAGCGCCCAAGCTCGCACTTGTTCCGGAGTGAGTTCGGTATCCGAGGTTCGAAGCATCACGCAATCTGGGTCATTCAGCCAGAGGCGACGATGCTGATGAGCTCGGGTAAGCGTGTTGCGCCAAGCGTTCTTGGTAGATGGGATGGTCTGCTCATAGCCCCGGTAGGGCCAGAGTTCAGGTTTCGGCGCCCAGAACGGTGCCACGTCAGAGCCGATCCTCATTCCATCCACTACGCCGATACATGCGCCGAGTGGAGCACCACAACCGAGAATGAACGTGTCATCACCAGCGCCACGGCGAATTGCATCAAAGCCTGCGCGAATTCGCTGTGCAGGCGTCATGCTTCGGTCTGCCCAGACGCCATCAAAACCCGGGGAGTACGTGAAGTCCAACTTCAGGTAGGTAAAGCCCAAGCGAACGAGTTCGCGGGCTAGCGACTCTAAGTGTTCAAGTACCTCTGGATTGGTCACATCAAGCGTGTGCACAAATCCACCCCAATGCGGACCGAACATACCAATCAGAGGTTCACCCTCTGCGTCCTTTGCAATCCAGTCCGGGTGTTCCCGTGCCAGCGCCGAATTGAGCGAGACGCCAAAGGGGGCGATCCACAGTCCTGGCCGAAACCCTGCAGCTGAAATGGAGTCGGCAACCCCAGCCAACCCAGAGGGGAATTTCTCATTCGTGACAAGCCAATCCCCCACTTCGGATTGAAAGCCATCGTCGAGTTGCACCACATCAAATGGCCAGTCAGCACACAGCGCCAGATTCTTATGCAGGTCCAACTCGGTGACCTGATCGAAGTAGTGATACCAAGAGCACCAGCCCACCTGAAACTCGCCTTGGGTGCGGGCGTGTGAGTGCTCGCCGGCTTCGGTAGCCCAAGCATCTAGACCTGAAGCGGGGTCGGTCACATGGCGGACCACCACATCGTGAAGAGGTCTGGTCTCTTGCGGGGCAAGTTCAGCCGAGCCCAAAAACGCCTCGATCGCTACCTCGAATCCCGTGCCAACCTGATTCAGTCGGATGGTGCCATCGTGAAGATGTCCGCCTAAGAATCCGATCAAAACTGCGTCCTGACCGTCACTGAGCACCGTGACCATCTCAGAGCGGAGTTGCTCCGGAAGTGTGCGCCGCTGATCAGCATGCTGGGTCATGGTGACCATCTCAACATTGCTGACAGTGGACGGGTCAACGTCCACTCCAGGCCGAGCCAAATTACTCTGACTCCAAGATTGATACCCATGCCGAAACATGGCTAGCTCACCGTCAATCTGCGTCAGCGCATATACAGCCGAGACTGATCGAACCTCTACAGCCCAGTCGCTTCGATTGGTGATCGACCAAGTGAACCCTTCAGGGCTCTGCTCCATCGAAACCTCGAGCCGAGCGCCCTCAGCGGCTGAGATCACCTGATGATGCTGGGTCACATGCATCCATTGACGATAGCCCTCAGCAGGCTGTCCAGTCTGCGCTACCTGTGAAGCCTTGATCAGCCCACAAGTCGAAAGAGCTCGGGTGCAACAGGACAATCAGTCGCAGTCAGACTGTCGGACACCGTGCCCACTCCGGCCACTCCAGCACAATGTGTCACGAGTTCATGGGGCACGACCTCTGCGGTACCGCTCAGTGGCTCCACCGAACCAGACCAGCGAGTTAGCAGCGCATCAAACATGCTCGCCGGCATCAGCCTGCCCACACCTGCCAGAGCCCAAACCTCGACGCCAAGGTGCTGCGCAACTGCAGCCGCTGCCAGGGAACCAGCAGGGGCCAGCAGCGAATCGGGCCCAAGTCCGAAACAGTCCAGCAGAACTAAGTCCGCCACAGCCACCGCAGAGGCGGCATTGCGTGCGGACACCGCTGTTGCGAACACGTCCATTCGTTGCAGTTGGCGCACAGCCTCATCGGCCTCGCCATCAACATCAACTATCAGCACCTCTAGATCACCCCGACGCCGCAAGGCGCCCACAGCTTGCTCTGGCCACCCAACGATGACCACAGACGCATCTGCCGGGAGCGCCTCAGCGAGCAACTTGGCAGTTGGATCAGACTCAATCTCGGCCACAGCGGCGCGAGCCTCACGCATGGGGTCGGGAGCGCAGAGCATCCGAGCACACAACCACCACAGCGGCGTGCACGTCAGGTGCCGGTCGATGATTCGCCTGCAAGCAGCCACCATGCCCGCGGGATCATCTCGAAAGGCCGAGAGCGCAAGCGCCGACTCTTGTACCAGGACATCAGGCGGGGCGCCCTGAGAGCGGGCAACAAAGCGGAGGCGCTCAATAGGGTGCACGATCCGCAGTGTAGATCCGGATCTCTCGTAGATGGCATGCAGGAGCAGGCTGATTCGCAGATCACAGGGCACGGCTGAGGGTGATTTTTTCTTGGCACGCCCTTCGAATCTCGTAACTGACGCTCACCCGCGCTACCTTTCAGGACCGTGACCACGGTGCCCCCAGACCTAACCCTTCATCCACATGGCGGCGAGCCGCTCAGCATGGCCGATCAGGTGACCATGTTTCATCTGGTGCTCGTCGTGCTCGACCCATACACGATCGAGAGCTCAGTCCTGCTGAAGACCGCCGGGCGCATCCTGGAAGAGTTCGCCGGAGCAGACTGCCGTGCCGGTTGGCTGATCACCGCTGACGAGGCCGATACCTCGGCATTTCTTGGTCCTTGGGAGCAGAAGTTCCTGACCTTCTGTGACCCAGAGCGTAAAGCTGTTCAAGGGCTTGGCCTAGAGTCCCTTCCAGCACTCATTCACATTGGCGGGGACCTGACCATCATCGGCAAAGCTGAGGGCTGGGAACCGAATGATTGGCGTGTCATCACCAACAATCTTGCCAAGATGATGTCCTGGAGTAAGCCTTCGTTCCCCAAGTCCGGTGACCCGGCACCCTTCGATGGCTCCCCCGCAGCTGGGCGAGACACTGAAGCAGTTACTCCTCAGGCATAGGCCATCTGTACTACTACTACTGCGCTACTGCTGCAGCGGCCCGTTGGTCCTGTGCCTGCTCGGTATCAAGTTGCCTAGCTACCGGGCAGTCCAACCACCGTCAACTGCCAGGATCTGACCAGTCACGTAGCTCGATGCTTCGCTAGCCAGAAACAACAGTGCCCCATCTAGTTCCTCCGGTCTTCCCGCTCGACCCATTGGCGTCGTGCGCTCGACGAATTGCGCCCCGTTGGGATCATCAAACATCTCTGCTTGGGTCATCTCTGATGGAAACCACCCAGGGGCAATAGCATTTACTCGCACACCTTTACGTCCCCACTCGCAGCCAAGCTGACGGGTCATGTTCACTAACGCGCCCTTGGAGGAGCAATAGCTCACGTCCTTCATTGGTGTGGCAGCAACTAGGCCCAAGATCGAGGCCATGTTGATGATGCTGCCAGTTCCGGCCTGCAGCATCTGCGCACCGGCAAGTTGGCTTAAGTGGAACGGGGCAACCAGATTTATTTCCAGCGAACGCCCGAACTGTTCCAAGGTTTCATCCTGAGCAGCTACAGGCTGGCTCATGCCGGCATTATTCACTAACACTCCAATGCTTCCCGAGACCTCTACTGCAGTCCGAATGAGGCGTTCACGGTCTACTGCTAGGGATAGGTCACCGGGACAAACCACGGCACGATCTCCGAGTTCTTGTTTGAGTTGATCAAGTCGATCAGCCCGGCGAGCACAGATGACCACTGTCGCTCCGGCAGCATGGAGCACCTGTGCGGACCTCCGGCCAAGGCCAGAAGATGCCCCAGTCACAACAGCAGTGACGCCATCAAGTCGAAACATCTCGGCAAGTTCTCTTGCAGTTTCTGCGGGGGACATGTCAGGAACCGTAATCAGTTCTGGACTACTTGACCACCACTACTTGACCACCACGACCTGAGTGCCCACTTGAGCCCACTCATACAGCAGTGCTGCATTCCAGTTGGACTGCCGCACACAACCATGTGAGCGGTAACTCCCCAACTCGTCCTCGCTTTGCAATGGTTGTCCCCTGCGGTTGACGGGAATTGAATGAAACCCGATTGCAGCGCCTCTGCCTTGGGCAAAGCGAACCATCCACTGCATGCTTGCTCCGCCGCCTATCGATGTGGTGTAGCGACTCTTTGAAAACACGCGATACGTGCCTTCACCGGGGGTCTTGTACCTGCCAGAGACCAGATAGGTATGCACCACTGCCCCATTTTCCTCGACCCACCACACGCGCTGCTGCTCCATGGAATACACCACGCGTCTGCCGGACCCGGAGTTAAACGGCAGGCCTCGCATATCTGGTGCTGGCGCAGGCGGAGGAACCTCGACCACGGGCACGGTTGGAACCGGCGGAACTTCTTGCGCACCAATGGCCGTGGCGCTGAACAGCGACATCGCAATGGCAATCAAGCACAATGCCATGGCTCGGATAGCGAGCTTCATCTGAGTCATCGAGACCCCTTTCTGTGAGACAAGTCTAGAACCCCTGTGAATGCCGTGCCCGTTTGCAGGCCGCCCAGCGGGCATAGTTAGGACTTCACGAGTCGTTTGATTGCCTCGGTAGCTTCTTGCAACTTCTCCTCGGCATCGGCACCGCGGTGGCTGATCGCATCAGCTACGCAATGGCGAAGATGGTCCTCGAGCAATGCCAGTGCAACCCCCTGAAGTGCGCGAGTGGCTGCGGAAATCTGGGTCAGAACATCAATGCAGTAGGAGTCATCTTCGACCATCCGCTCGATTCCGCGAACTTGGCCCTCCACTCTGCGAAGGCGTTTTAGATAGGCGTCTTTATTTTCGTCGTAGCCGTGCATGACAAGATCCTAGCAAGAATCCATCTATACCCATATGGGGTATACGCGTACTGGCAAGGTCAGAGCTCTGGAAGTTCCTCTAGGGGGAATCCATCTGCTTGCAAAGCGTGGGTTCGAACCCAAGTATGCAGCGCAATCCCAGAGGCCACGCCGGCATTTATAGATCGCGTAGAGCCGAACATTCTGATCGAGCAGACCTGAGTACAAGCAGCCTTTGCGGCCTCGGATAATCCCGGTCCTTCTTGGCCAAAGATCAACACGCAAGAACGCGGCAGTTCAACAGTCTCAAGCGGTACGGACCCGTCAAGATTATCGATCCCAATCACACTCAACTGCTCTTCCCCAGCCCACTCAAGTAGGTCCTCAATGCTTGGGTGGTAATACACATGCTGATAGCGATCCGTCATCATGGCGCCGCGTCGGTTCCACCTTCGTCGCCCAACAATGTGAACAGCGGCTGCTCCAAATGCGTTGGCATTGCGCACCACGGTGCCAATGTTGAAGTCGTGTTCCCAGTTCTCTACAGCTAAGTGAACAGTAAATCTTCGGCCATCAAGATCATCTCGAATGGCTTGCATTTTCCAGTAGCGATAACGGTCGATCACATTTCGACGATCGCCCTCGGCCAACAATTCCGGGTCAAAGTGCTCGCCGATCGGCCATGGCAGATGATGTGGACCAACACCCACAGGATTGGGGTGAGCATCCTCATTCACTGACTCGTTTGGTTCTCTTTGGCCGGGGTCTTGCTGCCCCGCGTTGTCTGTCACTCCCCGGCACCGTACCGTCATGAGATGACCAGCGCTGATTCCGAACCGTCATTCCCTCTTGAGCCTGCCCCCAAGATTGTGCTTCTCGTAGCCCATGGCAGCCGCAATCCGCTCGCTGCCGTTGAGCATGCGCAGCTGTGCGAGAAGGTCCAAGCGCAATCAAATGCGGCTCAGCCACAACCAAGCGCTGGGCTTGAGCCACAGCTCATTCAAGTTCGACCTGCCTACTTAGAACTTGCCGAACCATCGATTGAGGATGCAATCGCCATCGCGGTGTCCCAGGGGGCTTTGCGCATCAGGTTGCTCCCACACTTCTTGAACTCAGGAAATCACGTGACGCGAGACCTACCAGAGGCAGTAGCTGAAGCCGAACTAAAACACCCGGGGGTGAGCATCGAACTTGTCGAGCATCTAGGTGCAGATGCCGGACTCGTAGCGTTACTCACCACCCGGGTGCTAGCCGACTAGTTCTGAGTTACCTGCGCTTGTTAAATACCGATGCGCTGTGCAAGCAGTTCGCGATGGTACGTGGGGTCACCGAACAGCAACTCTGAGCTCTTTGCACGCTTGAAGTACAAGTGCGCTGGGTGTTCCCATGTGAAGCCAATACCACCATGAATCTGAATGTTCTCAGCCGCAGCGTGGAAGTAAGCCTCGGAGCAGTAGGCCTTCGCTAGCGAGGCAACAGAAGGCAGTTCCTCGTTGAGTTCAGCTGCACACCATCCGGCGTAATACGCTGCCGATTTTGCAGACTCAACCTCGAGCAGCATGTCGGCGCACTTGTGCTTAATAGCTTGGAAGGAGCCAATTGGCCGGCCAAACTGCACGCGATCCTTGGCGTACTGCACAGCCATTTCAAGCACTTCTTGTCCACCGCCGACTTGCTCAGCGGCAAGTGCCACCACAGCTAGGTCCAACACCGTAGAGATCGTGTCCCAGCCGGTTCCGTCGGTTCCGATCAAGGTTGCGGGCACTCCTGCGTACTCCAAACGAGCCTGCTTGCGAGTCTGGTCCATTGTGGACAGTGCCGTGCGGGTAAGCCCGGCGGCCTCGCCGTCTACAGCAAACAGGCTGACGCCAGCTTCGGTCCGGGCTGCAGTAATGATCAGGTTGGCGATGTGGCCATCAAGGACATACAACTTGGTGCCATCAATGGTCCAAGAGTCTCCTGATTTGGTTGCCGTTGCGGTAATTGCAGATTCATCCCAGCGTCCGTTGGGCTCGGTATAAGCCAGGGTTGCGATGGTTTCACCGGAGGCAATACCGGGAAGGTAGGCAGCCTTGGCCGCCTCGTCACCTGAGTGCAACAGCGTCTGACTGCCGAGTACCACCGTGGAGAAGTATGGGGCGCAAATCAGTCGACGTCCCATCTCTTCAAGGACCACGATCAATTCAACAAAGCTGTACCCGGAGCCACCGAACTCTTCGGGAATTACCAATCCCTGAAGGCCCATCTGCTCTGCCATCTGTGTCCAAACAGCAGCGTCGTAGCCGGACTCAGTGTCCATAAGTTCGCGAACAGTTGCCTCGTCCGACTTAGCGTTGAGGAAGTCTTTGACTACCTTGCGTAGTGCTTCTTGGTCCTCGCTGAAAGCGAAATTCACGTTGATCTCCTGGGAGTAGACAGTTTGTACTCTGAATGTTTTACACGCATCCGAACCTAGGTACACATTCACCTGTGTACACAGTTGTACACACTTTTGTCCTATGGTTTCTGTGTGGAACACATTGGAGTACGGGAGCTGCGACGTGAAGTCTCTGCAGCAATCCGGCGCGCTGGAGCAGGCGAGCGAATTGTCATCACCGTTGATGGCAGTCCAGTCGCACAACTTGGTCCGCTCGAGCCGACAGACGCACAGCTCACCCTCGAAGACCTTGCAGCTCGCGGGCAGGTGGTACTCGCAAGAAGGTCTGATCGCCCCGCTCCGGAATTCTCTATGCCGCTCTGGGCTGGCACGCGCATCGATCAACTCGTTCGTGAGGTGCGAGGTAGATGACGCTGTTCTTAGACACCACAGCGCTGCTTGCCCGCTACCTTGAAGGTCCTGCCCAAGTCTCGGCCCTCGGAGCAATGAAGGCGGACGAGGATTGGTGCGCAAGCGCACTGGCATTATCCGAGGCTCTAATGCTCGTAGACCGACTCGGTGACGACCCACAGCGAACCGATGAGTTGCGAAGAGCGATGCGAGACGACTGGGAGCGGATACACATCGTTCCTGTCGATCAACGATGTTTAGACCGCGCCGCCGAGCTTGGTCGCACGCAGCCAGTCCGAACGGTGGATGCCATTCACCTCGCAGCCGCAGATCGCCTGCCGAAGCCACTGACGTATCTGACATTTGACCCAGGACAAATACCCGTGGCGCTGGCCTTGGGGTTTGACGTCCGCAGCACAAATAGTGGCAGCGAAGCAGCCTGATAGTGAAACAAACGGGGCAGTCCAGATTTTCGGCGCGAGAATGAATTCATGACCCAAGACGCCAGCACTCTTCATCATGCCGACACAGACCTAGAGGTGCACAAGCTGGTTGTTGGACCGATGGATAACAACGTGTTTGTCTTGCGCTGCAAACACACCGGCGACTCAGTCCTGATCGATGCAGCCAATGAACACGAACAACTGTTGGAGTTAGCGCAGGGTCTAGGTGTGCGGCGCGTGCTCGAGACGCACGGCCATTGGGATCACATCCAAGCGGTACCGCAGATGCGGGACGCTGGATACTCCGTCGGAGTGACCGCTGCTGACGCCGCAATGTTGGACAGCTATGACGAGATCATCGAAGACGATGCGGTGATAGCTGTAGGTCGGCTTCGCCTCCGCACGATTTTGACCCCCGGCCACACACCAGGTTCGATCTGCTTTCAGGTTGAAGACAAGCCGCTGCTCTTTAGTGGCGACACGTTGTTTCCGGGCGGACCCGGGAATACCTCATTCGAGGGAGGCGACTTTGCCACCATTCTTCGTTCGCTTGATTCCCGACTCTTCGCAGCCTTAGACGCTCAGACCATCGTGATGCCCGGCCATGGCGCCGACACCACCATCGGCACAGAGTCCCCCCACTTTCAGGAGTGGGTAGACCGAGGCTGGTAGGCACCTGGGAGCGCTGCAGCGTGGCACCGTTACCTCTTGTGAATCCACCCCAGCATGAGGCACTGCTGCACATGTGAGAGAACTCGCTCACATGTCTCAGAAGGGTTACACGCTTACTCTCAGTCAGAATCACCGCGGTCAAGACGAGAAAATTCGGAGGTGACCTTCGACTCTGTTTGTCCGCTCCAAGATGCGAGAAGGTGATCAGACCCACAAAAGAGGAATCTTGGAGGTTCTGACATGAGTACCGAAATCAACCCAACACAGGAGCAGACAAAATCCCTGCGTCGCCGAGTCGTTCTTTCACTCGCTGCAGTCATCGCAGTCAGTGGAGCATGGCTAGTCCTTAGCCCTGGAGGGGCAGGGGCCTCACTACAGACTTCACAAAACGCAAGCATCTCGTCCGAGGGTGGCGGCGGCGGTCACGGTGGTGGTGGTGGTGG
>CAMDLX010000022.1 GCA_945901935.1 Bifidobacterium breve | reverse complement strand
CGACCCGCTGACCTAGACAAGGGTTGGTTCGTCGAAGCCACGCTCTTTGCAGATGTTGACAACAGCATGAAGATCGCCCAGGAAGAAATCTTTGGGCCAGTCGTTGTCGCAATCCCCTACGAGGACCAAGCCGATGCCGTCCGAATTGCTAACGACAGCGCATACGGCCTGTCAGGAACAGTGTGGACTAGCGATGTAGACAACGGGATTGACGTAGCGCGCGGCGTGCGTACTGGCAACTACACCGTGAACGGGTTCGGCATGGCATGGGGCGCTCCGTTCGGCGGCTTCAAGCAATCAGGTGTGGGACGCGAGCTTGGCCCAGAAGGCCTCGGTGAGTTCTTGGCCTCGAAGACCATCAACCTGCCAGCAGGTACGGAGCCAACACTCAAGTACTGATCAACTCGTAGGGCGGGTCGAGTCTGCAGTACGGCGCAAGCCTGCGACAGTGATCAAGCTAGAAAAAGGGTATTGGGTTGCAGAGTGAGCGCTATGTGCTCCCACTGCAACCCAATAGCGTTTTGGAGCCCGCAGAACTGGGCCACCAGACTGAAGGCCAGTAGATCTAGGCCAGTAGAACTAGGCGACTGTTGTGTTGGTAACTAGCCCGGTTGCACCGGGGTTACCACCCGATCCACCGGAGCCTCCACTGCCACCGACGCCGCCGCTATAGCTGGGCGAACCACTCGGGGTGCTTGAGCCATCACGTGACAAGCCAATTGCTGCGCCACCGCCACCGCCGCCGCCAGCACCCGAAGCGCCGCCTGTGCCACCCGTTCCGCCATTTCCACCGCCGCCCCCGCGATCAAAGGCCACACCGCCAGAGCCACCCGAACCGCCAGGCTGACCCGCAGCTCCGCTACCTCCGGTGCCGCCGGCTCCACCAGTCCCGAGCTGAATCTGAATTGCGATCAGCGTCGGAGATGCGTTCTGCAAGCGCAGGCCGATTGACTGTGCGCCTGCACCGCCACCAGCACCGCCCACATTTGCGCGTGCTCCGCCGCCGCCTCCGCCGCCGCCACCAGCGCCGGCATCATCAACGTTGCAGTCATTTGCTCCGCCGCCACCGCCACCGCCGCCGCCAGCGCCGTTCACTCCAAGCAAGCCCGCTGCGCCGTTAGCGCCAGCCGCGGCACCGGCACCAGCGCCACCCGCTGCGCCGTTTGCGCCCGCAGATCCGTTACCTCCACGCAGTGATGGGCCAGTGCCACCGAGCGTGCAGATTCCGGGAAGTCCATCTGTTGCAGAGGATGATCCGCCACCACCGCTACCAGCGCCCGGGCCGCCACCGTTGGCCCCAGAGTTTGCAGCCTGTGCATTGCAGTTGCTGCACAGTCCAGTCCAACCACAAGACCCATCTACGACTCCACCCTTGCCGCCTGCGCCACCCGAGTTGGCGCCACCGCCACCTGCACCGCCGCCGCCAGCGGACGAGGTATTGCATGCTCCGCCGGGCTCAAATCCGTCACCACCATTACTGCCAGTGCCTGCCGTGCCGGACCAGCCCGAACTGCCAGCAGCACCAGCGCTACCCGCTCCCGCTACACCGCCGGCAATGTTGAGCGAGTCCAGAACAAGTGCATTGCTGGAGTTGCGCACAAACACGCCGTAGCTGCTGTTGCCTGCGTTTGCGGTGGCTCCCACAATGCTCAGGTCCGCCACTCGGGTTGCGATTGAAATTCCGTCTGCAATCACACCAACCGGGCCGTTGACTGTTGCGTCGAACGCTGCCGTGACGGTGGCAATACTTGGCGAGGTTGCCAACACTCCTCGCTGAAAGTTCTGGCCATACCCACCGCGCACCTCTAAGCCTGCTTGGACGGTGAACTTGCTGTACGAGCCACCGGCAACGAACACGCTGCTCTTTGACTCGGCCACTGCGCGGGACTGACCCTGCGCAATCGAAGCGCAGGGTTCAAGAATCGTTCCGCAAGTGGAGGTGTTTGCTCCGGTCGAGGAGTTCACGAACACCGCCGCGGACTCGGTCCCGTCGATTCCATCGCAGTTGCTATCGATGTTGTCCCCAGCCGGGTCAGCGGCTCCAGGAAAGACTGTGCCATCAGCGTCATTGCAATCCGAGGGAACAAACACTCCATCGCCATCACCATCGCCGTTCACTGTGATGGTGAGAGAGTCAGTGTCAGTTGCTCCCTTGTTGTCTGTCACCGTCAGGACTGCCGTAAAGGCGCCGGCTGTCGGGTAATTACCAGTGGATGTCACGCCGCTGCCGTTGGTGCCATTTCCAAAGTTCCAGGAGTAGCTCACAATTGAGCCGTCGGAGTCGACTGAACCAGAGCCGTCGAACGCAGCGCTCAAGGGCGCATTCCCAGAAAGTGGACTAGCCGAGGCAACCGCAATGGGTGCCAAGTTGGCAGTTCCGCCGCCGCCGCCTGGAGCTGGTGCACAGGAGACTGCCAAGAGCAGTACAGCTGCGGACACAACGGGCAGAAATCGGTAAGCACTCTTCATGGCAGTCCCCTTGATTTGGTCCGCACAGCAAGCGGACATTTCCAGTCTTGGCCGAATTACCTCAGTGGTCAACAAACTTTAGAAGAACAACTCGAATGGTTGAGCGATTGGTTGAGCAAACGTCTTGCACTACAACGCTTATGCCGGTGCTTGAACCGTCACCTCAGACAGCGTCACAAAACCGTTGTTGAACGCCGTGATGTCATCTGCTGGGTCTTGCAGGGTTGAGGTGCAGTCCTGATCGGCAATTGCCCCCTCGCCAGAGGCTGACATGGGAACCTCGACCTGAGCGCGAAGTGAACCCGCAGTGCAGACCGGCACGTTCAGATTTTGAAGGACCAGTTCCTTGCCCGTCAGTTTGCCCTCAAGCAAATCTTGGCGGTGTGCCTGAACCCACTTGACCACATAGCTTGCAGCAAGGTCGTAATCAACCGCATCGTTCAAGGCAGTACTCGAGGCCAGCGCCGGAATGTTCTTGGCTGCGGCCGCACGAGCAGCGCCGATCGTGCCAGAAAGCGTGTTGCCCAGCGAGCCCAGGTTCTGGCCGGCGTTGACTCCCGTGACTACCAAAGCGGGCAGTTCTCCCATACCGCCATCTAGCGCCCAGTTCACGGCATCTGCTGGGTAACCCTGCACCGAAGTTGCCGGATAACCGCTCGCAGTTGTGACCTCACTCACCTGCAACTCGCCCTCCGAGGTTTTGCCGGCACTACCACTTTGATTCTCGGCAGGGGCAGCAACTACCACCTGTGTATCTGGAAGCGCAGCTAGTGCACGGACCACGGCATCGATTCCAGGTGCCGCATACCCATCATCGTTGGATACCAAAATGCGCAGAATCTGCGACACGTTCTGCGTTTCGGCTCCAACTGCAGATGTGCTGGTCTGAGCAGATTTCTCGGTTGTGGAAGTCGAGGATTCTGCAGTCTCGCCACTGCTACAAGAACTTAAGAGGCCACCGGCTAGTGCAAGCGCCAGCAGCGCTGCAGAGGCTGAGTGAGCAGCACTGCGTAGGGGTCGGCCGGTTGGGGAAACTCGACTCTTCATTCCAGCAAACATGAACGCTTCTTTCCGTGTGGGTGTCAACGATTGTTTGGGCAAGTACGGGCTGAACTCGATCTACTACGGCTAGCTCTACTAGTGGAGGCTATGAGATTCTGAGCGGGTGGCTTGGCATTATTCGACGGGACCTTCTGAGCCTGGCGCAGTAGCTTGTCTAGGAATCGTCCACCCGTGAGTACCCGTAGGAGCATCCATGAGTTCAGTCAGAACACCCAGCTTGGCTTGGCGTTTGTTTGTCGTTGTAGGGGTGGGCACATCGGTTGCGATCACAGTGAGCGACCCAGCTTGGGAAAAGTGGAAGTCCGTAGCGGGTGAGAAACTCCCCCGACAGGCCGTTCGATCGTTGCTTGTCGGGACGGCCGCAATCCACAGCGCCGAGGCTGCGTCTTCCTACGTATCCGCCCGTCGCAGCAACTTGGAACAACCTGGCCGATGGGCCTTAGCTACGTTCCTCTGGGGATTCCCAGTTATGCGAAGGCTACGCAAAGCGGCAGCCTGAGGCGCAGTGCTCTCCGGCTAGAAGTGCCGTGCTCTTAGCAGTAACGCGCTCTTAGAAATGCCGTGCTCTTAGAAGTGCTGGCTTGCTAGAAATGCCAGGGGAAGGGGGACCAATCAGGCTCGCGCTTTTCCAAGAATGAGTCTCTGCCCTCTGCGGCTTCATCAGTCATATAGGCCAGGCGCGTGGTCTCGCCTGCAAAGATCTGCTGCCCTACGAGGCCGTCATCAATCATGTTGAAGGAGTATTTCAACATGCGTTGCGCAGTCGGGCTTTTTGCGTTGACCTTCTTAGCCCAGTCCAGCGCCACCCGTTCAAGATCAGCGTGGTCGACCACTGCGTTCACCATGCCCATGCGATGCGCATCCTCGGCCGAGTACTCATCTCCTAAGAAGAAGATTTCGCGAGCGAACTTCTGCCCAACTTGTCGCGCCAAGTATGCAGATCCGAAGCCACCGTCAAAGCTGGCCACATCGGCATCGGTTTGTTTAAAGCGCGCGTGTTCTCGGCTAGCAATCGTCAGGTCGCAGACCACATGCAAACTGTGGCCACCTCCAGCAGCCCAACCGGGAACCACGCAGATCACCACCTTGGGCATAAAGCGGATGAGCCGCTGAACCTCGAGGATATGCAGCCGACCGCTGCGGGCTGGGTCGATACTCGCTGCAGTCTCGCCTACCTGTCCGGCCTCGCCATCTGCCACGGTGTAGCGGTATCCATCTTTGCCACGGATTCGCTGGTCTCCACCGGAACAAAACGCCCAACCAGCGTCTTTGGGGGATGGACCATTGCCGGTCAATAACACACACCCGATATCAGATGACATGCGAGCGTGATCGAGCACTCGATACAACTCATCCACCGTCGCTGGGCGAAAGGCATTGCGGATCTCTGGACGGTTAAACGCAATACGCACCGTGCCCGATTCTTTGGCTCGGTGATACGTGATGTCTTTGAGTTCAAATCCGGGCACGGAGTCCCAGGCTTGCGGGTCAAAAATCTCGGAGACGAATTCAGCCATAGCGAAGAAGTGTAGGACTGAGCGCCACACGCTGAGTCAGCGCTTGCATAGGTAGCGCTGCTCTGGCCCCGACTTGGTTAGATCGCGTGGATCTGATCGATGACCTCTTCGAGCAGTCCATCCGCCAATCCATAGGGGGTATAGATCGCAACTCTGCCAGTGTGCGCTGCATATCGGCGCGCAATCTGAGCGGCGACCTCTTGCGGGGTGCCCCGCACGGCGATCGCATTGAGCAACTCATCATCGATCAACTCAGCTAGGTCCTCCCAGCGCCCTTCACGAGTCAAGCTGCGCGCGAGCGGCTGAATATGACCCTTACCCTCAATCTCAAAAACCGGCTTATAAGCAGGCGTCGAGGCGTAAAAACCCAGCAAAGCGCGACATCCCGCATCTGCGGCATCCTGCTCCTCTGGGGTACGGCCAACGCACACAATGAGTTCGGGCAAAATTTCGAACTCTTCAGCAGTCCCGAGTGCAGCATCTCGGCGGCCAAGGCCGCTCTGCACTGCAGGAAGCGTCCGCTCCGTAAAGAACTGCTCCGATGTGACTGGCATCACGGCAAGACCGTCGGCAACCTCGGCTGCCATGGCACACATTCTTGGTCCTAGGCCACCCACTACAACCAAAGGAGGTCCAAACTCGCTGGGCTGCGGCGAAAAGATAGGAGTCATCAACGTGTGGGTCCGATACTGACCGTGGTAGTCAAGCGGAACTCCGTCCTGCCAGGACGCAAATACTGCACGCAGTGCACCCACGGTGTCTCGCATTCGCTCAACCGGGTGGTCGAACTCTTCGCCGAATCTTCGCTCGATATGCGTGCGAATCTGTGTGCCGAGGCCAAGAGTGAATCGGTGCTGCGAGAGTTGCTGCAGGTCCCAAGCGGAGTGGGCCATATGCACCGCGTTTCGTGGGAACGCGATAGCGACGTTACTCATGAGCGATAAATCAGATGCGGCCGCGGCAACAGCAAGCGGCAAGAAAACGTCGTGAGGGCCCTCGAAAGTGAACGCGCCGTCTACGCCGGCAGCTTGGAGGCGCTGGGCCTCGGCCCCAGCATCCGTGAGACCGTAAATGGGTGCAAGAACTTTCACGTGACCTGCCTTCGACCGCTGAGCGCTAGTGCACAGCGTGTCTGAACCTAGCGCTGCGATCCCCCCGGGCCGCAAACCTGCCGAGGGCCCCTGGACTACGTCGATGAGCGCGCCCAATTCTGCCGGGCAGCGCCAGCTACGCGATCCTCATAAGCAATCTCGCCTAATGGGATGAGATTCCCTTGATCGCAGCACCGCCTACAGTGACAATCGTTGTGTAAGGCGATCTAGGGAGTTCCGTGCATTCTTCAAGCAAACAAGTCCAAGAGTTCACGCATGCGTCTCCGCTGCGAGAGAAAACTCGGCATTGGCGAAACCGCCTACCGCTGCTAGGGATCCTTCTTGCCGTCGGGGGGATAAGCGCTGCATGTACACCCGTAGTCGGCCCCGCTACCACGACTAGCACCACGATTCCCTCCACAACGCCCGAGCAGCCAAACATCTTGAGTTTCGCCACCTCTGCAAACATCGGAAGCAGCCCGGCGCTGGTGACCTTTTCTTGGACTGCTAGCGATGCCAACGGAGATCCGCTGACCTGCAAGATTGATGGCAACGGCGACGGTACTGACGATGTGACCATCAGCAACTGCGAGTTTGGAGGCAGTCGAAATGTTTCTGTCGCGCTGGATGATCCAGCAGTTGCGCAGACCATCACAGCCCGACTGATCGTCGAGGATTCGAACACCGCCGCTGTGGTTCGAACCACCGATTTTGATCTCCAACCTGGGACAACCGAACCCTTCGACATCACGCTTCGTGGGGCTAGCTCACTACCCCTTGCGGCACAACCGGCCTTTAATGGCGCAGCAGCTAGGTGGGAACAGATTCTGACTGCTGGTGTAGAGGACTTTGGAGAGGTACCGACGAGTTGCATTCCCGCTGGCACCGAACCCATTGCTTCGGTGGACGACATTGTCATTGATGTCTCGGTCGTGCCGATCGACGGGGTGAACGGAATTCTTGGCCAAGCGGGACCCACCTGCGTGAGTTTGTCCACCGAACTGGGATTGCACGGCACTATCGAGTTTGACTCCGCAGACGTCACGGCGCTGCTTGCCAACGGCACCTTTTCTTCCGTTGTACTGCATGAGATGGCTCACGTCTTGGGGTTTGGAACCTTGTGGAATACCACTTCCATCGGAGGAACACGCAACGTCACCCAAGGACAGGGAACTGGCAATCCACGATTCACTGGCGTGCGAGCCGTAGCGGAATGGTCGCGGCTAGGAGGCCTGAGTGGCGTCCCTCTCGAGAACACAGGTGGACCCGGGACAGTCGGATCGCACTGGAAGGAATCCACATTTGGGATTGAGCTCATGACTGGCTACATCAGCCCGAGCACCAACCCACTGAGCAGGCTCAGCATTGCGCAGTTTGCTGACCTTGGCTACAACGTGGACATCACCAAAGCCGATTCATATTCGGTGCCGGGCTTCGGACTCCTCCGATCCGCCATGGAGCAGGACGCACCCATCGAGGGAGTCATGCTCGCTCCCCCGATCAACTCAACCCCCTGAGGTACAGCAGCCCTGATCTGCACAGGCCCTGAGCTGCATAAGCCCTGAGCTGCACAAGCCCTGAGCTGCACAAGCCCTGAGCTGCACAAGCCCGAGCTCTCGCAATTCAGCTTTGCGAAGAAATCAGTCGGGGGGCTTGCTCGCCGCGAGCAACTCTTGGAACCACCGACCCGAGCTTTTTACGACCCGGGTTTGGGTGGGATAGTCCACGTAGATAAGCCCGAATCTGGGGCCGTACCCATCGGCCCATTCAAAGTTGTCCATCAAGGACCAAGCAAAGTATCCGTCCACTGGAGCACCATCGCGTTTGGCCCGCAGCACCTGCTCAAGATGGTGTTGATAGAACAAAATCCGCCTCGGGTCATCAACGCTGAGCTTGTCTGCAGGGTCAAACGGATTGCCGATCAGCTGGTCGGGAAAAGCGGCGCCATTCTCTGTGACAACCAGTCGGTCAAATCTGCCATAGGCATGCATGGCCATCAGCACGTTATGAAGCCCGGTCGGATTTACTTCCCAGCCAGTCGAGGTGATCTCGTAGTTGCGAAAGTCACGACCAAAGATTGGCAGAGTCCAGAGACCTGGAATTGGGGCAAGTAACGCCTTGAAGCGTGTGTAGTACTGCACTCCAAAGAAATCCCAGTCCACCTGGATTGCATCCTCATCGCCGGGCCGCTGGTACTTCTCAATTGGTGCCAAAAACTTGCAGTCTTCGGTGGGGTAACCGAGACCAAGATTGGGTTCGATATAGGTGCGGTTTATGAATGCATCTGCCGAGCGGACAGCGCGCTGATGCGCGGCGGTACTCCCCGTAGGCACGATGTCGGCTAGATACTGACAAGTTCCGACGACTGGGTTGCTCACCCGCTCTCGGAGCACTCGAGCACCCTCGGCTTGGCAGAGGTTCACATGGTGCATTGCGGCCAAAAATTTGTGCTTGCTGCGAATACCAGGAGCGTGCTCCCCGAGCAGGTGACCGACGAGTACAAAGCTAAGTGGCTCGTTGAAGACCATCCAGTTCTTCACACGATCACCGAGCGCATCGGCGACAACGGCTACGTACTCACTAAACCAGGCCACGACATCGCGGTTGGCCCAGCCTCCCTGATCTTGCAGGGCTTGGGGAAGATCCCAGTGATACAGAGTCACCCAGGGTTCAAGGCCAAGTTCTAGGCAGGTATCAACCACCCGAGAGTAAAAATCAAGGCCGGCCTGGTTGATTTGACCTGTGCCATTTGGAAGCACTCGCGGCCAAGAAATCGAGAACCTTTTCGCTCCAAATCCCAACTCTCCTGCGAGCGCAAGGTCAGATGGGTAGCGCTCGTAAAACTCACAGGCTTGGTCGCCGGTTGATCGGTCGCGAATGCGCTCGCGTAGCCCTCCAAACCCTCGGGTATGGGTAAAGGTGTCCCATATGGATGGGCCTTTTCCATCTGTAGATGCAGCACCTTCAATCTGATAGCTCGCTGTGGCCACACCCCAGGTGAACTCCGACCCAAAATCGGCAGCAGTAAAACAAGGACTCGATGCAGGCGAGACAGCAGTTGGGGAGACAGCAGTTGAGGCAGCAGAAGTTGGAACAGTTGAGTGCAGATCAGCAGAATTCATCCCCCATCGTTTACACCGAATCTCTGCGCGGTGTCGCAGTAAGAGATTGAAGATTTGCTGCGCTGCAGAAGCCCGGTGCCAGACGGCACTTCGGAATCATTGCGCCCTGTGCTTATTTTTTCACTAGTTTGGTAGCCACTTCAGGCAACAGCACAGCGTTGTCGTAGCAAGAAGAATTCAACAGAAGAGGGAACCCCGTGGGTACGAACGTCGAACAAGAGATCAGTGCATTCGTTAAAGAAGGCCTAGAAGAAATCCGCCGTCTTGTTGGATCAGTCGAGACCGAAGTACGCCGAGCAGTAGAGCAGATCGAGGCTGCTGTTCGAGATTTGGCAGAGCGTGCCCCGGCTGCTGCTGCACCTGTTACCAACGCCGCAAGCAACGCTGCAGACTCCGTGTCGGCGGCCGCAACGACTGCAGTTGCAGCCGCATCCACCGCAGCTTCTGCTGTTGTGGATACTGCCAAAAAAGCCGCCCCGCGCAAGAAGGCTCCAGCCAAGGCTCCAGCCAAGGCACCAGCCACCAAGAAGCCAGCGGCAAAGAAAGCTGCTGCTACAAAAAAGTCGGGGGCAAAGAAGGCAGGAGCGAAAAAGGCAGCCTCAAAGAAGAAGGCTCCGGCCAAAAAGAAGTCTGCTGCAAAGAAGACCGCTTCAAAGAAGACCGCTTCAGATCAAACAGTTCCTGAGCAGACAACCCCAGCGCAATCAACCCCAGCGCAATCACCCACAGCGCAATCACCCACAACAGGGGCACCAACAGAAAACTGAGGCCACCCGAGCTGCAGTCCTTGCGGCCCCGCTGATTCCCGGGGGTTCAGGTGCGCGTGAGTTCAGGTGCTGTGTACATAGAGCTCAATGGCAACGATGCACAGCCCAATCAGGGTTGCTGCGCCGACAAACATCACGCCACCTAAGAACGTGCTCTGAGAGCGTTGCGCTGCGATCAGACCCATCCACATCAGTGCAAGAACTGCAAGGGCCAGCGAGATTCTGATTGCCGCTACGGGTGAGATCAGTCCCAAATCGGCCACAATAAACGTGACGAGTGCGGGCACAGCGGCAAGCATGATCCGCCAGGAGTGACTCAGTTGTTTGCCGATTTCACCACTGCGTGCCGGCCGCCTGAGGCGCACGTGTAGTGCCATCACTGCCGAGAAAGAATGCGCTAGAAGCGTCGCAAATGAGACTCCGATGATGATTGCAATCGCCTCCCGCGGAACGGGCGGAGTGAGCGATCCGCCGAGCGCTCCAAGGGCCACAAGGACCGTGATGGTGCCGTAGACGAACTCCTGCAGTTCGGCCGCATATACCTCGTCTTCGGCCTTCTGTGCGGCAGTGCGGTCGTCCACTTCTAGGTTGTCCACTTCTAAAGCTGGAGTCGCAGATACTCGCTGCTGCGGCTGCCTCTGGGGGTCCTGAGAATCAGTCATAGCCTCTAGTGAATCAGTCCACGATGTTGAACTGCGTCAACTGAGCAGTAACTTGAACTTTGTACATGTTGTGCCGAAGCCCCAATGGCCTGCGCTCGAACCGACAACCCCAAGCACGGGAGAACTTGAATGGACCTGACAGTTGTTGCAATCCCAGGGTTCTTTGCCTCGATGGGTTACGAGGCATGGTGGCTTGACCGTCGCGCCAAATCCGAGGGTCCATCGGCTGTTGACTACGAACGCAATGACACGCTCGCCAGCTTGGCCATGGGAACCGGCAGTTTGTTTATTCCCCTAGCCACCAAAAAGTTGGCGGAAAACTTTGCAGTTGGTTCAGGAAAGTGGGCCAAGCCGTTATTGGGCCTAGCCGGGGCAGCGGCCCTAGCTGCAGTGGTAGCTGATGCAGTGGTCCGTGCCAACGAACAAGACAGCGGGCAACTTCCCACATATCCCCTTGACCCGAGCATTGCGGAGGGTCCGCTTGGTGCAGTTTCGGCCCCTCAGGCCGCTGACGCTGAACATCAACCAAATCGCAGATGGGCACGGAGGGCAAAGAAACTTGCGGGCAACAGTGTGGTTGGCGCAGTAGCCGCTGGTGGACTGGTAGCCGCCTCTACTTGGGTCGCGCAGACCTCTGCACAGAAGCTCTTCAAGAAGCGTGTACTGCCGGACTTGGGCAATGGACCGCTTGCACTCGGAGCAGCAATCCTTGGCTGGGACTTTGTCTACTACTGGAACCACCGCTTCATGCATGAAACCAGATTCATGTGGGCAATCCACTCGGTGCATCACTCGAGTGAGAAGTACAACCTGTCGACTGCGTTGCGGCAGACCTGGGCCGACTCACTCGGCCTGTTCGTGCCCTATGGGCTGCTTTCACTACTTGGTATCCGACCCGAGTTGATCGAGACCTCTCGGCAGATCAACCTGATCTATCAATACTGGATTCATACCGATGCAATCCGAACCATCGGCCCGCTCGAAGAGGTACTCAATACTGCATCTCATCACCGGGTGCATCATGGGGCGAATAAGCAGTACCTAGATAAAAACCACGGCAGCATTTTGATTCTCTGGGACCGACTCTTTGGCACCTTTGAGCGAGAAGATGAGCCCGTGGTCTACGGACTCACCACCAATATCAACACGTTTAACCCCTTGCGCATCGCTGCTCATGAGCACGACCAAATCCGCAAAGACGTAGCCGCTGCAGACAACTGGCATGACCGACTGTCGTACATTTTTCGAGGTCCGGGATGGGCCTATTCGCAACACCGCGGCGTAGCCGGTGGCGAGGACAGTCCCGTGGAAGTCTCGGCACACCTCGCAACAACAGCCTGAGGGCCCTCCCCCTGCCCAAGGTGCATTCCAGAGCAGCAGCAGTCGAGCGTCATGACCCAAGGCCCCAGAGTTTTGTTCTGGGCCCAAGAAGTGCCACTATCTGACGCACTGTCAGACTCGTACCGAGGAGATTCCCATGTCTACCGATGTTGTCATCGTTTCAGCCGCTCGCACCCCAATTGCGACCTCGTATAAAGGCTCGCTCGCAGGAGTGGATGCTTTCACTTTGGCCGAGATTGCAATGGGGGCTGCCGTCGAGCGTTCAGGCGTACCCGTTGAACTCATTGAGGACATCGGCTTTGGCGAGTCAATGCAGGGAGGCGGAAATATTGGCCGCTATGCAGCGAACCAACTTGGCATGATCAACCTGCCTGGTGTCGCCATGCAGCGTTGGTGCGCTTCGGGTATGGCAGCCACGCAGTGGATCGCAGCCAACATTGCTGCTGGCATGATCGACGCCGGAATCGGCGGCGGTGTGGAATCTATGTCCACTGCTCCTGGCACCTCGAAGCCCGGCCCTGATGGTCAGCCAACTTTTTGGCTCTCCCCAGCAAACCTGGAGACCGAGGATGCTCCGCCGTTCAACACTGCCAAGGGAGTTGGAGACAATGCCGCCCGCATGGCCGGGGTGACTCGCGAAGAGGCAGATGCTTGGGCATACCGCTCGCATATGAACGCAATCCGCGCAATTGACGAGGGCCGCTTCGATAACGAGATCGTTCCCGTGCCACTCGCTGATGGATCCACCTTTAGCGTGGATGAACACCCACGCCGCAACTCCACGCTCGAGAAGTTGGCAACGCTTGGCCTTCTCAACCCATTCGACGAAGGGGCAACCACCACTGCCGGAAACGCCTCGGGGTTGAACGATGCTGCAGCAGCCCTCGTGCTTGTCAGCCGCGAGTTTGCCGAGGCACATGGTCTGAAGCCATTGGCAATCATTCGCGGATGGGCAAGCACCTCGCTCGCCCCAGCCGAAACAGGTCTGAGCCCCACAACTGCAATCCCGAAGGCACTCGCCAAGGCCGGACTCAGCATCTCGGACATCTCATCGTTCGAAATCAACGAGGCTTTCGCATCGGTTCCTGTCGCAGCAGTCAAGATTCTGGGGCTGAACGAAGAGATCGTGAATGTGAACGGTTCAGGCTGCTCACTCGGCCACCCAATTGGCTGTACCGGTGCGCGCATGATTGTGACCATGATCAACGAGCTTGAGCGCTGCGACGGTCAGTTCGGCGCAGTGGCCATGTGCGCTGCCGGCGGCATGGGCTCGGCAACGATTATCGAGCGGGTCTAGCTCCCTAGGTCTAGCTCCCTGGCGTAGCTCCCCTAGAGCACGCGCTCCCAATACGTTCCCTCGAGCATCTGCTCGAGAGTCGCTCGATGCATGATGAGGTCATCAATATCTTCAGGCGTTTCGGCCTGACCAAATTTGATTGCCCGCCGCTGCACTTGGCTCATAATCACGCCATGACGAAGCGCCGCGTACATGGTGTAAAAGTCCATGTCCCGCGGGGCATACCCGGACTTTTCTTGGTACATCTGCTCGATCTGGGTGCGGTGCATGAACTCAGGCATACCCGGCAGGCCCATCGAGTTTGCGATGTCCTCAAAGAAACGGTGCAAGAAGATCATCCAGGCTAGATCCACCTCTCTCGGAGCAATCCCTGCCATCTCCCAATCCAACACTGCGATCGGCTCGAAGTCCTCGTACATGGTGTTACCGATGCGAGCGTCGCCCCAGCTGAGACCTGCGGGCCCTTCTTGGTCGGGCCAGTTTGCCTCGAGCCAATCGAAACACTTTTCGATCAGCGGTGAACGAATGCCATCAGTAGTCACCCAGGCGTAATACCCACGTAGTTCTTCAACATGGCGCTGCAGTGGCGTGTCACCCTGAGCAGAGGAAACTAAGAAATCAAAGTTGGTTTCGGCATCGGGTATGGCGTGCAATGCCACAAGCGCATCCACGGTGGTCTCTTGCAGCTTTAGCTGGTTCTCGGGGGAAGCATCAAAGAGCCAATTATCGCCAAAGTCATAGGGCAAGACATCCGGCGGCACAATGCCATAAGCCCTACTCATCACGAAGAATGGCGCTCCAATATGGCTGGCTTCTTCTTCAAGCCAAAACACTTCCGGAACTGGAACCTCGGAAAGTTCTCCCACCTTCGCCATGACCCGGAACTGGGCGTCAAAGTCGTACTTCTGAAACACGGGCACTGCTGCCTCGTCTGGCGCAATTCGAAACACCAACGGGCGATCGACCCGCTCGCCGTCTACAACCCAGGTTGCGTCAACGAGCACCGTCTCACTTGACATGCCGTTCGACTCAGGCACATGCACCTGATCAACTTTGGGATCGCTGCCTGGTTCAAGGGTGCCTGCCAACCAATTCTGAATGTCCACCTTGGTCTTCTCAGGATCTCGGCGGGACAAATCTGGTCGAGCGGCCTGAGCCGAATCGACGGTTACCTCATGTTGTTCTTCCATCAAACTTCCTTCGAGTCGAGGACCAGATCTGCTGAGATCATGTGGCGCCGTTTTGGGGCGTGTTGTTGTTTAGTGCAGGAATTAGTGCTGCGAGCGTCAGCTAGCAATCAACCAACGGTCAAGCCAAGGTCGCTCGAGAGGATGCTTCCGTGCATGTTCTTGCCGTCGTTCGATGCAACAAATGCAAACAGCGAGGCAATGTCGTCTGGGTCACCCATTCCCCTAAATCCCATATACGGAATCATCAAGTCCAGATCCACTCCCTCGGGGATGTGAAACGCATTGGTCAACCCCGTCGTAATACCACCGGGGGCGATGGCGTTGACTCGCAACTTCGTCTTGGCATATTCCATGGCCAAGCCCTTCGTGAGTTGCACAATCGCACCCTTGGTCATGGCATAGGCCACGGTGTAAGCGGTTCCCATCAGCCCAGCATTTGAAGCAATGTTGATGATGTTTCCATCAACCTTCAAAAGGTGAGGAATCGCTGCTTGGCACAAGAAATACGGCCCGTCGGTATTGACCGCCATCATCCTGCGGTAGTGCTCTTCAGACAGCTCAGGGAAATGCTCGGCTCGAGAGACTCCAGCGATATTTCCTAGAACATCCAACTGCTCAAAATCTGCAACGCACTGCTCGACCGCTGCAAAGCATTCATCGTGATCGGCAATTGATCCGGTGCGAGTGATGATCGTTCCCGAAGCTGCCGCAACTTCGTCCTGCAGCGTGGCCAGACCAGCAGCATCGACATCTATTGCAAAGACCTTTGCCCCCTCGGCCGCAAGGCGCAGTGCTGTCGCCCGCCCGATGCCAGAGGCAGCTCCCGTGAGCAACGCCACCTTGTTCGTAAATCTTCCTTGAACTAGCTCGGCCATGTGTTGGGTCTCCTGGGGTGGGTTGGGGGATGCGGGCACAGAGGGTGCTGGACGACTTCTTGTCCCCTTCGTCTAGTCTCCACGCTGAACGATGACCAATCTGACACATCGTCAGGTTCTTTGCCACGAGGGAGCACAATGGGAACTGAAGAAGACACAGCATCATCAACTGCAGCATCATCCGTTGCCGAGCGCGAACAGTTCAACCTGGCACTTGTCAGCGAGGTTGTTGCCGCTGCAGTCCCAGATCGCGAAGCACTTGTCTTTGGTGATCGTCGCTTTACCTTCGGCCAACTAGCCGAGCGCACGAGGCGCTTGGCCTCGTATCTGCATGAACAAGGCCTTGGTTGTCATACCGAGCGGGACACTCTTGAACGCCATGAGTCTGGCCAAGACCACGTTGCTCTCTACATGTACAACGGCAACGAGTACATCGAGGGAATGCTCGGCTGCTACAAAGCCAGAGCTGCGCCATTCAATGTGAACTATCGCTACGTCGAGGAGGAACTGCGCTACCTACTCGAGGATGCCAACACCAAAGCAGTCATTTATCACGCCGTGTTTGCACCTGCCATGGCTCATGTACTGAAAGACCTGCCGGGTATTCACACTCTCATCCAAGTTGCAGATGACTCTGGCGAACCATTGCTTGAGGGTGCTGTGGATTACGAGCAGGTGATTGCCGATGCTGATCCGGCTGGGCCACCAGTCCTACCCTCCCCGGAAGATTTGTACATCGTTTATACGGGTGGAACCACGGGCATGCCCAAGGGCGTGCTCTGGCGACAAGACGACATCTTTATGAATGCCATGGGTGGCAAAGAGGTGGGTACTTGGATTGAGGTCAGTACGGCCGAGGAGATTGCGGAAAAAGCTCGAAACAACTCCGGGTTCCGACTCATGCCACTCCCGCCGCTCATGCACGGGGCTGCGCAATGGGCGGGGTTCATGATGCTCAACGCTGGGTCAACACTCATCATGACCACCGGTCACAACCTTGATGCAAAAGAGGTCTGGACCACTGTTGCTCGAGAGGGAGTCATGTCGATCGTCGTGGTTGGCGATGCTATGGCCCGACCGCTGCTTGAGGAGTTGAAGGCGGGCGAGTACGACGTGAGCAGCATGTTCGTTCTCGGGAACGGCGGTGCGCCACTCAGCGCCGCAATCAAAGAAGAGTTTCTTGAACTCCTACCAAACTTGTTGATCAACGATTCGCTCGGATCCTCTGAAACTGGCGCTCAGGCAACACACCTTTCAGTGAAGGGTGGAGTCTCTACCGGACAGTTCAAACCGGGCCCGGGCGCAGATGTGGTCTCTGAGGACCTGCAAGTAGTGCTCACTGCAGGCCATGACGGAATCGGCTGGCTCGCTCAGGCTGGCAGCGTGCCGCTGGGCTATCTAGGCGATGCCCCAAAGACTGCTCGAACCTTTCCCACGATTCAGGGCGTGCGCTACTCAGTACCTGGCGACCGAGCCATTAAGCGTGAGGACGGCGAAATCGACCTGCTCGGCCGTGACTCGCAGTGCATCAACTCAGGCGGCGAAAAAATCTTTGTCGAAGAGGTTGAGATGGCAATCATCTCTCACCCTGCAGTCACCGACGTACTGGTGTGCGGGCGGCCAAGCGAGCGCTGGGGGGCAGAGGTGGTGGCAGTAGTTCAACTCGTTCCGGGGGCTGCTGTCGAGGAATCTGAGTTGTCGGCCCATGCAAACTTGTCGGTTGCCCGTTACAAGCTTCCCAAGGGCTGGATCTTTGTAGATGCAGTGCAGCGCTCCCCTTCTGGCAAGGCGGACTACCGCTGGGCCAAAGAACTAGCAGCACAGTCGTAATAGCAGCACAGTCGGTCTAGTTCAGCGCATTCTGGGCATTGGGTTGCGTAGCGGTCGCAGATCGACCCACGTGCAACCCAATACGGCCGACTCAGCGCATTCTGGCTATTGGGTTGCGTAGCGGTCGCAGATCGACCCCCGCTGCAACCCAATGGCTGAATTGGACCTGCTCGGGAAGGGAGGGGGTGCCCTCCCCGCTGACAACTCGGCCGCTTGGCAGCAGGCTGCTGAGGTGAATTCCCGCTCCGCAGCCAAATCTGGGCCACCCACTAATCTCATGGCTTCGCTACTCAAAAAGGCCGCCTCGCAACACGGAGTGTTCACATCTGCTCAGGCAAGGGAGTTTGGTGTCAGTCGCTCGCAGCTGAGAACTGCAGTTCGGAGCGGCACTCTGCAACAGCCTTGCCGAGGACTCTTTCTGGTAAGCGGCGCTCCTAGGACTTGGGAGCAAGAAGTCATGTTGGCAGTGTGCTCGCTCGGTGGTGTTGCCTCACACCGTTGCGCAGCAAGGTTGCATGGTCTCGACGGATTCGCTCATGCGCCAGTTGAGATCACTATGGCCCATTCGGGCAGTCGTAAAATCGCTAAGTTTTTAACCCACCGATCCAGACAGTTCGACCTGATTACGCCTGTGCTCATGAGCGGGATTCCCACCACCTCGGTAGCTCGAACTCTGGTCGACCTTGGCGCTGTCGTGGATGATGACAAGGTCGAACAAGCACTCGATGATTCAATTCGCCGCGGGTTCAACCTGCGTTGGATCAACGAAACGCTTGAGCAGTTCATGCGACCAGGAGTCACCGGCTGTGGCGCCCTGCTGAGGGTCCTTGCTCGACCAGATCGCCGGGGGCCGATCCCCGATTCAACCTTTGAACGACTGGTCCAACGAGTCATCAAGGCGAAGGGTCTTGCCGCGCCGGAGCGGCAGATCATCGTGAAGTGTCTCGGACAAAAGAAGGGGTATTCGATTGATTGTGCTTGGCCGGAATTCAAGCTTGGCTTAGAAGCCGATTCAGAATTGTGGCACTGGGGGCCTAGACGCGGACGGGTCGCCCGGCAGCGCCACAATCGTTTGACTGCCGCTGGATGGGAAATGATTTACGCAAGCTGGCAAGACCTCGAGGACTCCCGGGAACTAATCCAGCAACTCAGGTTGGCCTTGAATAGGCATTGGGTTGCACAGAGGTCGCAGATCGACCCCCCTGCAACCCAATCGCTGAAATAGCCGCTCTGCAACCCAATAGCGGAATCGGGGCTAGAGCATGGCTTGAGCATGGCTAGAGCATGGCTTGAGCCTGCCTTGCTCCGAGGCTCAACGCGTACAACAGTTAGGTCATGCAGGACTCCGAGAACCGCCCGTTCGATGCAGACAACCACTACTACGAAGCTCTTGATGCGTTCACACGCCACCTTGACCCAAGCTGGGGGCCACGCACCTTGCAGTGGGCAGAGATCAACGGCCGGCAGTACAACGTTCTGGGCGGGAAAGTTTCTCGGGCTGTGGTCAACCCCACGTTCGACCCGGTTGCAAGCCCTGGTGTACTGAAGGACTACTTCCGCGGTAACCCCAACGGGGATAACCCACTGGAACTTCTCAAAGCCCGCGACCGGATCAAAGACGAGTACCGCAACCGTGATGCGCGGCTGCTGACCATGGACTCCCACGGACTTGAGAAGATCTGGCTCTTCCCGACCCTAGGAATGGTTTATGAGGAAGAACTCCGTACCGATCCCGAGGCCGTGGCGGTGATGTTTCGGGCATTCAATCGATGGGTCGAAGAGGATTGGGGCTTCAATTATCAAAACCGCATCTTTGCCGCTCCTTACATCACTCTGGCCGATCTTGACTTCGCCATCAGCGAACTGGAGTGGGCTCTGGACAAAGGGGCACGGACAATCGTCATGCGTCCGGCTGCGCCAACAACCTTGCTGGGTCGGCGATCACCAACTGACACGCAGTTCGATCCGTTCTGGGCGCGAGTCAACGAGGCTGGAATCACCGTGGTCGTCCACGCCGGCGACGCAGGGTACTCAGCGAATGGCTACGCGACGGACGGGTTTAGCTCGAACTTCAGCAACTCGGTTCCTCAACCCATCAAGATGCTGCAACTCGAACGTCCGATCGAAGATTTCTTGGCCTCGCTCATCACTGACCAACTCTTTCATCGCTTTCCTAACCTGCGAATCGCCTCGGTGGAGAACGGCGCAGGGTTTCTTCGCGGATTGTTTCACCGCTTAGACGCATTGGGTCACAAAATGTCGGGTTGGTTCCCGGAAGACCCAATCGAAACATTTCGTCGGCATATTTGGATCAACCCATTCTGGGAGGACAACGTGCATGAACTCCTAGAACTGATGGGTCCCGAGCGAGTGATCTTTGGTTCTGACTGGCCACATATTGAGGGCATGCCAGTGCCACTGGATTATTTGGAAGAACTGACTGGCCTAGAACAAAAAGTTGTGGACCTAGTCACCCGGGAGAACACAGCGGAATTGAACGAGCTACGCCCGAGCTAAGCCTCAGAACCGAATCTTCTGGAACAAAACTGTGCTTTTGCTTGCATGAAGACGATTCTGGCGTTTAACTTTCAAAGCAGCGGATTCCGCAGAAAGCGGACTTATCATTTTGGGGGGCCAAGTGAATCGTTCCAGAAATCTGGTTGTTCTTTCTGTGGTTTTGGCTGCGCTCGCGGCTGGGCTGGGTGCGTGCAGTCCTATGACTCCTCCAAGCGGCGATTGGCTGGCCGCAGGCTGCTACAACTCAGCAGTTGTTGGCGCCCCTGACTTTGCCTTTAGCGGAACCCCGAACGTCAAGGGCAACCTGACAGTGGCGCTCGACATTGCAACGCTGTCACTGTCCGAAAATGGCAGCTGCGCTGGAATCCCACTCGCAGCACCGTATGCCTTCACTCTGGTGCGTGCCAGCAGCGAGCTCGTAGCTAGCTCAACTTGTTCAGGACTCGGTCTTGGAGATGGCGTAGGGCAGATTCAGTCTGACTACCCGGCGTTCCCAGCTGATGCCTGGGTTTGCAATCCCCCAGCAACAACCTGAACCCACAACAGCGCTGAACAAGCAGAAGCGCTGGGCCCAGCAACGCCGAGCAGCCTGCCTGCGCAGATCTGACTGTGATAGGTCACTGCTGCGTTAGTTCGTTCTGGACAGTTTGAGGATGCGATTGTCCCGAGTGGTGAGCTTGGCAAGGGTTCCTAAGCCAGTGATGCTCGCAGCAATAACTACCCCGGCAAGAATCACGTACATCAACGCGAGTTGAGTACGAACAGCGGCAAACGGTTCAACCCCAGCCAGGATCAGCCCAGTCATGGTGCCGGGTAGAACAATTATTCCCAGCGCCGCGGTCTGTTCTACCTGCGGGGAAATTGCCGTGCGCAAAGAGGATCGAATGAACCGACGTGATGCCAACTTGACGGTCATCCCTAGTGCAAGACCGGCTTCAATCTCGCTTCGTTGATTAGCCACCGATTCGCTTACCCGATTGGATGCAACCACGGCTGAATTCATGGAGTTCCCGATCAGCATCCCGGCTACGGGAACCAGAGTTCGACCCTCCAACTCAAACACGCCGAGACCAAAGACAATCGCCAACCCAACGAATCCAACGGCACCGAGCGCTAGTAGAGCAAGAGGAAACATTCCGGGGATCTCTCTGGTTCTCCTCGCAGTGGTGACTGCTGCGAACACCACAATGACGAGCACCCAAAGCCAGGACCAGATCATTGGGGTCTGTGGATTTACAATTGGCACCAGTACGAACCCGACTAGTGCCATCTGCGCTAGAGAGCGGACTAGAGCAACCAGAATTGGCTTGGTTAACCCCAGATGCTCGCCAGCAGTAACAGCCAGAGCAATGAGCACAAACACCAAAGACACGATGAGCGAACTCCAACCCACCACTTGCTCACTCATGTAACTGCCCCACTATTCCTCCTTGTTGAACCATGACTCATCGATTGCACTCGCTGCATCAGGATCATCTGCCGAACCAGAAAACAGCAGTTCGCCAGACTTGAGCACCACTAGATGCTGAGCCAGTCGACTGATCTGTGCTCGATCGTGTGTCACCCACACCACTGCGATGCCCTGGTCGAGCAGCGACAGAGCAAGTTCCTCCATGCGCTCAGTGGAATCGCCATCGAGCGCAGATGTGGGCTCGTCGGCGAGTAGCACCGTCGGCCGTGCTGCTAGCGCTCGAGCGATCACCATTCTCTGGGCTTCGCCACCCGAGAGTGTGTCCGCCTCTCGATCAAGGAGTTCACGCTTGATCGATACTCGATCGCACAATTCCTCTGCAGCCTGAACCGAGAGTCCCGGGCAGGCCACCTGCAGATTGTCAAGGACCGAACCTGGGAAGGTGACTGGATGTTGAAACACCATTGCCACTCGACGGCGGTGTAGTAACGGGTCGAGGGATGCAATCTCTTGTCCCAGATAACTCACCGTCCCCGCACTCGGAACCTCAAGACGGTTGCAGCAGCGAAGCAGTGTGGACTTTCCCGAACCAGAAGCACCTGCAATGACAGTGAGCTTTGAGTCAGGTATCACCAGACTGATCCGGTGCAGTACCTCTGAACCAGCGATGCTCACGGTTAGGTAGCGGAACTCAAAGAGCGGCTTCACTCGTAGCAGTGCGTTCCGATAAGAATCACTCTGTAACGCTATCTCGCGGATTCACCGTGCCGACGGACTGCCAACCGGCCTACTGTTTGGGAATATGAGCGAACGCAGAAGCTTGGCCACCCGTGTCGTCCAGGGCATCTTGGCACTGCCTGATCCGATAATTGATCGACTGATTAGCGCTCCCCCCATTGTTCTAGATGGTCGGGTGCTCAACCGGCGAGTTCAGGCGATGCTTGTTCTGTCCGAACGCTTGGGAATTCGAGGTGATGGCCAGCCCGAGTCGGTAGCGGAGCGACGCAGTGCTATGCGCCGAGGAGCTGCTCTTGGTATGCCAGTGCGCACAGGGCTGCATGTGGTTGACCGCAGAGTCCCTGGCCCTGCAGGCGATATACCCGTTCGGATCTATCGACGATTTGGCTTGCCCGAAACGGCTCCCGCAATCGTGTACTTGCACGGCGGCGGCTGGGTTACCGGCGACCTGGACACCCACGACGGGTCCTGCCGCCTACTCGCCGATGAGAGCGAATGCATCGTGGTTGCAGTGGACTACCGGCTAGCACCCGAACACCCCTTCCCTGCGGGGATTGATGATGCCGTGGCTGCATACAGGTGGGTGAATGATCACGCATCTGAGCTCTCAATCGAGCCAGGCCGCGTCGGGGTCATGGGCGACAGCGCTGGTGCCAACCTTGCCGCAGTGGTTGCTCAAGTCACTCGGGATACTGATGTACCTGCCCCGGTGGCGCAGTGTCTGATCTATCCCGCTACTGACGCCTACCTTCGCGAGGCCTCGCATGAGATCTTTGCGAAAGGATTCTTCCTGACCCGAGATTCCATGGAGTTCTTTCGGTCAACCTATTTGCCCGATCAGAGCGATTGGGACTCACCTCTTGCCTCGCCGATTGAACAGACTGATCTGGCGGGAGTCGCCCCCGCACTGATTGTCACAGCTGGATTTGATCCACTGCGAGACGAAGGTCGACGCTATGCAGAGATGCTCGTCGAGGCCGGTGTACCGACTCGCTACCGCTGTTACGACGACATGGTGCACGGGTTCTTTGGAATGGGAATCCTGCCCGGGGGCATGGCCATGGCTACCGAGATTTGTCTCGGAATGGGCGACCTCATGCACGACACGCCCTAACGGAGCACAGGCACAGGCACAAGCGGCAGGCACAGGGTTCTGAGAGATTCAGGAATTGCTGCGGGTATCCGTCATATCCGCTGTTCCAGCTCGACGTTGGATCATGGATGAAAGTCCGGGGGCCAAGCTTCCGAGCGTGGCTGCCAAGCGCAGTTCGATCGGCGCTACGAATGCCTCCGCGGGATTCGATTCGATGGCCTTGGCAACGCAGCGGCCAACATCGGCTGGCGTCTTCTTTCGCACGGCCGCCGGCAACTCAATGCCCGAGGTGGCAAACATTCCGGCCTCGGAGATAAAGCCCGGCTCCACGATCGAGACGCCAATACCGGCACTAGACAAGTCCTCTCGCAGGGAGAGTGAGAATCCACGAAGGCCGAACTTGGTTGCGTTGTACATCCGAGTATTTGGAGTAGCGATCACGCCAGAGAGCGACCCAATGAAGACAATCTGCCCGCTGGCCTGCCGCTCCATGTGCGCTTGGGCAAAGGCCGTAGCCATCAGAATTGGGCCACGCAGGTTGACATCAATTGATCGGTCGACCTCTTGCGCAGTCATCTCGGCAATCGCAACATCGGAACCCATGCCGGCGTTTGCGATCAGCACGTCGCAGTCACGTGATGCCTCGACGAGTTGCTCAAGGCCTGCAGGATCGCACAGATCCGCAACGAGCACCTGAGCCTGGGTTTGTTCAGCGAGTGCCTCAAGTTCCTCGACACGCCGACCAGTGAGGGTGAGTCTGGCTCCGCGCTGATGCAGTTCTTTGGCGATGGCCTGACCGAGTCCGCCGCTCGCACCTGTCAGCAGCACATTTCGACCGTAAATATTCATGGCCTCAACGTAGCCCCTACCCCGGGTTACAGAAGAAACAGTTCGCGGAGGTCGAAAAGTGCCATGACGGCAAGGGCCACAAAAATGCTGCCACCGACGATCGAGTAGCCCCACCGCCATTTGTGGTTTGAGGCGAAGAATCTGCGCATTGATAATGCAATTGCAGTCATCGAGATCGCACCTAGCAGCAACCCAACAATTGGCTTGGTGACTCCGTGAGTGAGATCAACAATTGGAGCGAGGAGTGGCAACAGGAGGTACGTAACGGTGCATCGCATGGCAGAGACTGCGATTGATTTCCCAAAGGCATTTTCGGATCCAAAAATGCTCTTTGGCGGGGCATCCGGGTTGATCCTCAGGAACCTGAGCATCGCAAGGTCGGCGGCGGAACGCTGCGGTGGGAGGGGGTCTGCCGATGCTGCCTTGACTGATTCCATCAGAGCCCGACTTTACGCTGAGCACAGAACATACGCACATCGCACTGCTCAGAATCTGCCAACGAATCCCCTGAGGACTCAACACGATGTGGGCCGTACGACTCAAAAACTCGCTGAGCAACTCGTAGCAGTACAAATCCTCAGCGACTTATCAACAAAGGTCGCTAGATGGGCGATACTTGTATGGTGCGTGACCCATCTGAAGCTGAATCAGAAGAGCAGCTTCTTCGCCTTGGAAGAGCAGTATCTCGGGCAAACGGTCATTTCTCGGTCATGATCGACCGAAATTTTCAAATCGAATGGGCTTCTGAGACTTCCTACCTGATCTTTGGGTGGTCAACTCTCGTAGGTCGAAACATGACCGAGTTGATTCATCCTGAAGACTTTGAGTTAGCCGCTCAGTCCATTGAGTTTCACGTGGATCACGCTTCGGATTATCAGGCGAACTTTGATCCTTCTTGGAGACCGGATTCCACAAGCATCCGAATCGCCACTGCAGAGGGCGATTACGTGCGCGCCGATGTGCAGCTCTGCAACTTTCTTGAAGACCCAGAGATTGGAGGCCTGCTCGGCCTTGGTCGCTTTGGCCGTGACCTGAGCGACCTTGCAACTGCTATTGACTTACTTGGCCAGAGTGCGCCACTCGACAGCGTCCTCCCCGTGCTTGCTCGCCTAGTGGACTGCAGCGTTGATGGCACCCGGACACAAATTGTCTACTGGGAGGACGGTGCCACTACCTCCCACGTCGCTCCAGATTCCGAGGACCTGCCCGATGCGCCGACTGAGTTGTTGACTCTGGCGCGAGAGACGGGTCAGGTTCAGCAGATCCTTGATCTGCAGGGGCAGGCATCCAAAGAGCCAGGAGAGAAGTTCGGTGCCGTGAGTCTGCTTCCCGTGGCGCTGCCAGGGTCAGAGCAAATCGGAGCATGCATCGTTCTGTGGAGCGAGCCCGCCATGGGTTTGATCTCGGGTCCTCAGCGCCTCATTCACCAAGCAGTCCGGCTCACGGCTCTGGCCGTAGCGGACCATCAGTCAAAGGGTGCGCTGCGCTTTGATGCACAGCACGATGGACTAACGGGGCTCTTGAATCGTAAGGGTTTGAGTCAAGTATTTGCAGCCCAGCAAGGTCCTCTTGCAGTGCTCTATATCGACCTCGATGACTTCAAGCCCGTCAACGACGAGTACGGCCATGAGGTAGGCGATCTGATGCTGGTCGAAATTTCTCGGCGTATCAACGAGTCAGTTCGGGAAATCGATTTTGTGGCTCGCCTAGGCGGTGATGAGTTCGCAGTTCTCTGCCCCGGAATCACTGACTCGAGCGAGGCTGCCGAGATCGCAGAACGACTCATTAACGCCGTGGCTCTGCCAGCGGCTGTTGGGGAATTCACCGGCAAGATCGGTGCGAGCGCAGGAGTTGCTTTGGGCGACTGCAAGAGCGAACCTGCCACCCTCCTTCGAACAGCAGATGTTGCGCTCTACCAAGCCAAGACGGGTGGCAAGCAGCGGGTTGCTGTATCCAACGGCGCAACTACGACGGTGAGCTAGCTCAGTCAATAGTCCTGCCACTTCGCAGCACTAGGCCTCTTCAGGACTAGGCCAGTACAGGATTAGACCTCTTCAGGCCGATCAAGCTTGTTGATGTCCACGCGAATCCC